>NZ_JAKKSC010000037.1:0-38283 GCF_025653705.1 Shewanella sp. SM87
ACATGCTCAATGACAGACGGATATGACTGCTATCAAAATGCGTTAGCAGAGCGAGTAAATGGCATATTGAAGCAGGAGTTTTTAACACATAAGCCAGCAACGCTGCAGGAGGCACGACAGATGGTGGAAGAAGCGGTCGCCATCTATAATCAACGACGGCCCCATTTGGCCTTAAAATACAAAACGCCCGATGAGGTTCATCAGGCGTTTTAGGTGGAAATAAGTGTCAACTTATTTCAGGACTAGACAAATGTTTTTGTTGGTAACGCCTTAAATCAAAGTGGCTGTGGCTTAGATTGATTTTTGAGTAAGGTTAAACAATCTTCGGCATTTAAGGGTTTACTCAGTAAAAAACCTTGTACTTGATCGCAACCCTGCATCGCCAAGAAGTTGAGCTGTTCTTGGGTCTCTACGCCTTCGGCGACGACATTCAGTTCTAAGCTGTGAGCGAGGGCAATAATGGCGCTGGTGATGGCGGCATCGTCGGGATCGTTGGTGATGTCTCTGACAAATTCTCGATCGATTTTGAGTGTGTCTATCGGGAAGCGTTTGAGATAGCTTAGGCTCGAATAACCCGTACCAAAATCATCCACGGCTATGGTCAATCCTAGGGCCTTGAGTTTAGATAGGATGCTGACCGACTCCTGCGGATTGCCCATGATCATTGATTCAGTAAGCTCAAGCTCAAGGGATTGAGCCGGGAGACCTGATACGGCTAAAGCAACTTCGATGGTGGAGATAATGTCCGCTTTCAGTTGGCGAGCCGATAGGTTGACGGCGATAGTGATCCCGTTAAATCCTAGGCTATTCCATTCGGCTAATTGCTGGCAGGCGTGGTTGATCACCCAGTGGCCAATTTGAGTGATGATACCCGTTTCTTCCGCCAGTGGAATAAATTCCACAGGTGAAATAGGACCAAGTTCAGTGTGATACCAACGTAAAAGTGCTTCCAGTCCTGTGAGTGAACCATCTCGTAAACAGAATTTAGGTTGATAAACTAAGCTTAGTTCTTTGCGTTGGATAGCTTCCTTTAAACCACTTTCGAGTTGTACATGACGGGTGGCGATTTCATTTAACTTAGAGGTATAAAACTGAAAGTTATTTCGACCTGATGATTTTGCGTGGTACATGGCGGTATCGGCAAATTTAATTAGTGAGTCGGCATTGTCCGCATCGTTAGGGTATAAGCTGATACCAATTGAGGTCGAGATGGTCAGCGTTTTATCGTCCAATAGGAAGGGCGTTTGGAATGCTCTGAGTACTTTTTCTGAGATCAGGGTTGCGGCTTTTGTTTTCGCAACACCTTCTAAAATAATAGTAAATTCATCGCCACCTAAGCGTGCGACAGTATCGCCATCACGCACTGCATTTTGCAGTCGTCTTGCCACGGCTTTCAGTAACAAATCCCCGACATGATGACCCATAGAGTCGTTGATATGTTTAAAGCGGTCGAGGTCTAAGAACAGCAAGGCAACGATATTATTCGCTCTGTGCGCTTGAGTAATCGCGTGATTGAGTCTGTCTTGAAATAAGGTTCGGTTCGGTAAGCCAGTTAATGTGTCGAAGCTGGCGAGAAAACGCAGATCTTCTTCGGCTTTTTTCCGCTCTGTGATGTCGGTAAATACTGCAACGAAGTGACTGGTTTCGCCTTTGATATCGATCACTTGGTTGATTTCAAGCCAGACTAAAATGGCCTGACGTTGTTTATTGCGGATCCACAGTTCTCCGACCCAATGTTTGTGACGCAGTAGCTGTTGTTCAATTGTATTGAACAACTCCCGCTGTTGGCGGCTAAAGGCTAAGTGAATGAAGTGCCTGTCGGTTATTTGGCGTTCTGTGTACCCTGTAATGGCACAAAATGCTGGGTTGACCGAACGAATTCGATAATTTAATCCTCCCACTACAACGGCTTCGTTCATACTGTTGAGCACTTGTGATGACAGTACCAACTCGTTTTCAATCAGTTTGCGCGAGGTAATGTTACGGTTGGTCCCTGTCATGCGGATCGGATTATCTAGGCTATCTTTTTCCACCACTTTACCGCGGTCTAAAATCCATACCCAATTACCGGGGGAGCGCTCGACTCGGTACTCTGCTTCGAAGAAAGGCGAACGACCTTGAAGGTGTTCGTTAAGCTCAAATTTGAATCTTTCTCTATCCTCTGAGTGCATGCTCTCATGGGCTATATTGCTGCTATTCCAATGGGGGACTGAAGAATCCATATTGGTACGATAGACGCGATTTTCTGGTATGTTCCAGTCCCACATGCCATCGCCAGAGGCCCAAAGTGCAAGTTTGAGTCGCTCCTCTGAGGCGCGGATACTGGTTTCAAATTCGCGCTGTTGCTGGCGTTTTCTTTTACGCCAGATAATGATCCAAGCCAACAGCCATAGAGAGAGCAAGCTATAGAGGGAGTAGGCGAACTGAGTTCGATAGAAGGGCGCTTGTACATGAAGATCGACAGAAAGGGCGTAGTCACCTTGAGTGTTGTATTGCAGCCCATGGCGAACATGCAGTTGGTAGTGACCAGGATTAATATTGGTGAAGGTGATTTCATTACCTGTGGGGAGCTCATGCCACTCGTTATCAAATCCCTCAAGAAAATAGCTGAAGCGGTTTTTACCCGTATAGCTGAAATCCAATGAGGTCACCTCAAAACTGATCAGCTGATCGCTATAGTCCATTACTATGCTAGGTGGATGACTTAAATCGAGAATAGTGTGCCCTTTACCCGCAATACTATAGCCAGTGAGTGCGACTTTAACATCGGGTCGTTGATCTGGAATTGACTTTGGATTGAAACGATTTATGCCATTAATGCCACCAAACCAGAGATCGCCATCGCTGTCTTCAAGTTTTACGCCACCGTTAAACTCCAGTGCTTGTAATCCCTCTTGTTCGTTGAATATGATGACACGGTTGGTTTTGGGGTTTAGTTTGCCTATGCCCGCATTACTACTAAACCAAATGTTGTGTTCTTGATCCTCGAGTAAGGCATAGATGGTATCACTTGGTAATCCCTGATTGCGGGTATAGTGGCTAAAACCTGCATCGGCCTCTTGGGACGGTAACTTGCTGATCCCACCATGGGTAGCAAACCATACCTCGCCCGACTTTGTGACTAAAATATCGCGGACACGGTTGTTGATCAGGCTGTTTTTGTCTGAGGATTGATGGAAGTAGGATTTACCTGTGCCAGTTTTCATATCCAGTTTAAGTAGGCCATCGAGAGTACCTATCCATAGCGTGTCTTTGTGTGTTCTGAGGATTAAAAACTGGTTTTGTGCCGGATAGAAATTATCAATATGTGCCAATGAGATAAAAGTAAATTCATCGGTATCTATCGCCTTACGGTAGAGGGCATTGGTTGTTGCCACCCAGAGGCGACCTTGCTCATCAATATCTAAACTACGGATATAATTGGTTTCTGCGCCTTGATCAGTGCGTTCTGTCACCTTGAGTAACTGGAAGTGGCCATCTAGCGCCAGTCGACCTAGCCCATAGTTAGTGGCAAACCAAAGCACGCCATTTTTGTCTTGGTCTATATCTCGCAGGATAAGATTCAAGTTGCGTTGATGCATCCCTAAGGCGTTAGCAAAGAGCTCCGTGTAGTGTTCATATTTTCCATTGGCCAACATGCGTTTAAGCCCAGCACCTTCGGTGCCTATCCATAGCGCATTATCTTGGCTGCGGAACAAGGTGCGAATGTTGTTACTTTGTTGCGACAGGTTAGGGGTGGATTCGTAAATATGCTGAAAATACTGACGACGGGTATTAATTTTATCTAGACCAGAATAACTGGCACCTAACCATAAATTGCCAAAGGGATCTTGCAGTAAGCTCAGTATGTTATTTTCACTGATACTGTTGGTACGCTTAGGATCATACCTGTGGTAGGTCGCAGTAAATGCCTTATCGTTTCTCTCGAGTTGAATAAGACCGGCTTCTGGCCCAACAACCCAAAAGTCACCCTGCTCAGTTTGGATAAAATCTTTAATGTAAGGCACATTATCGTCTGTCTGCCAGAGGATTTCGCCCTGTTGTGAGGCCAAGTTGTAATGCCATAATTGCTCTCCCAGAGCTAAAGTGATCGCATTAGCGGAATGTGCCCTAATTTGATGTGCAGTGAGATTCTGCGGGACATTTAAGCGAGTAATAGTATTGGCACTGACAGCAAAGGTGCCGCTATCTTGTGTTCCTGCCAGCAGATAAGTGTCTTCAACATTGGCTAAGCTGGTGATGTGGGGTTGAACACTATTACCTAAGTTCACTTGGGTAATGCGTTTGGTTTTGGTCGATAGGGAAAATAGTCCTGCTTTAGTACCAATCCAGAGTGTATTGCCTACAACGCTGAGTTTGGTTGTGCGTGGATCAGTAAGCCCTTGTTCTTGGCCAAAGTGTTCAAAGGTCCCTGTGCTCAAATCGAGTCGATTTACCCCTTGGCTGAAAGTTGAAACCCAGATATTACCTTCTGAGTCTTGAATAATGTCAGAGACATAGCTCTCAGAAATACTCCTCGGATCATTGGGTGAATGGGGGAAAATATTGAAGCTGTGACCGTTATAAGCATGCAAACCATCTTGAGTGCCAATCCATAACATACCTGCATTGTCCATAAACAGGCTAGTAATCGTATTTTGGGTAAGGCCATCTTCACTGCGAATATGTTCAAATTTTAGCTGTGTGGAAGCCGCGCTCAATGGTTGAGCTAATCCATTGCACGAGATCCCCCACAAACTTAGGATAAAAAGCGTACTTAGCATTAGCTTGTGGATTAGTTGACTCAAATTTCCCCCTACCAAAAACGGACCCATCCTGATTAGGTTTCTATTTAGTTTAGTTCTTAGCCTAGACCTTACATGCCATTTTGCTGTAAAAATGCGACTTAAATTGCTGACTTGGCTTAAAAATAACCAAAATCGATGGGCGCGATTCTGTAATAGATCATGCAATATATTAACTGTACCGTTTTACTGCCAATATTCTTTTTATGACGAGTTTGTATTCTGGCGTTTTTGCTAAAGGATCTTAGCATTGTTTCAGGTATGTCAACATATTATGCTAAGACAAATACGGGCGAAGCAGATTAAAATGATGGGCGAGAATAGAAAAAAGACCTTGCCGGAAGGGGGAGAAGCAAGGTCTTTGGTTGAACTGTTTTACTTAGATAAAGTTACGCAGCGGGTACTCGCACAAAACCTTCCATCAGTACGCGGGCGCTGCGGCTCATAATGGCTTTAACGACTGTCCATTCACCATTCACTAAGTTTGCCTCAGCGCCAACGCGCAAGGTGCCAGAGGGATGACCGAAACGTACAGCATCTATCGTTTTGTGAGTGTCTCCACCGTTTGCGGCTAAGTTGACTAAAGTGCCGGGAATTGCCGCCGCCGTACCAATCGCAACGGCAGCCGTGCCCATCATAGCGTGGTGCAGTTTGCCCATAGACAAGGCGCGTACCAGTAGGTCAATTTCATCTGCATTGACGGTTTTACCGCTCGATGACACATAGGCTTTAGGCTTAGCGACAAAGGCGATCTTAGGCGTGTGTTGGCGTGCAACTGCTTCATCAATATGCGAAATCAAGCCCATACGCACGGCGCCATAGGCGCGAATGGTTTCAAATTTGGCAAGGGCGGCATTGTCACTATTAATATCATCTTGTAGCTCTGTGCCCGTGTAGCCTAAGTCTTCTGCGTTGATAAAAATGGTGGGAATGCCCGCGTTGATCATAGTAGTGTTAAAGCTGCCAATGCCCGGCACTTCTAGCACATCGACAAGATTGCCCGTAGGGAACATGCTGCTACTCCCTCCGTTAGAATTGCCATCTTCGTCAGGTGCCGGATTCATAAATTCGATTTGCACTTCGGCGGCGGGAAAGGTCACACCATCGAGCTCAAAATCACCGGTTTCTTGCACTTCACCCTTGGTGATTGGCACATGGGCGATAATCGTTTTGCCTATGTTGGCTTGCCATATTCGGACTGTGCAGACGCCATTGTGTGGAATACGGGCCGTATCAATTAAGCCATTGCTGATGGCAAAGGCACCGACAGCGGCGGTCAAGTTGCCACAGTTACCGCTCCAATCTACAAAAGGTTTATCGATTGCCACTTGGCCGAAGAGGTAATCGACATCGTGATCGGTTTGGGTGCTAGGGGAGAGGATTACGGTTTTGCTGGTGCTCGAGGTGGCTCCGCCCATGCCATCGATTTGTTTACCGTAAGCGTCTGGGCTGCCTATCACTCGCAGTAACAAGGCATCACGTGCGGGACCTGCAACTTGTGCGGCTTTAGGTAAATCCTGCAGACGGAAAAACACGCCCTTGCTGGTGCCGCCACGCATATAAGTCGCGGCGACTTTGATTTGTGGCGGGAAAAAATTCTTACTCATGCTATTAACTCCAAGGGGAATAGCGATACAGGTTAGCGTT
Source organism: Shewanella sp. SM87 (assembly GCF_025653705.1). Taxonomy (NCBI): domain Bacteria; kingdom Pseudomonadati; phylum Pseudomonadota; class Gammaproteobacteria; order Alteromonadales; family Shewanellaceae; genus Shewanella; species Shewanella sp. SM87. The sequence goes on from NZ_JAKKSC010000037.1 coordinate 6,432, forward strand.
GCTATCAAAGGTGGCGATTCACGTGTGGAGTCGCCACCTGTTGAAAGCGAGTTTTACTTCAGATTCGACTCTAAAAAGTCCTGAGCAAAACGCTGCAATACGCCGCCCGCCTCGTAGATAGACACTTCTTCGGCGGTATCGAGACGACACGTCACCGGCACTTCGATGCGCTCCCCGTTTTTACGGGTGATGACGACAGTCAAATCCGCTCTTGGCGCTGGCGTGCCGAGCACATCGAACACTTCTGTGCCATCTATTCCATAAGTTGCACGGTTGTCACCGGCTTTAAACTCCAGCGGCAACACGCCCATACCGACTAAGTTAGTGCGATGAATGCGCTCGAAACCTTCGGCAACAATGGCCTCAACCCCCGCTAAACGCACGCCTTTGGCAGCCCAGTCGCGGGACGAACCTTGGCCGTAATCTGCGCCCGCTATGATGATCAGCGGCTGCTTACGTTCCATATAGGTTTCAATCGCTTCCCACATACGGGTCACTTGACCTTCTGGCTCGATACGCGTCAGTGAACCTTGTTGCACTTTACCGTCAACGATTGCCATCTCGTTTTTAAGTTTAGGGTTGGCAAAGGTCGCACGTTGGGCGGTTAAGTGATCCCCCCTGTGGGTGGCGTAGGAGTTAAAGTCTTCCTCCGGCAAGCCCATCTTGTGCAGATATTCGCCTGCGGCGCTGTCCATCATAATGGCGTTAGAGGGCGATAAATGGTCTGTGGTGATGTTGTCACCCAGTACCGCCAGTGGTCGCATACCCTTGAGTGCGCGTTCACCCGCCAATGCGCCTTCCCAGTAAGGTGGGCGACGAATATAAGTAGATTGCGGACGCCAATCGTACAGCGGGCTGATTTTTTCGCCGTAATCGACGGCTAAATCGAACATGGGCTCGTACACTTTGCGGAACTGCTCAGGTTTAACACTGGTCGCAATCACGGCATCGATTTCTTCATCCGATGGCCAAATGTCGATAAGTTTTACTGGCTTACCGTCTTTATCTAATCCCAGCACATCCTTTTCGATATCGAAACGTATGGTGCCTGCAATCGCGTAGGCGACGACCAATGGCGGCGATGCTAAGAAGGCTTGTTTTGCATAAGGGTGAATACGGCCATCGAAGTTACGGTTACCCGATAACACAGCGGTGGCGTACAAGTCGCGGTCGATCACTTCTTTTTGAATCACAGGATCCAGCGCGCCGCTCATGCCGTTACACGTCGTGCAGGCAAAACCAACAATGCCAAAACCGAGTTGTTCAAGCTCAGGTAATAGCTTGGCTTCTTCTAAATATAATTGCACCGCTTTAGAGCCGGGTGCCAGTGAGGTTTTGACCCAAGGTTTGCGGCTTAAGCCTTTAGCATTGGCGTTGCGGGCAATGAGACCTGCAGCAATCACGTTGCGTGGGTTGCTGGTATTCGTGCAGCTGGTAATCGCCGCAATAATCACAGCGCCATCGGGCATTAAGCCGGGCTCGTTTTCGACTACGCCACTAATACCACGTGCCGCGAGTTCTGATGTTGGCACCCGCGCATGTGGGTTTGATGGCCCTGCAATGGTGCGCACCACCGAAGATAAATCAAAACGCAGTACGCGTGGATAGTGCACTTCGGTCAAGCTGTCGGCCCACAAACCTGCGGTTTTGGCATAGGTTTCAACCAGTTTAACTTGCTCGGCTTCGCGGCCCGTTAAGGTCAAATAATCAAGGGTTTGCTGGTCGATATAGAACATGGCCGCAGTGGCGCCAAACTCAGGCGTCATGTTCGAAATCGTGGCGCGATCGCCTAATGTCAGCGCCGCTGCGCCTTCACCGAAGAACTCTAAGTAAGAAGAGACAACTTTTTGTGCGCGTAGAAACTCGGTCAAGGCCAATACGATATCGGTAGCCGTAATGCCAGGCTGCGGTCTGCCCGTGAGCTTCACACCGATAATGTCCGGTAGACGCATATAGGATGCGCGCCCTAGCATCACGCTTTCGGCTTCTAAGCCGCCGACACCTATGGCGATAACACCGAGCGCATCAACGTGCGGCGTGTGGCTGTCGGTGCCAACTAAGGTATCGGGGAAGGCCACGCCATTGCGTGAATGCACCACAGGCGACATACGTTCTAAGTTAATTTGGTGCATGATGCCGTTACCCTGAGGGATAACATCGATGTTTTTAAAGGCTTTTTGCGTCCAATCAATAAAGTGGAATCTGTCTTCGTTGCGTCTGTCTTCGATGGCGCGGTTTTTGGCGAAGGCGTCTTTATCAAAACCACCAAATTCGACAGCGAGTGAGTGATCCACAATCAGCTGGGTTGGCACAACTGGGTTCACTTTGGCGGGATCGCCACCCTTAGCGGCAATAGCGTCACGCAGACCTGCAAGGTCAACTAAGGCGGTTTGCCCCAAAATATCATGGCACACCACGCGGGCAGGAAACCAAGGGAAATCCAGTTCTTGCTTAGATTCGATAATCTGTTTTAGCGAGTCGGTCAAAACGGCCGGGTCGCAGCGACGGACTAAGTTTTCAGCTAAAACGCGCGAGGTGTAAGGTAGCTTGGCATACGAGCCAGCTTGAATGGCTTCTACGGCTTCGCGGGTATCGAAGTAATCGAGTTGAGTGCCGGGTAAGGGCTTGCGATATTGGGTATTCATAGCAGTGCTCATAACATCATCCATTTCGGAAAATGAAGTTGGCGCGAGACTTACATTGAGTGAAATCTCGCGCCAAGTGTGGTCAATTTTGCTTAACGGTTGGCAATCGGTACCACTTTGCGCGGCGCCACGCCCACATAATCGGCACTCGGGCGGATGATGCGGTTGTTAGAGCGTTGCTCCATCACGTGCGCCGCCCAGCCAGTGACGCGTGAACACACGAAGATTGGCGTAAACAACTTAGTCGGAATATCCATGTAGTGGTAAGCGCTGGCGTGGAAAAAATCAGCATTACAGAAGAGTTTTTTCTGTTCCCACATCAGGGCTTCACAGGCAACTGATACGCGGTATAGGCGGTCGTCACCGTTGGCAGCCGCCAGTTTTTCTGACCATTCTTTGATGATGGCATTACGTGGATCGCTGTCGCGGTAAATTGCGTGGCCGAAGCCCATGATCTTATCTTTACGCTCGAGTTTGCCCATTAAGATGTCGCGCGCATCGGCTTCATCTTTCATATCTTGAATGAGTTCCATCGCTGCTTCGTTCGCGCCGCCATGCAGCGGGCCGCGCAGTGAACCAATCGCCCCAGTGACGCATGAATGCATATCTGACAGGGTGGAAGCACAGACGCGAGCGGTAAAGGTTGATGCGTTAAATTCATGTTCTGCATAAAGAATTAACGATACGTCCATCACTTTAGCATGCAGTGCCGACGGCGCTTTGCCATGTAATAAGTGGAGGAAGTGTGCGCCAATTTGATCGTCATCGGTTTCAGTATCGATACGCACGCCATCGTGGCTAAAGCGATACCAGTAACAGATGATCGATGGGAATGCGGCGAGTAAACGGTCGGTGATTTCACTCTGTTCGCTAAAGCTGTGCTCGGCTTCTAAGTTACCTAGCATAGAGCAGCCAGTACGCATCACATCCATAGGATGAGTTTCAGCAGGAATGCGCTCTAATACTTCTTTTAATGCTTGTGGCAGACCGCGAAGGCCTTTGAGTTTGTTTTTGTAGGCATCAAGTTGGGCTTGAGTGGGCAGCTCGCCGTAAAGAATAAGGTAGGCGACTTCTTCGAAGGTGGCATTTTCACCGAGATCTTTCACATCATAACCGCGGTACGTTAGGCCGCTGCCTGACACGCCCACTGTGCTCAATGCGGTTTCGCCTGCGCTCTGGCCACGTAATCCTGCACCGCTTAGTTTTTTAGCTTCTGACATAATCCTTCCCTTCCGTTAACTCTGTATGATTATTGCTGGTGGATGAATGCACTTATTTTGAGTGTTCATTCGCCGACATTTATTGGTTAAGGCTGCACTTTTTATGTAACGTGTTTAACGTTAAATCTGCATTAACGCCAAACCCTATAGGGTTGCAGCTTTTCGGTTATTTATCTTGGCTGAACAGTTGATCTAACTTGTCTTCAAAGGCGTGGTAGCCCAAGTATTTATACAAGTCTTTACGGGTCTGCATAGTGTCTAGCACGTTGCGTTGATGACCATCATTCATCAGCGCTTGCATGACGTTCAATGCGGCTTGGTTGGCTGCACGGAAAGTACCGAGTGGGTAGAGCACCATGTCGGCACCCGCCTCGGCGAGTTCTTCTTTATTGAACAATTGGGTTTGACCAAATTCAGTCATGTTCGCCAAAATCGGTGCTTTAACTTGAGCCTTGAAGTGACGATATTGGTCTAGTTCTGTTAAGGCTTCGGCGAAGATCATGTCGGCACCGGCGGCGATATACGCTTGCGCGCGTTCAATACCCGCTTCTAAACCTTCCACGGCGACGGCATCGGTACGTGCCATGATCACAAAGTTAGGATCGGTACGGGCATCGACGGCCGCTTTAATGCGATCGACCATTTCTTCAATACTTACGACCGCTTTGTTGGGTCTATGGCCGCAACGCTTTTGCGACACTTGGTCTTCCATGTGCACAGCGGCTACGCCGATTTTTTCGAATTCTTTAATGGTACGAGCAATGTTGAATGCGCCGCCCCAGCCAGTATCGATATCGACCAATAAAGGCACCTGCGTGGCAGAGGTGATGCGGCCGGCATCAATCAGCACGTCATTCATTGAGGTCATGCCCAAGTCAGGCAAACCGTAGGAAGCATTGGCAACGCCAGCGCCCGAAAGATACAAGGCTTGGAAGCCAGTTTGCTCTGCCATTAAGGCAAAATAGGCATTGGTGGTACCAACGATTTGTAACGGTTTGGCCTTAGCAAGAGCTTGGCGAAAACGTAATCCTGCGCTTTGAGTCATGGTTTTATCCTTTTCCATTTTATGGGAAGTGGGCATATTGAGCCGTAAGAACTTAGCTAATGTTGGCTAAGGTTTCTTTTGCGGCTGCATTGGCTTGCAATTCAATTAAGCGTAATTCGGTATTTTTACGCCCCTGTTCGATATGGCGGCGCATCAGCAAACTGGCCAACTCACCATCGCGCTGGGCAATGGCTTCGACTATGCGTCTGTGTTCGGCAATCGCTTTCACTGGGCGATTTTTATTGGTGCACTGGTAGCGGTACATACGTAGCAGGTGATACAGGCCGCCGACTAAGGTTTCCTGCAGATGCTTGTTACCGCTGGCTTGAATAATTTGGTAGTGGAAGTCGACATCGCCTTCCTCTTGGAAGTAAGTATCGCCCTTGGCGAGCGCCGCTTCTTGCGTTGCGAGCAGATCTTCTAGCTTGGCTAATTGTTCTGGGGTAATACGGCTGGCGGCGAGTTCGCAGGCCATGCCTTCAAGCACGCTACGTAGTTGATATAAATCGTTAAGTTCACTCACCGTCAGTTGGGCGACGCGGGCACCAACATGGGGCGCACGCACCACTAAACGTTGTCTTTCTAAGGTTTGCAGTGCTTCGCGGGTCGGGCCGCGGCTGATGCCGTATTTTTCGGCCAGTGCTTGCTCGTTAATCTTGCTGCCCGCAGGCAGTTCGCCCTTGATGATGCTGGTTTGGATCTGCACCAAAATTTGATCGGCTAATGTGGTCGACGTCTTATCTGCCGAGATCGATTTGACCTTGTGCAGGTGGGGAACTTGAGTGTCATCAGAAACGAACGTCGTGTCTTGCTTTAACATAGAGCGCATCACTATTAATAGGATTGTCGACAATGGGTAAAAAATAGCCCTCCCTTGGTGGATTGTCAACAATGTGTTTACTTAGACGTAAGTCTATATTTTAATGGCTTTCTGTTTTTTATTGATTTTTATCATTTTATTTTAATTATATCGTTATTGATATTTTATGTTATGAATGTTTAAATATTAAATTGTCAACAATGGCGTAGTTTTAACCTTCCAACCTCGTTGCGGATGTTGATGGTTTTGGGGTAAATCGTCCAAATGCATTTGGCATGTTTATCCTTCGCGTTATGCTATGGGCGGAATGAGACATTTGGGGATGACAGTGGAAAAAGTGTTAGTGAGCAGTTGTTTACTCGGACAAGCGGTGCGCTACGACGGTGGCCATAACTTGATGGAGAGCGAGCTGGTGCAAACGTGGCTCGAACAAGGGCGGATTGTGGCGATTTGTCCCGAATGTGCAGGCGGTTTGCCAACACCTAGACCGCCAGCGGAGCGGATTGGACAGCGCATCTTAACTGCCCAAGGTGAGGATGTGACCCACGCTTTTAGTCTGGGAGCCGATCTCGCGCTTAAGCTGGCGCAGCAACACGGGATTAAAGTGGCGATTTTAAAAGCCCGCAGTCCATCCTGTGGTAATAGGCAGATTTACGATGGTCAATTTGTAAAACAGTTAATTGCGGGACGAGGATTAACAGCTGAAAAACTCAGTGCCGCAGGAATAACCGTATTCAATGAATTGGAGTTATCCGCTGCAGCGGCATGCGTTGCTAAACTAGAGCAAAGCTAGAGACGAGCTAGCTTGCTTGAGTGTGATTTGGGCTGGTGGCCTTATTGTTCACACTTTGATGTGTTTGGAGTAAAGCATCAATTTGTTGGTCTTTTTCCGCCCACACTTGGTTTAACCAGCGCTGGAATTCGACGCGGTACTCAGACTCAGAGAAATAACGCGCCGCATCGACCTGAGGCACGGGCAGGGCGTTAATTCGCACAATAATCTTACTGACCTTACCATTCATCACCCCAAACAGAATATCTTCAGGCGCATCTGGGTAGACGATTGTCATATCCAGCAGGTTAGTAAATTGTTCGCCCATGGCTGATAAGGTAAAGGCGATACCACCCGCTTTAGGACGTAACAAATGTTGATAAGGCGAGTTTTGGCGCTGATGTTTATCTTGGGTAAAACGGCTGCCTTCAACATAGTTAATGATTGACGTGGGCATATTGCTAAACTTGGCACAGGCGCGGCGTGTGGTCGCTAAATCTTTGCCCTTAAGCTTTGGATTCTTTTTAAGTTTTGCCGGGCTAGTCCTGTTCATGAAAGGCATATCCAGCGCCCAACAACCCAGTCCCATAATCGGCACATAGGCGAGTTCTTTTTTGAGGAAGAACTTCAGCATAGGGATGTGGTTACGTAACACGTAAGTTTGCGCGGCGATATCGAATCCACTGAGGTGGTTGCTGATCAGCAAATACCAGCTGTTTTTATCGAGTCCTTCGAGCCCTTTGACATCCCACTCAATTTTAGCGATCAAATACAAGATGCCACCGTTGCAGCAGGCCCAAGCCCACATAAAACGGTTCATGACCGTAGTCACCGCATTGCGCGCATTTTGTGCTGGCATCACAATTTTCACTAATCCGCCAATGCTGATAAGCGAGCCCCAAACGGCGGTATTAATGATCAGCAAGCTTAAGCTCAGCATAAACAACACTGAACCAGGCAGGAAATTCAACATAGTGGCGTTACCTTTATTCTTTATTCGCTTGGCTAGCGAGTTGGCTTAACACTTGATCCTTAGTGAGCCAGAGTTGATTCAGTTGTTCTTGGAAGCCAATTTTAAAATCGCGGTCATTCATATAATCGCCGCGCATTGCAGGATCAATATCGGAGACCTTGATGTGTACTTTAACGCTTGGCAACTTGCCTGTCAGGTAGTCCCAATAGCTCGGTACTGCGTCTGGGTAGTAAATGGAGACATCGACTAGTTTGTGGATCTGTTCACCCATGGCTGATAGCGCGAAGGCCATACCGCCCGCTTTAGGTTTTAGCAAATGTTGGAACTGTGAGTTTTGTTTTTGATGCTTAGCCTTGCTGAAGCGCGTGCCTTCGACAAAGTTCATCACACTCACAGGCTTAGCCTTAAACTTAGCACAGGCTTTACGTGTAATTTCAATGTCTTTGCCCTTTAACTTAGGATTCTTACGCAACTGCGCTGTGCTATAACGACGCATAAAAGGAAAATCGAGTGCCCACCAAGCTAGGCCTAATACAGGTACAAAAATCAGCTCTTGCTTGAGGAAAAACTTTAAGAAAGGGATTTTTCGGTTAAAAATCCGCTGCAGGATCAGGATATCGACCCAAGACTGGTGGTTGGCAATCACCATGTACCACTCTTTAGTGGAAAAGTCGGTGTCACCACTCAGTTCAATCTTAACGGGATGTAAGCAGCGTTCAATTACGCCATTAACACTGATCCAAGCGCTGGCACAAAAATCGAGTACATGGCTAGTCGCAGTCCTTAATGGACTGATAGGTATCAGTTTTATAAAACTGATTAACACGATTGGGATAGTCCAAAAGACGGTATTTATAACGTAACCTAAAAATGCAATACAGCCTTTTATCTGTGAAAACAGCATTCCCATCCGAGCCCCCTGACAAAAATTGGAGGCCTATGTTACTCGGTGTAGGCGTTTGGCTCAATCTTAGGCACAGCTGGTCGGTGCATTTGTTCATCTTCACTGTAAAGCGGCTGGCTCAATATTGCTGGGATAGTCGTGCCAGCAACCTATCCATAGCACGATAACCCAGTGCTTGGGCAAGATGGCGGCGTTCGGTGTTAGGTGCTTGTTCAAGATCGGCGATAGTGCGGGCGACTCTTTGTATACGATGAAAACTGCGAACCGAAAGGCCAAGCTTCACCACGCTTTGCTCTAAAAACACTAAATCAGCATCACTGAGTCCGCTGAAGCGTTTCAATTGTTTCCCTGTAAGTTCGCTATTGAGCACACCAGCACGGGCGAGTTGTAGCTCACGTGCTAGCTTCACTCGTTTGGCGATATCTTGGCTGGTTTCTGTCTGCGGCGCGGCTTGAGTCAAAGTGCCCGCGGGAAGTTTGGGCACTTCTATGGTCAAGTCGAAACGATCGAGAAACGGACCTGAAAGCCGCGAAAGGTAACGTTGGATTTGTTCAGGGCTGGATCTATGATGGCTATCCAAGTCGCCACTAGGGCTAGGATTCATCGCTGCGATTAATTGGAATCGACTCAAAAATGTCAGCTTAGCGGCGGCGCGGGAAATCACCACTTCGCCGGTTTCCATCGGTTCGCGCAGGCAATCTAAGACTTTACGCGGAAATTCAGCCACTTCATCCAAGAATAATACACCGCGATGGGCGAGGGAGATCTCCCCAGGTTTTGGGATACTGCCACCGCCAACGAGGGAAATCGAAGAACTCGTGTGGTGCGGCGCCCTAAATGGTCGCTGTAAAAAATGCTGCGGTTTAATGTCGAGCCCAGCAACGGAATGAATTGCCGCCACTTCTAACGCTTCCTCATAATTGAGCGCGGGCAATAGCGCCATCATGCGGCTGGCAAGCATGGTCTTGCCAGTACCTGGCGGGCCTAGCATCAAGAGGTTGTGGTTACCCGCAGCGGCAATTTCGAGAGCTTGCTTGGCTTGATATTGGCCAATCACATCGCTCAGGCAAGTATGAGATTCGGGTGTCTCTTGGCTTACCCATTCTAACTGTGGCGCCAGTGTGGGCAGTTGGTTTTGCCCTTGTAAATACGCGGCTAGACTTTGCAGATGCGAACCAAATAACACATTGGGATAGCCGACTAGCTCTGCATCGTGGCGGTTGTCTAGCGGTAAGACCAAGGTATGGTCTTGGCGCTTCGCCGCTATAATCGCGGGCAATAACCCTTGGCAGTAACGTATGTGCCCTGACAGTGCCAGCTCGCCGACAAACTCGATATTTTTTAAACTGTTAATGGGAATCTGTTCCGAAGCTGCCAATATGCCCACGGCGATGGGTAAGTCGTAGCGGCCACCTTGTTTAGGTAAATCAGCTGGCGCGAGATTGACTGTTATCCGCCGCATTGGAAACTCGAATCCCGCATTGATCAAGGCACTGCGTACTCGCTCACGGGCTTCTTTTACCGAAGCTTCGGGTAAGCCTACAAGATTAAATGCTGGTAAGCCGTTGCTGAGATGTACTTCAACTGTGACTTGTGGAGCTTCGACCCCACAACTGGCTCGGGTATTGACACAGGCTATCGCCATAAACAAATCCTTTTGTTAATTTTTTTGCGCTGAATTTGAGTGTAGCAGTAATTAATGGGAGGGGTTTCCTATCGCCTAGGTCGTTGCCCTTCTCATTAGCAAGCCGTTGACTCCGGCTTTGCTAATCGTGTGATAGGTTTGGCAATTTGCCTTATTTGAAGGTGGCAAATAGTTGATAGAAATGATAAAAAAACAAATATTGGAGTCGTGAGGTAAATATGGATATGTTGTTAGCAGAAAATTCCCCCATTCGTCAGCAGCTGCTAGAGCAAAAGTTGGCGCAGTTTAAAGACCCGCATCTTGCCCATACGCTTTCGGCATTTATTCGAAGTAGTGTCGATCTCTATCCCTGTGCAATCGAAGACTATGGCCAGTTAGGTAATAGCCGGCTGGGTGGATTGCCGGATTTGCCTGTTGGCATGGATTATCCGGTGACTTTGGTCGGAAGGGAGGAGATGTTGGATGGCTATGTTGAGAGCTTTGGCCATACCCGCGAGTTTATTAATGAGCATTGGCGGGAGGACTGGCAGGACGATTGGGAGACTGATGAGGAGCATCATTGGGATTGGGATGAGGCTGCGCAAGCCTTCCGTGTGCCCATGCAATTTATCGCACAGCTCAACTGCAGCGACCTGAAGGCGTTTCAATCTTATTTGCCTCGAGAAGGGCGATTGTTGTTCTTTTTGGAGCGCTGGCGATTCTCGGAAATGCTTCGCGGCCATGTCTATTATGTCGCAGAGGATCAGCAACTGAACTCTGGAAAAGCGATTGCCGAACCTAAGTTCGACGATGCGGTATGTGCAAACTATGAGTATGAAGAGGCTTATCAACTTCAGGGAATTGCCAGCATTAAGATGATAGCCCCTGACATGATTAATAGTGACAACCCGCATTTAGTAAAGTTAGCCAAGGCACGTTTACAAGCGCTACCAGAACCGCAACAAGCTATGGTGCTGGAGGCCCTAGCGGTTGTGGATGATGAATTGGCACCAGAGTGGCAAGATCAGCTCAAGGGCTATGAGCTGATACAATTGAATGAGCAGGGGTTTATCCCTGGTCAGATTCTCACTCAATCGCAATGGGCTCCGACTGGCAGTCATCCAACTTGCAGGTATTGCTGGTCCCCGAGCAGCCGCTGCCGTATTACAATGGTATCGCCAGCATTAATGGCCATGGCGATAGTCGCTATAAAGCCCCCGAACTCCATGCCGCGGCTGAATTAGGCGGCAATGCCGAAGATTATCTAGTACTGTTCAAAGTCGTCTACAGTGAGCATTCTATGCAATTGAATTTTATTATCCACCAAGCGGATTTAAAGTTAGGAAAATTCGATCGCATTTACTGCATTTATGATTATTAGTTCATTGAAAGGTTGGCTACAGCCAACCTTTTTGTTTGGCGATGCGGGCTACACAGCACTTGGAGTATATCGAGACGATTGAAGGTGTATGTTGCGACCGATTAAAAGAAGAGTCGCAAGCACAATTTAGTGCCTTTGAATGAATATGAGTTATAACGGATTGATTCTGGGAGAAATGATTACCACTGAATAGATTGAGTGCTTGATAGTTATATTTAATTATTTCAATCAGTTAATAGAGGTTAGTCAACCTATGCCATTATATGAGGGCATCGTTGCACAGTCTCAGTTGGTTGACCCTCCACTGAAAATCATGGTTCCCCTCCCCACGACCTTGATTCAACTTGACCGCTAGGCCGCATTAACGTCTGAGTTCTAACTTGTATTCCTTTTAAGTCCCCGTCATTTTCTCCGTGGTTAGGTCGCAAGACTGAGCATAAGGCCGCCACTTACATCCCCATAAACATTCTGCTACTGAGCCACTCGAACTCCTTATACAGACAGGGTGTCGGAATAAATAGTCAGCATATAAAGTATACTTTGTATCATTTTGTGGTTTAATCGAAACATCTGCTGCCGATTTTAGCAACATTTTGGGCGGCGATGCGGTAACAAGGTTGTGAATCGATAATAATAAAGTGACCTCTTGTGAAGGATGACATTTGAGGGAACATGGTCGAGGAGAACTCGCCTATGCGTTCGTGGATGTTAGCGTGTGTGTTTATCTGTACTGCGGGTTTTGGTGGGGCAGCATGGGCAAAACTCGATGTGGTTTTCTTTAATCCTGGGGCTGTCGATGACAGTTTTTGGGGAGATGTCGACCAATTGATGTTGGCGGCATCGACGACACTCGATATTAAACTCGATATCATTCATTCCGATCGCAATCACTTCAAGATGATCACTCTACTCGATGAGTTGTTAGCTTCTGCAAAGGCGTTACCTAATTACGTTATTCTGGTTAATGAAAAACAATCCGCGATAAAAATGCTGCAGGCGCTTTATCCTCACCCTGTCTATGTGCAATTGATTTTAAATGATATTTCCCCTGGCGAGCGTGATGCTTTGCTGCAAGATCCCCATTGGCAAGAATATCTGTTACCCGCCATTATTCCCGATAATTACGCTATTGGTTCGGCGACCGCTAAGGCCTTAATGGACGACTTAGAGGGAAAGGCGGCTAAAGTTCTGTTGATTTCGGGCGATAAATCGACGCCTGCTTCAGTGCTACGAACCCAAGGCGCCAGTGACTATTTCTTTATGCAGTCCAATGCCACTCTGACTCAAACGGTTTATGGCCAATGGAGTGAGGCTGTGGCTTATGGGCAAGCGTTAACCCTGCTGAATCGTTATCCTGATCTGAATGTGATTTGGACCGCCAGTGATCGTATGGCGATTGGGGTGCTTAAGGCATTGAAGGAAAAAGGTTTGGTGTCTGGTAAAGATGTATTTGTCGGTACGATCAATACTTCACCTGAGATTTTACAGCTTTGTCGCCAGCACTCTGTGAGTGTTATTGGTGGCGGGCATTTTTTGGTTGGCGCTTTAGGTTTGGTCGAATTGCAATATTATCAGCAGCATAAAAAATATCTCCCCTATGACAATGTTGCTTTGTTCGGTGTTTTGCAACCAGATTCGGCATTTTATCAAATGTTAGTTGCTCGAGATTGGCCACAGATTTTCCAGTCTCAGATTTTGAATAAGTTGCCCCTCAAGGCGTAATAACAGGTGTACATGAAGCATCGTAATCATTCTATTAGCCACAAGATGACGCTGATTATTATTGGGGTGAGCTCGTTTTTTGCTGTATTAACTATGCTGGTACAGTTGATTTGGAACTATCAGGATAGTATCGATAATGCGACTTCGGATATCCGCGAGTATTCAGAATCTATTTTGCCAAGCGTGGCGAAGTCACTGTGGGACGTCGACCGTAGCTTGTTATCGGATTTGCTCTCTGGACTGGGGATGATGCCATTAGTGTCGAGTGTACATTTAGACAGTATCGATGGCGTCACTATGCATCTGGGTAAACCTTTGTTAACCGATGATGAGTCGCAAACTCTATTTCACTATCCTGTGACCTATCAAGAGCAGTCGATAGCGACTTTGACCGTAGGGTTAGATACCAATCGGCTTTACTACGAGCTGTGGCGGCAGTTGATTTTTATCGTGCTCGGTAATGGGTTAAAGACCCTATTGATGATTTATTTGATTTTGACCTTAGTGCGACTCATGGTGACAGATAGATTGTCGGCACTGGAAGATTTCACTAATAAAATCAATCTTAACTCGTTAAAAAAGTTATCTGTGCCCGAGACGGTAACCGCAAGACCCGATGAAATAGCCCATGTGGCATTGTCACTTAAAGGTATGTATCAAAGGATACGTAATGATTTAGCCATCAATAAACGTCAGCAACGTGCACTGCAACAACAGCAGCATTTATTGTCTGACTTAGTCAAAGAACGAACTAAAGAATTAGATTGGCAGTCGCAGTCGAATCAATTGTTGGCCGAGATTTCATTGCAATTTTTGAGCATAGATACCTGCAATGTGGATAAAACCTTAACTGAGGTATGCCACAAAATAGGTCAGTTATTTGATGTTGAAAGGGTGAGTCTTCTCGAATTCAATCAGCAGCATGCCTATTACCGCAGCTTTTGGACCAGTGACTTACACGCAAATAAGGTCCAAGTGATTTCGGTAGATAATATTGCTCAACTGGCTAAAAAATTCGAGACGGAATCGACCTTAGTGATTGAGGATCTTGAGGCGTTAAAGGCTTTTTCACCACAGGAATATGAGGTAATGAAATCCGTGGGGATATGTTCGATTGCCGCCTTTGCGATTAAAAATGCTGGGGAGTTATTGGGATTGCTCTCGCTGTCGACTGTGTCGCGGCCATTAAATTGGAACGCCCAGAAAAAGAATATGTTGACCCAATTCGCCTCCGCATTGAACGAGTTACTGCTACGCGAACAGAAAGAGCGTCAGATGATAGTGCTACAACAAGCGCTGGTTGCCGCGAATAGCCAATTAAAGGTGATGGCTGAAACCGATGAGTTAACTGGCTTAGCTAATAGACGACCCTTTACCGAAAGATTAGCTACTGTGCTACAAGCTAACACTCCAGCGGGATTGTTAATGTTGGATATCGATTATTTCAAATCCTACAACGATACTTATGGTCATCTTGAAGGCGATACTGTGCTCAAGCAGGTGGCTGATGCCTTAGCACAGTGCGATATCCTGCCGCACAATGCTCTATTGGCTCGCATTGGTGGTGAAGAGTTTGCTTTGGTCGTCGAGCAGGTCACGCCAGCACAGTTAACGGCTATTGCTACGCAACTGTGTTATCTCGTTGAGCAACTCAATATTCCCCATCAAGTATCTCCGTTGGCTGTGGTGACGATCAGTATTGGCAGCGTGTTTTTGCCATTAGATAAGATCTCGGGGTTTAAGATGGCCGACGTATTACGCCGCGCCGATGTTTGCCTCTATCGCGCTAAGGATAAAGGTCGCAATAGAGTCGAGGTTGAAGTGATTTAATGGGAGCCGGTTGAAGGTGACGTTACTCTTTCGCCAAGATATCCCAACACGTTGCTGGATTGGCTACTGAGCTTCAAGAGTCTAGGCGCTATGCTGCAAAATTGGAGACATATTCGGTTAGCATCACCACGCCACAGACGTCCTCAATCATGCTAACTAATTGATAACATTTATGTGAAACACAGCTGTAGATAAGTCGCTAAGATAAAAATTACTCAAGGTGAGGTAATATTAGGCGGCAGATGAGATATAATCTGTCGCCTATTGTCGATTTAGCGATGCACTCTGAGTGACATCCATGCTGCCATTCTGGACGTATTTTACGTAACGCAATTAAGCAAAGCCACGACTGCATAGTCAATTCTGTTGGTTTAAATGTACGTTCTAGCAGCTCAATATCAAAGCCACCGCGCTCGGATGTCTAATGCCATCGAGTCGAGTAAAATAATTAAATGCTGTATATTCAGTCGTTTCGACATAAAAAATTACTTAAATGATGCAAGTGCATTAGCGCTATGCGTGGGCTGCGAGAGCGGAGTCACGCATAACTCGTGAATTTGCAGATATACTGAGTGCACCCTAAGGATTGTCATCTAAGCGCTCATTTATCTCAGGGGTGAAAGTGGTCAATACAATCTTGTTGTGCAGCGACCAGACAAAGCAAACTTTGCTCAAATACAATGAATTCAACTGACTTGCGAGCAATAAAGCGCGAGTTCGTCCTAGTTAGTCCAGTGTTAAATGAAAGGTGTTACATGAGTCTCTTTGATAACGTGATGATTATATTGTGTCTAATCGGCGCGAGTTGTTTTTTCTCTATGTCAGAAATTGCACTTGCCGCTTCACGTAAAATTCGTTTACGTCAGTTAGCCGATGAGGGCGATGCACGAGCAGAAAAAGTGCTGCAGTTACAAGCCGTTCCCGGTAGCTTTTTTACGGTAGTACAAATTGGTCTTAATGCCGTTGCCATCATGGGCGGTATTGTGGGTGAGTCGGCATTTCGGCCTTACTTCTATCAGTTGCTTTCCCCTTTAGTTGCCGAGCCTTGGCTGAGCCAATTGAGCTTTGTTTTATCCTTCATAACGGTAACCAGCGCCTTTATTTTAGTCGCCGATTTAATGCCAAAACGCATTGCCATGGCGATGCCTGAGCCTGTCGCTTTAGCTGTTGTCGGGCCTATGTCTTTCTGTATTGTGCTATTACGCCCATTAGTGTGGTTTTTTAATGGCATGGCAAGTGGTATCTTTAAACTGCTGCAGATCCCAACCGTGCGTAACGATGCCATCACCTCCGACGATATTTATGCCGTCATGAATGCGGGCGCCGAAGCTGGGGTGCTAGATCGCGGTGAGCAACAGATGATGGAAAATGTGTTTGAAATGCAAACCGTTTCTGTGACTTCGGCCATGACGGCCCGTGAAAGCTTAGTGTACTTTTTACTGCAAGACAGTGAAGAAGATATCAAGCGTAAAATTTCTGAAGATCCCCATACTAAGTTCCTCGTCTGCGATGGTCAGTTGGATATGATCAAAGGCTTCGTGGATGCGAAAGAATTGCTGATCCGTGTGATCAACGGTGAGAATATCATCTTAAAAGGCAGTAACTTAATCCATACTTCGCTGATCATTCCCGATACGCTGAGCCTGTCAGAAGCGATGGAATACTTTAAAAATAGTCGCGCCGATTTTGCCGTGGTAATGAACGAATACGCCTTAGTGGTGGGGATTGTGACTACTAACGATCTACAGCGCGCCGTAATGGGGGCTTGGTCATTGCACGAGAGCGAAGAGCAGATCATCGCCCGTGATAGCAACTCTTGGTTAGTCGATGGAGTGACGCCTATTACCGACGTAATGCGCGCCTTTGGTATTGAGGAGTTTCCGCATAATCAGAACTACGAAACCATTGCTGGTTTTATGATGTATATGCTGCGTAAAATCCCTAAGCGTACGGATTTCGTGAACTATGCGGGCTATAAATTTGAGGTGGTCGATATCGATTCGTACAAGGTCGATCAGCTATTAGTGACCCGTATCGATCCTATTGATAAGCTCAACTCGCCGGATGTGTAATCCTGCCATCTTGTGTTGATTGCCTTGCGATAGAAATCTTGTGGCAATAGTTCGTTAGCACCAATTTGATAGCAACTGTTCGATAGTGAAGCGGTTCTCTTTAGCTAAGTTTTTAGCTTTTTGAGAGCCGTTTCGGTTTTCTATCTCGTTGAAACTCTTCACTCGCACTTTTATTTTGTATTACTTTCCCCGTTTAAATCACATCCAAAAACGCATTAACGATGGGATCATCAAGTCGTTTCACTTTGCAGCAGCAACCTAACTCGAACGGTGGAATCGCAACTGGCGACGAGAGCAGCTGAATGCGATCCCGCACTGGGCTATTATTGATCACCACTTCGGGGCTCATGCTCACGCCACAACCTAACGCTACCATAGAGGCGATAGCTTCTTGGCCCGACACTTGGGCGTAAATATTAGGGCTGATGCCCATTTGTTTGAACCAGTTATCGGCGCGGCGCCGTCCTGGGCCGTGATCTGGGATGATAAAGGGTACGCTCGACCAATCGATGGGCGTTTGGCTAACTTGTTGCTGTACTGCACAGCGGATCGTCGGTGCGATAATCGACAGTGGCACATCGTCGATTTTGGCAAAATGTAAGCTGCTGGGGAAAGGAGCGGGCAGGGCGGCGATGGCGATATCGGCGCGATTCTGCTGCACTTCTGCTAGCGCGTTCGCTGCATCTCCCGTGGTTAAGGCGATTTCGACGAAGGGATGCTCTTGGCGGAATAGATCCAATAAACCCGGTAAATGACTGTAGGCGGCAGTGACCGAGCAATACAGATTTAACCGACCGCGCAGCACGTCCTGCTTGAGATCGATACTGTGCTTGAGTGTGCTCCAATGGTTCAAAGTCTGCTCGGCGAATCGCTTAAACTCGTGTCCCGCGTGGGTTAAGGTCACGCTGCGATTATCCCGCTCTAACAGTTTAGCGTTCACTTCTTCTTCTAATCTTTGCAGGGCTCTGCTTAAAGTTGATGGGCTCACATGCATCTGCTCCGCGGTCTTGGCGAAGTGCAAACTGTCACATAAGTGCAGGTACAATTTGAGGGTACGAATATCCATAACTTATCCTGTTTAGCCTGAGCTTGAGTGCTGCATATTGCCGCCGATGTTGCTGCCAGTGTTACTGAGCGTTATTGCGGCTGACGTTGCGCATAATGCAATATGAAGTTCCGAATATATCATTTTAAGCAATGATAAGCATGGGTTATAGTGATTTCAATCACAACCAAGTCGTAACATTATGTTAGTTTGGTTGCGTCCAAAATTTCTGACTTATAGGTGGTATATCAGATGGCTAACTATTTTAACTCTCTGAATTTACGTCAACAATTAGC
The DNA here is from genome assembly GCF_025653705.1 of Shewanella sp. SM87. NCBI lineage: Bacteria > Pseudomonadati > Pseudomonadota > Gammaproteobacteria > Alteromonadales > Shewanellaceae > Shewanella > Shewanella sp. SM87. Next base: position 24,781 of record NZ_JAKKSC010000037.1, read on the forward strand.
ACAGCTTGGCCAATGTCGTTTCATGGATCGTTCTGAGTTTAGCGACGGCTGTAACTACATCAAAGATTGGAATATTGTTATTTTAGGTTGTGGTGCTCAAGGTCTTAACCAAGGCTTGAACATGCGTGATTCGGGTCTGAATATCTCTTTTGCCCTGCGTCCTGAAGCGATTGAACAGAAACGTGCCTCATGGCAAAAAGCAACCGATAACGGTTTCCGTGTCGGTACCTTTGAAGAATTAATCCCCGCGGCGGATCTGGTCCTTAATCTGACGCCGGACAAACAGCATTCAAACGTGGTTAACGCGGTTATGCCACTGATGAAGCAAGGCTCTACCTTGTCTTACTCACACGGTTTCAACATCGTTGAAGAGGGTATGCAAGTTCGTTCCGATATCACTGTGGTGATGGTTGCGCCTAAGTGCCCAGGTACTGAAGTGCGTGAAGAATACAAACGTGGTTTTGGTGTGCCTACCCTTATCGCGGTTCACCCAGAAAACGATCCAAACGGTGATGGCTTAGAGATTGCTAAAGCCTACGCTAGCGCAACGGGTGGAGACAGAGCCGGTGTTTTACTGTCGTCTTTTATCGCAGAAGTGAAGTCGGATCTGATGGGCGAGCAAACCATTCTATGCGGTATGTTGCAGACGGGTGCCATCTTAGGTTACGAGAAAATGATCGCCGATGGCGTTGAGCCAGGCTACGCGGCCAAGCTTATCCAGCAAGGTTGGGAAACGGTCACTGAAGCGCTGAAACACGGCGGCATCACTAACATGATGGACCGTTTGTCTAATCCAGCCAAGATTAAAGCATTTGAAATTGCAGAAGATTTAAAAGAAATTCTGCAACCATTATTTGAAAAGCACATGGATGACATCATCAGCGGCGAATTCTCACGCACTATGATGGAAGACTGGGCGAACGATGATGCGAACTTGCTGCGTTGGAGAGCGGAAACCGGCGAAACCGGTTTCGAAAATGCGCCCGTATCGAGCGAGCATATCGACGAACAAACCTATTTCGACAAAGGTATTTTCCTGGTCGCTATGATCAAAGCGGGTGTGGAACTGGCGTTTGACACTATGGTGTCTGCGGGTATCGTGGAAGAGTCGGCCTATTACGAGTCACTGCACGAGACCCCACTGATCGCTAACACGATTGCCCGTAAGCGTTTGTACGAAATGAACGTAGTGATTTCAGACACAGCCGAATACGGTTGCTACCTGTTCAATCACGCTGCCGTACCTATGCTGCGTGACTATGTTAATGCCATGTCATCTGAGTATTTAGGTGCTGGCCTGAAAGACAGCGCAACCGGTGTCGACAACCTAACGCTCATCGCTGTTAACGAAGCGATTCGTGAAACGGCAGTGGAATATGTTGGCGCTGAGCTTCGCGGTTATATGACAGATATGAAGAGCATTGTTGAGGCTTAATTGATAGTGAGTTAAGCCCAGCATTGGGGGAGAGGGTTGAGACTCAAAGGACTTGGGGCTCAGCTCAGTTCCCAAGCAAGCTCAAGATAGTGAAACGCGCATCTTGAGCTTGCTTAGTGATAAATCAGTTAGTGAGAACAAATTTTTTCCTGTTCAGTGGGTTGTCGAGCGGGCAAAAACGACACAGTTAGTGAGTCTATCGTTCAGTAGGTGAATCGCGCCGACTGAGGCTCAACAGTTAACGTTTTACTTTGTTGTTTTGCATTGTCTCGGCAGGGAAGCTGAATTTTTTTTTGACAAAAGATATTTTTTATTGTGTTTGGCTGTCGCTTTATGGTAAAGCTAATAGCTCGCGGTAGGGCAAAGTCCAAAGCGAAACTAACTTTCATGCAATATCCCAATTTTAGAAACACCGATTAGGAATCCATATTGATGTTTAACCAAGCTGCCAAGCTCATTCTCGTGATTATTACCGTCGTGATTATTAAATCACAGCGGGGGCGGCGCATGGCAAACTGATAGACCTAAAAGGTTAAAAGTTTCGAAAGAACCCCCCGCTCCGAAAGGACCGGGGGGTTCTTCGTTTCAGGGCCTAGAGCTAGGTTCTAAGCTTCGAAAGAGTAAAAAATTAGCGTCGATTTTCGGCAATTCAGGACTAACGTAGCGAGAGAGAATATGGAACCAGGGCAGATGATCAGAGGCGCAGACGCGGTAATCAAAGTGTTAGCAGCACATGGAGTCACCACAGTGTTTGGTTACCCAGGTGGTGCCATTATGCCAATATACGATGCCCTCTATGGAAGCCCTGTTGAACATCTCTTAAGCCGTCACGAACAAGGCGCCGCCTTTGCTGCCGTAGGATACGCAAGAGCCAGCGGTAAAACTGGCGTGTGCTTTGCGACATCAGGCCCTGGCGCGACTAACCTTATCACCTCACTTGCCGATGCGTTGCTAGATTCAGTGCCTATCGTGGCTATCACAGGCCAAGTCTCCACCGCCGTTATCGGCACTGATGCGTTTCAAGAAATCGATGTACTGGGCATGTCACTGAGCTGCACTAAGCACAGCTTTATGGTGACAGACGTCAACGACCTGATCCCAACCTTGTATCAAGCTTTTGAGATCGCCGCATCCGGCCGCCCTGGCCCTGTGTTGGTCGATATCCCGAAGGATATCCAACTTGCTCACCTTGAATACCGTACGCCTTTGCTGGCCGTCATGAACGAACCACAAGCCGAGATGAGTGATATCGAGGCCGCCCGTACGCTGTTGGCAGAAGCGAAACAACCTATGTTGTATGTCGGCGGCGGTGTAGGCATGGCGGGTGCGGTCGATCAACTGCGTGAGTTTATCAAAGTAACGGGTATACCTTCGGTCGCGACCTTGAAAGGGCTTGGCAGTATCGCCCACGGCACGCCTGGTTACTTAGGCATGTTAGGTATGCATGGTGGCAAGGCGGCTAACTTAGCGGTACAGGATTGTGATTTGCTGATCGTGGTTGGCGCCCGTTTCGACGACAGAGTCACCGGCCGTTTAGCGAGCTTTGCCGACAAGGCCAAAGTGATCCATTTAGACATAGACGCCGCTGAGCTGGGCAAGTTACGTATGCCAGAGGTGGCGATAGCCGGTGACTTACGTCAAATCTTGCCTGCCTTAGCCATGTCGATGAACATCACGCCTTGGCAGGCCGAGGTGGAGCATTTATGTCGTAAGCATCAATGGGATTATCAACACCCCGGCAGTTTGATCTATGCGCCTGCGCTGCTGCGTCGTTTAGCCAATAAGTTACCCGAGGACAATGTTGTTTGTTGCGATGTAGGTCAGCACCAAATGTGGGTGGCCCAGCATATGTGGTTCCGCCGTCCAGAGGATCACCTGTCCAGCGCGGGCTTAGGCACTATGGGTTTTGGTTTGCCCGCCGCGATTGGTGCGCAAGTGGCCCGTCCCGATGCGACAGTGGTGACTGTCTCTGGCGATGGTTCTTTTATGATGAATGTGCAGGAGCTGACCACCATCAAACGCCGTAAGCTGCCGGTGAAAATCGTGCTGGTTGATAACCAAAAGCTTGGCATGGTGAAGCAGTGGCAGCAGCTATTCTTTGAAGAGCGCTATAGCGAAACGGATTTATCCGATAACCCCGATTTTGTGCAATTGGCCTCCGCCTTTGATATTCCCGGCCGCACGATTTTTTCTTCCGATGAAGTGGAAGAAGCCTTAACCGAAATGTTAGCGGCTAAGGGTCCGTATTTGTTACACGTTGCAATCGACGATGCTTTTAACGTTTGGCCACTGGTGCCCCCCGGCGCATCAAACAGCGATATGATGGACGAAATGGAGAAACAAACATGATCCACTCTCTGGAATTAACGGTTCAACAACGCCCCGAAGTGCTTGAGCGTGTTTTGCGCGTGACTCGCCATCGTGGCTTTAGGATTACCCAAATGCAGATGCGCATGAATGACGACGCTAGCCTGTCGCTGGATATGGAGGTCGATAGCGAACGTGCCATCGAACTGTTAAGTAATCAGCTGAATAAACTGATTGATGTGACCCAGTGTAAGGTATTGTTACCGCTGAGCTTGCAACAAACGGCGAATGCTTAAGCATTCGCCCTGTGAATTAAGAATACGATTTTCGATTTGAGATAAAGGATACAGTCAATGCCAAAGTTACGTTCAGCTACCAGTACCGAAGGCCGCAATATGGCGGGTGCCCGTGCGCTATGGCGCGCCACAGGGGTGAAAGACAATGATTTTGGTAAGCCAATTATCGCCATTGCTAACTCCTTTACTCAGTTTGTACCGGGTCACGTGCACTTAAAAGACATGGGCTCACTGGTGGCGAGCGCCATCGAAGAAGCTGGCGGTATCGCCAAAGAATTCAATACGATCGCCGTCGATGACGGTATCGCCATGGGCCACGGCGGCATGCTTTACAGTCTGCCATCGCGCGAGCTTATCGCCGACAGTGTGGAATACATGGTTAATGCCCACTGCGCCGATGCTTTAGTGTGTATCTCCAACTGCGACAAGATCACACCTGGCATGTTGATGGCGGCGCTGCGCCTCAATATTCCCGTCGTGTTTGTCTCTGGCGGACCGATGGAAGCGGGTAAAACTAAGCTGTCGGATAAACTCATCAAGCTCGACTTAGTCGATGCTATGGTGGCGGGCGCCGATTCGAACGTGAGCGATGAAGACAGTGCCAAAATCGAGCGTAGTGCGTGCCCAACCTGTGGCTCTTGCTCTGGCATGTTTACCGCGAACTCAATGAACTGTTTAACCGAAGCTCTAGGATTATCGCTGCCGGGTAACGGTTCTATGCTAGCAACCCACGCCGATCGTCGCGAGCTGTTTTTAGAAGCGGGTCGCCGCGTGATGGCGCTGGCAAAACGTTATTATCATCAAGATGATGAATCAGCATTGCCACGTAATATCGCAAACTTTAAAGCCTTCGAAAATGCCATGACCTTAGATATCGCCATGGGCGGTTCATCTAATACTGTATTGCATTTATTGGCCGCCGCGCAGGAAGCCGATGTTGATTTTACCATGGCGGATATTGACCGTATGTCGCGCCTTGTGCCGCACCTTTGTAAGGTTGCGCCATCGACGCCTAAATACCATATGGAAGACGTGCACCGTGCGGGCGGCGTGATGGGGATTTTAGGTGAGCTAGACAGAGCCGGATTACTGCATACCGATGTGTTCCATGTGGCGGCCGATGAAGGTGGCAATTTGAAGTCTGTATTGGCGAAATACGATGTGATGCAGACGCAAGATGAAAAAGTAAAACATTTCTTTATGGCGGGACCTGCGGGGATTCCGACCACTAAAGCCTTTAGCCAAGATTGTCGCTGGCCGTCACTGGATAATGACAGACAAGAAGGCTGTATCCGTAGCCGCGAGTTTGCCTTCAGCCAAGAGGGCGGTCTTGCCGTATTGTCGGGTAATGTGGCCGAAAACGGCTGTATCGTTAAAACGGCGGGCGTAGATGAATCTAATCTGACCTTCATCGGCTCGGCGCGCGTTTATGAAAGCCAAGATGATGCAGTGGCGGGCATTTTAGGCGGTGAAGTGGTGGCGGGCGACGTGGTTGTTATCCGTTACGAAGGCCCGAAAGGTGGCCCAGGTATGCAAGAAATGTTGTATCCAACCAGTTACTTAAAATCACGTGGTTTAGGCAAGGCCTGCGCGCTGATCACCGATGGTCGTTTCTCCGGTGGTACTTCAGGTTTATCTATCGGCCACGTCTCACCCGAAGCGGCCGCTGGCGGCACAATCGCCTTGATTGAAAATGGCGATCGTATCGAAATTGATATCCCCAAGCGCAGCATCAAGCTGGCGGTAAGCGATGCTGAACTCAATGCTCGCCGTGAAAAAATGCACAGTCTTGGCCCAATGGCGTGGAAACCTATTGGTCGCCAGCGTTATGTGTCACTCGCACTTAAGGCCTACGCCATGCTCGCCACCAGTGCCGACAAGGGCGCGGTGCGCGATCGCAGTAAACTGGAGGACTAATTATGTTTACTGCATCTATGTTGCCACTGGCATCGCAAACTCAGGCGGATTTAGCCCATTTTCAGTTGGCACAAAGCTATCTGCAAAAAATCCTGTTGTCATCTGTGTATGACATAGCGAAAGTGACGCCGCTTTCCAGCATGAACAAGTTGTCGGCGCGTTTAGGTTGTCAGGTATTTTTGAAGCGCGAAGATATGCAGCCAGTGCATTCCTTCAAGTTACGCGGTGCCTATAATCGTATCGCCCAGCTGACGAAAGAAGAATGCCAGCGCGGCGTGGTGTGCGCTTCGGCGGGCAATCATGCTCAGGGTGTAGCTATGTCGGCGGCGAGTCGCGGTGTGGATGCTGTGATTGTGATGCCCGAGACGACGCCCGATATTAAAGTCGATGCGGTACGCCGTTTAGGTGGCAACGTGGTATTGCACGGCCAAGCCTTCGATCAAGCCAATGGTTTTGCGATGGCGATGGCCAAAGAAGAGGGCCGAGTTTACATTGCGCCCTTCGACGATGAAGCCGTGATTGCAGGACAAGGCACTATCGCCCAAGAGATGTTGCAGCAGCAGCGCGATCTCGAAGTGGTATTTGTACCCGTGGGCGGCGGTGGGCTCATCGCGGGTATCGCCGCCTATTACAAGGCGGTGATGCCGCAGGTGAAAATTGTCGGTGTCGAGCCAGAAGACGCGGCCTGTTTAAAGGCTGCGATGGAAGCGGGCGAGCCTGTGACGCTGGCGCAAGTCGGTTTATTTGCCGACGGCGTGGCGGTTAAACGTATAGGCACTGAGCCGTTTCGAGTCGCGAAACTTTATGTCGATGAAGTAGTGACTGTCACTTCGGATGAAATCTGCGCCGCGGTAAAAGATATCTTTGAGGACACCCGTGCGATCGCCGAACCCGCAGGGGCCTTGTCCTTAGCTGGGCTTAAAAAATATGTCAGCGCTAATGCCAATGGTGATTGCGGCAATGGTGAGAAAGTCGCGGCGATTCTAAGTGGCGCCAATGTGAATTTTCACAGTCTGCGTTATGTGTCGGAGCGCTGCGAACTCGGTGAGCAAAAAGAAGCTGTACTGGCGGTGAAAGTCCCTGAGCGTCCGGGAAGTTTCTTAACATTCTGTGAGTTACTCGATAAGCGGGTGATGACAGAGTTTAACTATCGTTTCAGTAGTCGTGATCTTGCCGTGGTGTTTGCCGGCATTCGTTTAAGCCGAGGCCAAGGTGAGCTAGAACAAATCATTGCCACCTTAGAGGCCAATGGTTTTGAAGTTCAGGATTTATCTGGGGATGAAACCGCGAAATTGCATGTGCGTTATATGGTCGGTGGTCATCCACCAGAGCCTTTAGAGGAGCGTTTGTTTAGCTTCGAGTTCCCCGAACATCCCGGCGCGCTGCTGAAGTTTTTAACGACCTTGCAGAGCAAATGGAACATTAGTCTGTTCCATTATCGCAACCACGGCGCGGCCTTTGGCCGAGTGCTGGCGGGGTTTGAAGTACCAGCGAGTGATGCCTTGCCGTTCCAACAGTTTTTAACTGAGCTGGGTTTCGTCTATCAAGAGGAAACCCAAAGTCCTGCCTATCAGCTGTTTTTAAATGCGGGTAACGGCAACAAGGCGTTACAACCTTAGCTCACCATGCGCGTGATAGTTATGTTAGTCACAACTAAGGCTAAAGGAGGAGCGCACAGGCGCTCCTTTTTGTGGTAGTTTTGTAGACTTAATACTCTAGCCGCCGATTAGCGCGCCACTGTTAAGTCACTGACTTAATCCGCTGATGGTTAACTCGCTGGTTTTTAAAACAGAATGGCTAACGAATAACGAATTAATATCTAGACCTCGACCTACACGCATTAAGGAGACATGATGTTACCAGCACCGCGTTTTACCGCTTTTAATCCTCCTCGCCGTATTTTAATGGGCCCTGGCCCATCGGATGTTTATCCCGAAGTGCTTGCGGCGCAGTCCAGACCTACGGTTGGCCACTTAGACCCGCTGTTTGTGGGCATGATGGATGAGCTTAAGAGTCTGATCCAATACGCCTTCCAAACTAAAAACGAAATGACCATGGCGGTATCAGCGCCGGGCAGTGCGGGCATGGAAACCTGTTTCGTTAACTTAGTCGAGCCGGGTGAGAAGGTGATTGTCTGTCGTAACGGTGTGTTTGGTGAGCGTATGCGCCAAAACGTCGAGCGCGTCGGCGCCATTGCCGTGCTGGTGGACAATGAGTGGGGCACGCCTGTCGACCCTGCTGCAGTTGAAGCTGCGCTTAAGGCCAACCCCGATGCCAAATTTTTAGCCTTTGTGCACGCCGAAACTTCTACTGGCGCCTTGTCCGATGCCAAAACCTTGTGCGCATTAGCCAAAACCTATGGTTGCTTGAGCATAGTTGATGCGGTGACTTCCCTTGGCGGTGTCGAGTTAAGAGTCGATGAATGGGGCATAGATGCCATTTATTCTGGCAGTCAAAAATGCCTCTCATGTGTACCGGGTTTATCGCCAGTGTCTTTCTCGCCTGTTGCCGTCGAAAAACTCAAGAATCGCAAGACCCCAGTGCAAAGCTGGTTCCTCGATCAAAGCTTAGTGATGGCCTATTGGACCAGTGCTGGCGGCAAACGCAGTTACCATCACACTGCGCCCGTTAATGCACTTTATGCACTACATGAATCCCTGCGTATGTTGGCGGCCGAAGGTTTAGAAAATGCGTGGCAACGCCATCATGACATGCACTTAGTGCTGCGTGCTGGGCTGGAAAGATTAGGGCTAAACTTTGTGGTTGCCGAAGATTATCGCCTACCGCAGCTGAATACGGTTTATATCCCCGCAGGTGTGGATGATGCCGCAGTGCGCACTCGTTTGCTGAAGGATTACAACCTCGAAATCGGTGCAGGCCTTGGCGCCCTTGCGGGTAAAGCATGGCGTATCGGTCTAATGGGCTTTGGTGCCCGCCGTGAGAATGTTTCTTTATGCCTCAAGGCATTAGAAGAAGTGTTGAACTAATATGCCAAAATTACGCCTTGCTCTTTGCGGCCTAATGATCGCTTTGCTCAGTGCTTGTTCGGTGAACAATACCAGCAATGCGTCCTGCGATTTTGTGCGCGGAACAAACAATAATCAAAGTATGCGTGAGGCGAGTGGCCACGATATGGGCAGCGCCGATGAGCGACAAAAAGATGTCGGTATCGGCTTCTTGAGTGTCATCTTCGGCGGCATCAGTCGAGCACTTTCTTCCGATGATTCATCGGATGGAAAGTGTTTGTAACTTAGTTAGTTTTAGTGGTTTTGATTAAACGACAATCCCCGCAATGCGGGGATTTTTTAATTTTGTTAATAAAATCGCTTTTGGCAGCAGGTAATATTGATTTAGCACTGTCATTCCAGTGACTCGCCGACTTTAGTTTAAAAAATAAGTTGACCCTATCGGCCCTACGGCGGCATCTGCTATATATGGCTAGATTTATAACAAGACTAGAATGTCGCGAACACATGGATGTGAATGAGCGACCATGCCGCCAACGGTCACTTCCACGACAGTGCTTAATCCAGTTAAACCCTTGGTATACCTGATAGTCTGTTATTTATAATTATGCATTCCGATAATTTAATACCGAGAATTTAACAATGGGTGGCTCGTTAAGCTTTTTTGACTTGCGAAGGAATATTATGGCTAGCAACAGAGTAAAACGATGTTTAAAATAAATTCAAGTTTGCGCTAATGCTTTCTTAGGGACATTAAACTTTTAACCTATTACAGGGTAGTTATTTTGAGTACAAATCTACAGCCATTTTTTATTGTCCAATCAGATCCTGATGGTAAGGGAATACCGTATTTTATGGATAAACATTGGACTCCTGAGCTACCTGACTATGAGTTTTATGACTCACCACCATGTGAGGGTGATTTTTTAAATGCTTATTCTCTTAAAGCAAAAACATATCAACTGAATGGTGATTATTTGGTTGATGAAAATTTAGTTTCTAATGAAATGTTATACTTGTGTGAAAAATTAAATGTTAAGTGTATTCGTATTCCTGTCGATATTAACCTGCATCGAGGAGTTCGGCCGCAGAAAAAGTACTTTTTATTTTTTCCAATAAGTTATTTGTCTATCTTAGATAAGGATGAGTCCACTTATACTATCTCGATTGACTTAGATTCTGGAAAATTGAACACGCAAGAGGTACGTGGGTTAAAGAAGACATATTATGAGTCTATAGATAAATTTAAAATAAAGAATAATATTCGTGAACATTTATTCTTTTGTAACGAGATAGCGGCTTCTGTATGTTCTATTCAGTTTAAAAACGAGTACGAGGCTCTTGGTTTAACGGGTGTGAGTTTTAAGGAAATAAATGATAATTATCAGTATTCTGCATGGAACTGAGTGTATCATAAAATGAAAATATTGAAGCTAAGTACAAGGAGTGAATAATGGACTGGATTGAGTTAGAAGAAAAATGCTTTGAAATTACATACGATACAATCAAGATGTTATTGTTAGAAAATAAAGATGAGGCATTCTATGCGGTATCTCTTTACACTGACAGTAGTGCCATGTCAGCATCATTAAGTGCTAGCTCTGAGGGTAAGCTTAAAAGCATTCTCGTTGCTGAAGAAGATCAGAGCATAGAGTGTGAAAATTACTATAGATGGGCAGTATCTGAGTGGTTTTATGATGGATATAATGCGGGAGCCTTCTCCAAAATAAGTAAGATGCTTCGAGAGGACTCATCTCGAGAAATAAACTTTGCAAAGTTTAAAAATGAACTCATTCAGACATTATCAAATGTACTAATCAGAATAAAAAGAGAACTGCCTATTGAGCTAAATTCGACAGTGTGTTTTGTTTCAATTACTGACGACGATGAGTCTGAGGAAACAGAAAACTCTTCTGCAAAATTAATAAACGATGCACCACTTTCAATGGCATTTATTTTAAGGTTTGACTAATTAATCGTACAGATTTATCTATAAAAATAGAAACATAATCATCTTTTTTAAAAAGATGAAAAAAATAGGACAAACGCATATTTTCTTCATGGCGATTATTCTAAATCTTGATTCAAAAGATATGACTGCTGAGATGGTTACCCCCTATCTGGGGATTGGACTTCGGTTTGGGTCGTTCTGGCTATCAGAATGTACGGTAGTTTATGGGATTAAGCACTGGCATGTAAGTGACCGTTGGCGGCATGGTCGCTCATTCACATTCATGTGATCGCGACATTCGTATGTCCATATACAGCAGATGCAGCCGTCGAGCCCTCAGGGATGACTTATTTTTAAACCAAAGTTGGCGCGTGACTGGAATGACAGTGCTTAATCACTTCTCACGTCACAGAGTCTAATTGTCATATCTTTTGACGCATTCTTAGTTGAGCCATGTTGAACAATCAGAAGACATAAATCAGACCACCCAAGATAAACTGCAACATAGTTAAAAAGACAGGATGATAGTGGCATAGTAGATACATGAATAGTGTTTGAAGCAAAACATAAATCGAATTATGTTATTGCTTTATATGGAGTATTACTCCGCTGAATTTATCACTAAGGATTTTTTGATGATTAGAATATTGTGTTTAATTTATTTGATTTTAGTGTCATATAGTTCAATTGCATCATCACCTATAGTGGAGGAAATAGTGACTTCTGAATTGGCGAAGGAGTTAGGCTTTATTATAAAAATTGAACCTCAAGGTGATATCGGTCAGTCAATCGAAGTTGTTGGGCCTTTAGTTATTAATTCTGATTGCCGTCCTTTTAGAACTGGCAGTTTTTTTGCTGAAAAAAATGACAACCAGATTGCTGCATTTTTGACTACATTACCACTTTCCGATGAAGCTCCTAAAGTTTTAGGATTTACTCCGAATGATAGCTTTTATACCGTTAAGATGGTTATTGATTACACCTGTCCATCCCCTTACGAATCTGCAAGTCGAAGGTACGTGTTGCCAGTAAAGATAGAGTGAACAGGATAGGGGAAAAGACAGGGAAATGTTAACTGTTTCATCCATGCTAATGAATTCACATTGATATGGAAGTGACCGTTGACGGCATGGATGCCGTCGTCGAGCCTATAGGGATATATTTACGGCGTGTCACTGGAGTAGCGATGTGAATTGAGTTGTGCAGTCATTTTAAGCTAGCTGGATTAAACGTTTTGATGCAAGAAGGAAGTCCTCGCTCCGCAGCCTCCGATTTTTGCTAATTGACATATAATGTCATCCCGCTATTATGGCAGCACCTCAGATTACACGAACAAGATCCTATAAATGAAAAAGTTATTTATTATGCTGGCGATGATTTTTGCGGTTAGCTTAGTTACTAGCCCAGTCGTTGAAGCGAAAAAATTCGGCGGTAGTAAATCTATCGGCAAAAGCCATCAAACGGCTCCGGCTCAACCAGCGGCGACCAACACACCGACTACGGCGCCAGCGGGAGCACCGGGCAAAAAAGGTATGATGGGCGGCATGTTAGGCGGTTTATTAGCAGGTGGCTTATTGGCTGCGCTGTTTATGGGCGGTGGTTTTGAAAATATTCAAATCATGGATATTTTGATTATCGGTTTGCTGGCATTCGTGCTATTCAAAATCGTCCGTACTGTGATGGCCTCAAAAGCGGGTGCGCAGCCAAGACCAGCCTATGCGGGTGCTGGCCAACCCAATCCGAATATGCAGCGTCAACAGACTGAACAAACAGGTTTTGCCACCAATGCAAACAGCGGCAGCAATGGTTTTGGCCAATCGACAAGTGATGTGCCCTTTAATTTACCCGCGGGTTTTGATTTACCCGGCTTTTTGGAAGGCGCTCGCAGTCATTACAAAACTCTACAATTGGCTTGGAATGAAAACGATTTAAGCAAAATCCAAGAGTATGTTTCTATTGATCTTTACAATGAACTCAGCAACCAACGTCGCGAGTTAGTTGGCGATCAGCACACAGAAGTGATGTTTTTGGATGCAGAACTTGTCCGCGCCACACACAATGCAAATCTTGCGGAAGTGAGTGTTAAATTTAGCGGCCGCTATCGCGATACCGTTGAAGGCGTAGAAGAGGACATTAAGGAAATCTGGCATTTAGAGCGTAACGTAACGCAAGCCAACTCACCTTGGTTAATTGTGGGTATCGAACAGTAATCAGCTCAGTGTTTAAAGCAGCCTTAATCTCTTAAGGCTGCTGTTTACATCCCCTTTCGTTTCAATCCAGCCTTACCCTAGCAGTTCAACGTCATCGATAGATTGAAAAAATCCGGCTGTCATCGCATTCACTATTGGCGGCAGCAAGACTTTGCTGATTATTTTAAAGTAGTTAATTAACCTGAACTCGGGATAAGAAATGTTGAACTAATAGCCCTCCAAGTGATCGGATCTTTCGACCAAGAGAAACCCCATCACACCGGAGGGCCTATGCATAAATTAGTGGAAGTGTTTTGCGATGTCGATGATTTTTGCGCTGTTTTCATTCCAGAATGGGAAAAAACGCTGTTAACCGATGGTACACGCAAGCGTCAACGCCCTGGCCGTATGACGATGAGCGAAGTGATGACCATCATCATAC
>NZ_JAKKSC010000038.1:0-39580 GCF_025653705.1 Shewanella sp. SM87
GTAACCGTCTAGCGAACCACACCTACTGTTTAAAATTCCAGGGTAACAAGCTATCGATATTGGGTTCTGGTTTACACAGTTCATCAAGGCAAACCATGATGTAATCAAATGGGATTAGACCATTTATTTTGGCGGTTTCCACAATACTGTAAAGGGCGGCACTGGCATGTGCACCGTTAGCCGTTTGGCTAAATAACCAATTTTTTCGGCCTATCACAAACGGTTTTACTGCACGTTCAGCTCTATTGTTATCGATGCTGAGTCGTCCATCATCCACATAGCGAATGAGTTTGTGCCATTGATTAGCCAGGTAATTAGCCGCCTCAATTAGTTTGGTATTGCCCACTAAATTTGGCTGGTTCTGCTCAAGCCATGCTTTTAGCTTGTCCAGTATAGGCACACTGGCTTGTTGTCTTGTCGTGTATTTATCATCCACACTTTTATCTTTAACGCGTGACTCAACGCCGTACAGTTTTTGGATAAGGCTCAATACCACATCCGCTTTGCCGGTTTTATTTTTCCCTTGTAGCTTTTTCGCGTCGATAAATTTACGACGAGCATGAGCCCAACAGCCGATTAAGGTTGCCTCTGTTTTGGCATAGGCCTGATAACCATCCACGTGTAAATACCCTTGATATCCATCAAGATAATTAACCACGCAGGCGGCCGCGCGACTATTGTGGAAGTCGTAAAGCACGATATTAGGGATAGGATTATTCGGGTCTGGTGAATCTCGACCTGAACAATACACCCACATGTAGCTGTTCACTTTATCGGATTTCACCACCTTTAATGGCGTTTCATCGGCAAACAGCGTGGGCTGCTTTAACAGCTCGGCTTTAAGTCGCTCAACTAGTGGCGCGAAGAGTGCGGCGGATTTGTCTATCCAGCTGCTCATGGTCTGGCGACTGAGCTCAATACCGTATTGCTTGAACATGGCTTCCTGGCGATAAAGCGGTAACCCATATTGGTATTTACTGGTGATAAGCTGACTGAGCAAACTGCTTGTTGCAATGCCTTTGTTGATGGGCATGGCAGGCATTGAGGCTTGCTTTATCTGTGTTTGAATCGAGGATTTATCACAGTGACGGCAAGCGTACTTAGGCCGAATGTGCTCAATCACTTTGATTTGAGCGGGAATAAACTCAAGCTTTTCTGACTTATCTTCACCCATTTTATGTAGCTCACCGCCACAGCAATCACAGGTTTTATCTTCTATATCGTGGATAACTTGTTCACGGGGTAAGTCTTTTGGCAGTGGCTTACGCACCGGTTTTTTACGGGTATAACTAATGGATTGCTGCTCTTCCTCAATGGCTTCAATAATCTCTTCCACTTCATTGAATAACTCGCCTTGCCCCACAAAGCCTTCAGCACTTTTGCCGAATTGTTTTTGTTGAGCCAGGCGCCAGCGTTCTTCTAACGCAGCGATTTGTGCATCTTTCTGTAAAGATAATTGCCGCTCATTTTCGAGCAGTTTTTCCAGCTCAGCGATGCGCTGTTTAAGGGCGAGTTCATTTTTCATGAAGCCTATTTTAAGGCATAACAAAAGGCTTTCCAGTGCTAACTGAACGTCTTTTGATGATCATCAATCGATCGCCAACTCTTTTGAATAATTAAAGCACTTGCTTACCTGCGACATCAATTTTGCTGTGGCCAATCACATCATAACCCGCTAATAACCAGYGTAATTGTTGCTCGGTTAATGTCATGGTGGGTGACATGAGTTTAGGCCATTTGAACTTATGTTTATCTAATCGCTTATACCACAGGGCAAACCCGGTGTTATCCCAGTACAGCAGTTTGAGTTTGTCGCGCCCTTTATTACRAAACACAAATAGCGCACCACTGAGCACCGGTAGTTCAAGCTCTGCTTCCACTAAGGCGGCTAATCCATTAATCGATTTACGAAAATCGACCACATCCGCACATAAATAAACGGTGGGCACATCAACAAACATCTTCATGCCATCAGCCCTTTAATGATGGCAACGATATCGTTCGTTGCTAAATTGGCAGGAAACATTAACTGGCCTGTGCGGATATCAAACTGCACCACATTTTGATGAGTTTGCGCGCAGACTTCAGTGGTGGTTTGTTTTAACTGAATAAAACGTGATGATGTGGGGTTCGTTGTTTGYASTGGCAAGGTTGAATTAGGCTGATACTCAGCCAGTAAAGCGCGCTGTTTATAGTAAGTGGTGATAGAGACATTATGGTGTTGGCAAAATTCGATATTAGTGCCACTAAACGAGCCGCGTTGTTGAAGTAGCATCTGCCACTGAGTAGTTGTTCTGTATGTTTTCATCACCTGCTCCAAATTTATCATTGAGCAGGTATTTTTAGACAATCAGAACATCGATGCTAGGTGTACTTCGCTAGACGCATACGAAGATGAAGTGCTGCTACGAAGTCAGTCTTTGGAGGGGGTAATACAAGAAATCTGGGGAATATTGATAGCTTACAATTTGGTTCGCCTGGAAATCAGTCGTATTGCGAGAGAGGCGCAGGTATCGCCATTGCGTATAAGTTTTATGATGGCATTGAGAGATATTCAGGATGAGCTGATGTGGTGTGCGATAGCCTCCCCCGGCTCCATCCCGAGAAAGCTAAGGGCCATGCGGGAGAGAGTTAAACGCTTTCACTACTCATATTCAAGATGGTAGCTAGAACCCCTTGGCTAATGTTTTCTCTCTTTCTTATAAGCCTAATTTTACTAGCAGTCATTTCGTCCTGTTTTGCACTAAGAGCTAGGGCATCTATCTTACGCATGGTCAATAGATCCATAGTTCCGTTACTTGCTAGACGCTGAGCCATTTTATGCATTCTATCTAAGCGGTCATCAACCATTTTGAACCTCTCTTAACACACCAATTTCTATGTTTTGAGTAATGCTATCATCGGAGAAACTAAGAAATGTATTACCAAGTAACTTATATATTTCCATCAATTTATCAGGAATTTCCTTGCCCTTTTTTGGGATGTCGCATTTACGCCAGCCGTCAATAAAAAAAAACTTATTACCTTGCTGTACAGCAACAATACTACGGTTAGAATCTCGTTTACTTTGATTCGGAGAAGCAATTCTTTTCTTAAACAGCTTACCCATATCAAGATCCCCATCATGCAGCCCATTACTTAGCTCACTGGCTGCCTCAATTATGGCTTGATCATCCAGTTTCGCCTTTTTCATAAGCTTATCGAAATCCGGTGTAACATAAATATCCAACATTACCCCCTTAATATCTATGGTAAAGAATACCATAGTTTAGAGTATTTTGAAATCCATTTTTTTTCATGATTCCTCGACACGCCTTGAAAAATAACAAAATCGTTCTACATAAAGCGGATAAATAAGCCCCCAATCTCTCTGCAAAGGGTACTAACGACTCACTTGTATCACAACAGACCGTAACATCGTTTACAAAAGACAAAGTAATCTCGCCCCTGCTAGATGTAATGTTAGGGCAAATCTGTTGATTATTCGAGAAAGCCCAATTTTCTGCGGCGAAGTCACTTACGGAAATCATGTTAGATCTAGCAACTCCATCATTACCATTCATTCGTTGGTTCATGCTTACGAATAAAATCATAAGCGGTTTTTAAATCTTGCTCAGAATGAGTTATGCCTTTATTCATTTGAATATAGAACTTGCAAGCCTCTAAGTCAGAACCAAAAGTGTAGATATTGACTAATATTTTAAGCGTTGGGAATATCCCGTTGCCGTTTAAATCATTCCAGAAAAGTTCATCAAATACGGCAAACTCACCATTATGGAATGCAGCGATCGCGGTTAAACGTTGTAGCCCGTCCAGTATCAAGCAGTCATCTAACTTACCACCGCGTTCACCAACATCATATAACTGGATCTTGGTTTCACACCCGCAAAGCAGATTCTCTACAAATTGTATTTGCATGGCTTGTGACCACCTAGCATTTGAACGCTGAAACTCTGGTGTCAGCGCACGAACCACCTCATCAGGCTTTAACTCGTTTTGTTCTGCGAGCACTTCTACTCTTGAGTTGTAAGATATCAAACTACCAGCAGGATGAAACATGCGCTTGAAGTTGGCATTAATTGAATAGTTTGGTGAGCGGTAGAAAGAACTTTGAGTAACAATTTCTTTAAGCCGTTGCAATCCTGTACTCATATTAAAAATCCTCTGTAAATGTTTGTAGATAAAAACTTGCCTCTTTAATCGTTCTTATCAAGACAGACAGAACAAGCATGACAACTGAAACAATATGCACAGCCACATTGGTTGCCACCACAATCACAACAATTATAAAGACTATGGCAATCCCACTGCCCACCCTCTAAACACTTTTGAGACTCATTAATCTCTGTAATATTGTCCATGACGATATTCCTATTATTTACTATTTTTCTGTGGCAAGCCTCTAACTGCCCCCATATCCCTAGCTTCACCAGCCGCCGCTATTCAGGATAGTGGCCGCTCTAACTTGCCCTACCGTTTTGCAATCCCTTCAAACATCCACCCCTTTGAGTTGCCGATTTTTTGAAATTCCGCAATAGGCATGCCTGTCATATATGTCTAGTATGCTCTTTAAGTTAAATCTGCCAAATATGTCTAGTGCTTTTCTTTTCCAAATCCAATCAATCCCACACATCAGTTAAATCCGCAGTGGTTGAATAATCTGATTAAAGCAATCTAAGTCACACGCATCGCTGCATGTGACAGCGCCACGGCACAGCGTTTACCTTCGCTATGTTGCATTAACACGCTGGTTTTAAGAACTCGATGTATTTGTGAGGGGGTTAGTGCGTCAATGTGGATAATAGTCTGTATTTCCTCTTGATTTAGGGATATGCAGACAATAAGAATTTTCTATGCCTAATAAGTGTAAAACGGCATTGCAAAGGGATTCACGGAAAGCTATTACGCTTTAATCATCGGAATATCGGACCAACGTGTAGTGTACTGCGGCGATAGAAAATCTCGGCGCATAGTCCAATGCTGATCACTTCCCTGTGCAGCAATATACAACACATCACGGCCATAGCGGTTATTCAGACTATCAAATATTTTCATTAAGTTAGGATTGCTCTTAGGTGCATTAAATAAGTCATATTGCACAGACGTTTTAGGGCAAAGATCAATCATGCCTACACCAATTCGATAATAGCGCACCCCAGAGCGATAAAGGTTTGAAAGCTCCCTGCTAACAGCGACACACAGTTCACGGCTGTCATCAGTCGCACAAGCGAACTGGACGACCTTCTTAAAATACACAGGCTGAGGATCGTGCGGCGAGTTTGCCGCAAACACGATCATCGTTTTACATAACGAACCTTGCTCCCGCGCCTTGGCCGCCGCTATGACGGCATGTTTAGCTAACGCTTGGTGCAAGTGGTCACAGGTAGTTATTCGCTCGCCAAGGCTACGGGTAGAAAAAATTTGCTGCTTATCCGCTTTAGTATCATCCCATGTTTTACAGATCTGGCCATTGAGTTCGCGCACCGTTCGTTCGACTTCAATTGAAAAATGTTGTCGCGCTATTTTCGGTGCCAGTTGTGACAAATCATAGGCAGTATGCACGCCCAGTAGTCCCAGTTTTACCGACAATTTTCGGCCAATCCCCCAAACTTCATCAACTGGCATTGACTTTAAAATCTCAATCCGCAGTGTATCGTTATCGATCACACATACCCCCTTATAGTGCGGCAGTTGTTTCGCGGCATGGTTAGCCAACTTCGCCAGGGTTAATGTCTCACCAACCCCCACGCTCCAAGGGAATGGTTGTTTGTTGAGTTTAGTGTGTTGATTTGAATGTGTTTTATTGTTTCTTGCTCAGTGAAATTTAATGCGTTTTTTATGTGTTTTTAGCCCAAAAATGGCTCGAAAACACCTCATAAATGCCACCTTACTGAACGAGGAAAACCTATGCCGAGTATTAAACTGCAACAGTCAATGATAGATAATTTACCTACACCACAGAAAATAACGGTGTTTTACGATAAATATTTTCCCGCTTTTTTTATGCGAGCCTATCCCTCTGGTATTCGGTGTTATTACGTTCGTTTCCAGTATCAAGGCTTGCGGCAACTTCATGTTATCGGCAATGCAAATGATATCACGCTCGATGATGCGCGACTTGAGGCAAGAAAGCAGATAGATGCGTTACGTTATGGGGTGGTGCGTGAACCTGCGCCCTCTCTTACGCTCTGTGCGTTCGCAGAAGAGTTTTTTCCAAGATATGCTCGTCATTGGAAGCCCTCAACATTACTCAATAGCCAGCGTGGTTTTACGCGGCATATCGCCCCTGTGTTGGGTGATGTTCCACTTGCAGCGTTGACACGGCAACACATAGAACAGTGGTTTGATGGTATGCATGCCTCGAAAGGCATGGCTAATCGGTTGTTGCCGTTGTTGTCGGTAATGATGCAGCAAGCCGAAGTATATGAGTATCGTCCAGCGCAAAGTAACCCTTGCAAAGGCTTTAAGCGGTATAAATCTACGCATAGTGAGCGTTATTTATCCGAGGAAGAACTCAAGCGGCTATGGTTGGCTTTAAATAACCACGAAAAAGCGTCACCCGTTGCGGTGATGGTTTTACGGTTATTAATCCTAACGGGTTGTCGCTGTAACGAAGTGTGCTCCGTCAAATGGGCTGATTATCGGCAAGGGCATTGGTATTTGCCCGACAGTAAAACAGGCGCGAAAACGGTGTTTCTATCTTCCTTTGCGCGCGAGTTGCTGAGTGATTGGCCGCAAGTCAGCGAGCATCTTTTTTGGCATCAATCACCTTCACAGCCGTTTACCCCTGCTTGTTTAGACCGATTTTGGCGGCCATTGCGCCAGACAATTCATCTTAATGATGTTCGCATCCATGACTTACGCCACACCTACGCCAGTATCGCAGTAAAGCACAATATCAACATCCTCACGATTGGCCGCTTATTAGGGCATGCCTTGCCTGAAACAACCTTAAAGTACACACACCTTGCTAAACGTGATGTTCAACAGGCGGCAAATGTCGTTTCTCAACTCATTGCAGGGGAGATGCAACGATGAAATCAGTGAAATTAACACAAGTGTTTATTCGGTCGTTAGCCCGTCAAACACGCGCTTACACCATTCAAGACAGTCTCTGTCATGGCCTTGGCGTTAAAGTGATGCCCGATAAACCGATGCAGTACGTTATTAGCCGCCTTATTGATAATCGGACACGCACACGCATTCTTGCGCCAGTTAGTGCGCTAACGGTTAAAGCGGCACGGGAGAAAGCAACAGGGCAACTTCAAGCATGGCGAGAGGAACACACTCAACCGAGCATGAGTGCTTCCCCCCGTTTTGACGTGTTTGTTGAACAAACATGGAAGCCGATGATTTTTGAACACTGGAAACCCAGTACAAAACGGTCAGTCTTACCTGCGCTGAATAGACGCTTGTTAGCACATTTTGGCCGTTACCCGTTGCACATGATTAACCATAAAATGGTGCAAGCATGGTTTGATGAGATTAGTAAAACGCGCAAAGGTGCCGCTAACCGTAACCTTGATACATTGCAATCCGTCTTCAAGTTAGCATTGAGGCAGGGGCATTGCCTGACTAATCCCTGTATTGGTATTCGGCAAAACAAAAGGCGGGTATTAAATCGCTTTTTGAGTGTTGCTGAAATGCAGCGTTTATCTGTGGCGCTTGATGAATGTGAAGCGGTCGGCGGCAGTATTGCTCAATGTGCTGATATTTTGCGGCTTTTACTGCTCACAGGCTGCCGATTATCGGAAATAACCTTTTTAAAAGGGGAGTACGTTCGCGGCAATGAATTGCATTTACCCGACAGTAAAACGGGGGCAAAAGTGCTTTATATCGGTCAAGCCGCAGTTAACATATTAAGTCGCTATCACTGTAAGGCCAATACAGAACTTTTTCCGATGAAACAAGGCGCTTCCACTTCGTTGGTACAGTCGCTATGGCTAAGGTTGCGAAAACAGATAGGGATTGAAGATGTAAGATTGCACGATTTACGGCATACCTTTGCAAGTTACGCTGTCATGGACGGATGCAGTATTCCGATGGTGGCCTCTTTACTGGGGCATAAAAAAGTCACAATGACGTTACGATATACCCATGTTGGGGATGATAACGTAGAGCAAGCCGCTGAGATTATTGGGGCTGTCTTCAAAGGCATTTTTACTCAGCCTTACCCCCTCAAGCTCTATATACCTCAAACTAATGAGGCTCCAACGCCAGCCGAAAAAGTAAAGCAAAAGCGTCTGCCAGAAAGAAAATCAACAGCGAAGCCAAAGCCCAAAGCTGTGAAAAAAGTGAAGCAGGTTAAACCATTACAGACACCGCCCTCTTTAACTAAAGAGGAGCTTCGCGCGATACAACGATTTAGGGATAGTGAATTTTTATAGTAGAGGTAAAAAAATAGACTCGCATCCAGACAAACTAGTAACAGCGCTTTGTTAATCGCTTGTGTTCTCATTTTTATGAAGTTATTCACAGAGAAAAAATTTTCCTGTCATGTATATTTCATATTTTTCTGTTTTTTGCCATTCGACTTATGTACACTATGTAATATAACTTATGTTACATAGGTCTTTGTATGGCAAAAGGTGAATCAGGACGTATAGTCCTAGAAGTTGAACCAGAACTAAAAAAAGCTCTTTACTCTATTTTAGCGATGGAACAAAAAACGCTGAAAGATTGGTTTGTAGATAAAGCACAAAAACATATAAACGAAAAAAAATCTGAGTTAATTCAGAGTTTTTCAAAGGTAAATGATGAAGTTTAAAGTAGAACAAACCTCACAAAAACTTAGAGGTGGATATTATACACCACAGAACTTAGCTGACTATGTAACTCAGTGGGTACTTAGCACTAATCCAGCAACCATACTCGAACCTAGTTGCGGCGATGGCGTGTTTGTCCAAGCTTTAGCTAATAATGATTGTGATAAGAACATTAATCTTTCTTGTTTTGAACTTTTTGATACAGAAGCATCCAAGGCTCTTGAGCGCTGTAAGTTGAATTCGCTTAGTAATGCAAGCGTCACCGAAGGTGACTTTCTTGTATGGGCAAACGAGCAGATAAAGAAGCAAAAATCGATATTCGATGGTGTGTTAGGAAACCCACCATTCATCAGATATCAATTTCTTGAGAAGAATTTTCAAGAGCAAGCTCAATTAGTTTTTGAGCAATTGGGTTTGAAATTTACAAAACATACTAATGCTTGGGTTCCTTTCCTATTGTCTTCATTAGCACTTCTAAAGCAGGGTGGAAGAATGGGGATGGTTATACCGTCCGAGATTAGCCACGTTATGCATGCTCAGTCATTAAGAAGCTATCTAGGGCGAGTTTGTTCAAAGATTGTTATCATTGATCCAAAAGAGATTTGGTTTGAAGGCACTCTTCAAGGTGCGGTTATTATTCTTGCTGAGAAGAAAAAAGATATTAGCGTAGCTTCACAAGGTGTTGGGATTGTTAGTGTTAGTGGGTATGATTTCTTACAAGATGATCCGAACGTGTTGTTTGATGCTGCTGTTGGCATTAACGGTGAAACGGTACAGGGGAAATGGACTAAAGCTACACTAGACATTGATGAACTACAGTTAATCAAAAAGATAATTGCTCATCCGAATGTTCGACAATTTAAAGACATAGCTAAAGTAGATGTTGGTATTGTGACAGGTGCTAACAAATATTTTCTTGTTGATAATGAAACTGTTGAATCATACGAGTTAGAGCGTTTTGCTTACCCAATGTTTGGTAGGAGTCAACATTGCCCAGGCATTGTTTATGATAAATATCAGCATCTTGAAAACCAGAAACAAGGATTGCCGACTAATTTTCTATATATAGATAAAGAGTATGAAAACCTTTCTGAACGCGTTAAGGACTATATCGAACTAGGTGAAGCTGAAGAGTATCACAAGCGGTACAAGTGTCGTATTCGTAAGCCTTGGTTTAAAGTTCCGTCTGTGTATAGTACAGAAATTGGAATGCTAAAACGTTGTCATGATGCGCCACGCTTGATTCATAACAAGATTGGAGCATATACCACTGATACTGCTTATCGGGTTACTTCAACCGTGACTAGTGCGGAAAACTTGGTATGTAGCTTCTTGAACCCCCTTACGGTAATTACTGCTGAACTAGAGGGGCGTTTTTACGGTGGTGGTGTTCTTGAACTCGTTCCATCAGAAATAGAAAAGTTATATATACCTATCGTTGATGGTTTAGAGCATAACGTTGATGAACTAAACCAGTTGATAAAAGACGGTGAGATCGAAAGAGTGATTAGACAACAAGGCTTATTAATCTTGAGTGAGCTTGGTTTTAGTCAACAAGACAATGAAATGCTGGTCGATATATGGAAAAAATTACGAGATAGAAGACTACGTAAATAGAAGTTGCATAGAAAGCAATGCAGCAATAGTGCTGCATTGCTTTTGAACGTCATCCAACTTGTTTAAAGGTTGGCGTATAAGTCTTCAACTGTTGGTATTTCTGAATCTAAATCGCCTAACTCAAACAGATTTTTAATAAAATCATCCATTTTGATTTTTTCTTGTTCAAACTGCCTTTCTAGAATAATTTTATCCCTACCTTCGGATTTTTGAATTTTGCCATACAATGTATTCAAATTTTGTTGAGTTTGGCTAATCGTGTCATGTGTGCTCTTCTGTTTTGGAACGTTAAAATCAATAGTCGGAATAGGCATTCTGGTCTGCACTTTAGTTCCTCGAGCAACAAATCCACCTCTAAAAATTTCACCATATATTGAAGCAAACCACTCAAGATACTTAGATGTTAGCAATGCTTGGATGTAATAGATGGAGTATTTAATGTCATTAGGTACGTTTATAATACTGTAACCAGCAGTACCTCCTGATGATACAAAAGTTCTATTGTTATCAATACTATACTTGTAGCCATTAGATAAAACACCAACTATTATTTTTTGGTCTACATCACAGTTCTCTAATGCTTGGCTGCGTCCGTATCTATACCATTCATTTTGACCAGTAGGATCTGGTTTTATAGATCGTGTTTTATCATTTAAATGGTCTTTTACAACGTGTAAAAATTCAAATAATTTAGGGTAGCTAAGCTTGAGTTCAGCATATTCAAGAAACTTTATTTTATCGCCAACTTTTTTATATGGATAAACCACAAATGAGTTAGGTTCAACGTTCTTATAGGTATACATATTATCATCGCCTGAACGGTTAGTTTCAAAGTAAGGGCGAGTCAGTTCTTTTTCGATATAGTATTGATTTCCTTCGTATTCAAAGAGAATTAATCCATTTTCAGACTTTATTTCTTTGTGAATATAATACTTGTTTGCGCTTGTCTGGATACCGTTGGCAACATTTTTATCACCAACAATCTCACCTAGTTTTTTTGATTTAGAAAACATCAAATTTAAAATATCATTTGTTTTCTTTTCTAAAACCCAAGTGTCTGAAGTTAATGTGTCTGTGTGATATGTGCTTGATAGCAATGATTTATCCTCTCTGGTCAACCATTTTTTAAAATCTTTGACTTCATAGAAAGAGAAACTATCATGTTGTGATTTGTTCAAAAAAAGTAAGCAAGTGTATGTTGTCTTATTTTGAAAAACTTGATGAGAACCAAATGTTATGAACTTAGACAAGTATTTGTTATCAGCCAAAATTTCACGAAGGTTTTTACCTGCACCAACTTTTATAAACTTCGATGGTAAAATATATCCTAAATAGCCTCCATCATTTAATATTTGCATTGCTCTCTCAACAAACAAAAAATATTTGTCGAATTGTTTGAATGCAGAGTTGTATTTTTTCTTATAAATATCTAATTCCTTCAATGTTAACTGTTTCATATGCTCAGTAGCCATATAAGGAGGATTGCCAACTATTACGTCAAATCGATAGTTAAATAGATCAAAAGGATTAATAGAAAAAATATCTTCTTGTTTAACTTTATCTCCACTATCAATCAAACTATTTCCAAATAAAATATTTTTTTCAAGTGTAGGTAATATCGGTATGGTTTTACCAATAGTTTCTTTAGTTTCACCCTCAAGAAGTTTGAGCAGTAAACCAAAAGAACACGCTTTTGTTGCATTGTAATCTTTATCTATACCGTAGATACACTTACATAGAATTTCTTTCTTTACTTCAAGTTTTAGTTTGTATGTATGTTTTGAAAGTTGTTGGAGCTTTGACTTGTCATTCTGTAAATAGTAGTCAACAAGAATGTCTTGAAGAGACTGGAATACTTCAATGATGAATGCGCCAGAACCACAAGCTATGTCTGCGAATTTAGAATTTAAAATTTCAACATCAGATTTATATTTACAGTGTTCGACAACTGTATTTCTGATTATTTCTTTTACTATATGAGTAGGTGTAGTAACAACATCTCTATCGATATGTTCATCTTTAGGTTGAATTCGAACATTTCCAAACTCATCAATACAAACTTTTTCACTCAAAAATATCTCATATATATTCCCTAAAATATCAGAAGAAAAAACTGAGAATGAATAAGTGCTTTGAGGGAAGTAAAGCTGTTCTATAATACTCCAAATACAAGAGTCAGCATTACTAATTAATTCATCAACATATTCTAAAGAAAATAATCCAGAGTTATATTTTTTATCAGATGTTTTTAATTTTTTAACAAGAGCATTAAAATCTTTTTCTTGTGCGAAATGATAAAGTGTTTCGTATTCTTCTAGATCACGATCCTCACAAACACGAAGGAATACAATGCTGTTGATATAATTTTGTGCCAGATCGTTTAAGCTTTCTTCAGTTAGTTCTTTTTTTATCCGTAAAAATTCATTAGCAAGAAGAAGTCTCCAATCATTTATTTGTTTTAGAAATAAATCATCAACACTAAACTTAAGTATTTTATTTTCTATTTCTGACCATTCATTTTCGAATTGACCAGTATAGACACTATTACGACCAATAAGACTATTTATCTCATCAAATTTTTCTAAAAGTTCAGTATAATGATAAAGTTTTATTCTTGAATTAGTGACTGAATCAGTTTCCTCTACGGGATTAGAGCAGTCATAAATTGCAGTATACTCAAAGTTTGACAATACAGAGATTTTTAACTTTGCAGTAAAACCATACCGTCTAACTTGCAGGGCAGGGGCTATGATGGTTGATACATCTACACTTGGCTTTTTAGCCTCAAGGAAAAACTTACGTTCGGAGAAAAGTCTAAATGTGTAATCAGGTTTTTTAGTATTTTCACCCGCTTTCGCTTTTAGCCCTTCCTCTACAAGAACTTCACGTTCGTTTGTAGGCTTACTTGATTTATTAGTTATATCCCAGCCGAGTATCGAAAAGAGTTTATCTAGAAAATCTGTTCTAAGTTGGTTTTCGTTATATCTGGCTGAACGATAATGATCAATATCATTTTGATATTGATCAATTAATTCTTTTAGCTGAGCTTTGTTTTTCATCTATTATTCCGCTTAGAATGATTTCTCATCTTTTTTTCATTTGCCATAACGGTTCCAAACTCTTGTTAAAAATAATAACTTATTTAATAGCTGTACGATAAAGCTCTTGGTACTATTCAGCTATAATGTTTTTTGCAAAAGTATCATTTATAACTAGTTGTTGTAAATAGATTATTTTATAACTCAATAATAACTAATACATTCTAATCTACTAAAATATCTAATGCTTTGCAGAACATGAAGTAAAATTCTTGTGTCAAAAAAATGAGCTGATTTTGGGCGTGTAAGGCTACTTTTTGATACAACCAAAGTCTTTTAAAAGGAGGCTAAGTTGCTGATATACTTGCTCTGAGCAGAAATAATCGAATACTTAAATTTAACGCAAAAATGCCACCTTAGCTCGTTTTGCATTGTCCACACTTCACGCCGCTAAAAAAACCAGTATTTGGGGGGGGGAAATGGCCACCTTAAGAGAAGTTTTACCTGTAAATTTGATTGCGGGAAACTACTTTTTTGCACAATTTTTATTTTTTATGCATGTTATATATGTTTGATAGTATTGATTTAGTTATAAATGTTTATCTGTAAAAAATTAATACAAAAATGCCACCTTAGCACGTTTTGCATTGTCCACACTTTACGCCACTCAAAGATCTTACGTTTTGTGCAGGAAATGACACAAAAATGCCACCTTAAAGAGGTTTTTTGCCCGAAAATTGGTTGCGTGGGACTACTTTTTTACACAACCCGAGCCCTTTCAAAGGGTTCTAAGTTGCTGATATACTTGCCCCGAGCGGAAATAATCGAATACCTAAAATTAACGTAAAAATGCCACCTCGGCACGTCCTATATTCTCCACACCCCACGCACACAGGTAAGCGGCACTCACGCCAAACAGCGCGGCGCAACAGGGTACAATGGGCGTTTAAATCAAGGATTGCTGCACAGTGTTTAAATGACACAAACGATTCATCGATTGAATACACGTACTGCTCGGGCGCAAACCGCCCGATCACTTGCATCATTTTTGCAGACAGATCTGCGTACAGTTCATAATTAGATGAAAACACCTGCACATTATGTTGTCTGCATAGATGTTGCTGCTCAAAGTAAGGGACAAATTTTTTCACGCCAACGATCTTGGCCGCTCGATTTATTGCCACGCAACAACCGTCGTTGTTGCTGAGCACAATCGCAGGAAGTTCGCGCAAGTCGGGCCTAAAGACCATTTCGCACGACACATAAAAGGAGTTGGCATCAATTAGTCCGAACATGGTTGACTCAGATATCTTTCTAGCAGATTTGAATGCTCATGAAGTCGGATTGACTTGATGATCACCCCTTCAACCGAGAATGTATCGGCATCATCGATAGCAACGGACGTCATGTTTTGCTGTTGATCGATAGACACAAGTAAACGGCGTTTTTCATCGAGCAGCTTTACGGTAAATTCACCGTTATAATTCGCCACAACGATAGCCATGTTGCCACGTTGAGCGGCGCGGTCTATCACTAAAATGTCGCCATGATAAATGCCTACCCCCTCCATCGAACGACCCGCTGCGCGGCCAAACCACGTAGAACTAGGATGCTCTACCAGCAGTTGATCAAGACTCAAGGGTAATTCTACGTAATCAGCCGCAGGGCTTGGAAACCCCGAAATTCCCGCACTCGCATTGCATGTGATAAGTTTCATTGCAAATAATCACTGTATAAATAATCAGTAATAATAGCAGTAAAAAATAAAAATCTTAAATTTCTCTCATGCTACCGGTTCCAGACTGTTTTCGATGTGTGACGGAAAACCGAAAATAATCGGATTCATATAAAATTCACAAAATTTGCTCGCCTATAGACTCGTGTTAATATGATTCCAATTAATTTAAACGAGTAAACATAATGAAAACAAAAACATCAACCTTCGCGTTAACCGCTTTATTCGCTACTGCTTTACTCGGAGGCTGTGCTTCTACACCTAAAACCGTTGAGCCTAAGAAATTAGATGAGGTCGGCATTCAAGCGGGTGATTCCTTTGCATTGCAATTACTCAAGCTCAGTGGCACCGCTATGAATGCGAGCGACAAGACGTTAACCGATGAAGAATGGAAAAAAATTAACGGTGCTGACAGCTCTGTTATGGCGTTAAATATGGCGTCTGGCGCGGCTGGTGTTGGTGTGTGGGGCGGGAGTGGCTTATCAGGTGGAATGCTGAATGTCGGGTTATCAATTCTTGCCAGTAAAAACAAAAATCCATATCCAATTTTTGGTTTAATCCAAGTCATACCAGTGGAACAGATCCCCGCTCACACTCAGTTTTTAGCAGATTACTTGGGGAAAGATATTGGCAGCAACTATCGGATGCAAGAGGAAGTTTTAGGAAGTCAAAAGTTTTTGCGGTTACAGGTGGAAGGTGGCGGCGCTTATTTAGCAACCAAGGATAAATATAATGGGTGGTCTAATTTGATGTCAAATCTTGCATCACATGAGACATCACTGACCGGTGAGCAAGCCGCAAAATTGTTTAATCGAGATTTTCCAGCGGGTAACTATGCCGTTGTATTGTCCCAAGTTGGGACCTGTGCTGAATTGCCATTATTTGACCGACTAAACAAACTTACGTCTGAATATCCGTCATTCCTCTATGTGCCGCCTAAAGACGCATCAAGAACCAGAAATTGCAGCGAAGCGGATAAATTGAGATCTAATTATCAACAAGTCATAGACTTGAACAGTAAAAATGTTCACCTATTACTAAAACCTCAAGCTATCTAGTCTTAATGGCCGCGATACCCAAGGTGTCGCGGCCAGTGTTAACGTTATAATGGACAGGATGGTGGCCTTGGGAAGCCTGAACAATCTAAGTTAGTGGCAGGAGAAGCATTCTTAAATGCCTCACGTACTTTAACCCCAGTGTCTACTCCTAACACCCCCTCAATCCGCTTATCAGCGCTATCTCGCATATCTTTATTGACTACAGCATCTTTGCCTGTAGCGTCCATACTAGGCTCTGGGAACATACCTGATTCGGTCATTAACCCTACCCATTCTGTAAAATCAACGCTCCCGAGATCGACTGTTGATAGCTCATCCAATGTAAGGCCGCGACATTGTTCATCGTCATGCCACGTTTGTGGATTGTGGCCTATCTGCTTGATCACCTGCTCCATGATGATCCGCGCCAAGGTGGACTTAAAGCAGCAATATTCGTTATGTGCTTTGGTGGTGCAAATGCCTAACGTTTTTTTGCAAGGCACGTTTCGCACAAAGAAGCATTTTCGCTCCTTTAATTCGGTACTCATTTTTAGCTCGGTTTCATCACAGGCGGTCAAAATGGTATACAGCAATTTGAGCATGTTATAGATGGTGTACAACATCATTACGAACGACAAAGCGGCAAAGATCTCACCCGCAATACCCTCTAATGCTTGCGCACCAGCCTCACTTGTACCATCTTGTGCATAATCCACTCCTAATGCAGTGGCCCCTTCTCTGATAGCGGTTTGCATAGCCTCTGGCATCAAGTCGTACACATAACTATAGATTTCAGATTTCACCGTTTCAATGGAACTCGCTAAGTCAGTAAAAAAATCTGTCACCAATGAGCCACCTTCTGCCGATACTGATGCCGCGGCATTACCGGCGGTGCCTGTGGCCTCGGATGAAAAAGGGCTACTCATAAATTCCCAAGCACCTTTTGCGGCCTCAGATGCAGGCGTGGTTGTATCTGACACCCAATCTACAGCATCATTCCACCCGCTTTTTACCATACTCCAACCTTTCTTTGCGTATTCACCACCTAGGTATTCATTCACCCATACGCTTTCACTTGATACCGCATTTTGCCCGGCTTGAAAGACCATTAGCGACATTTTAAAAAGATTCGATGTTGAGTCAGTGCCTTTAGTTGAGCAGCAATCATTGATTTTTAGCTGGTCCCAACTACATTGCTCATTAGTGCCTACGAAAACTTGGCAGGTTGATGGATCTGTAGGATCACTACACGATGAGCCGTTATCCATTTCGTTAATGGCCGCGTACATTGCTGCTGTCTGAATAAAGTCGGTGTTAGTTTCAGTTCCCCGTGTCTCGCAGTTATCACCTATACAGCTAGTATTGGTAAAACAGGAGTTATTTTCTACTGTTTCAGTCTTGGTTATGACCGTACCGCTTTCACAATTGTAAGTAACATCCCACCCAAAACATGTGTTAGTTGCTGAATCCATCCAACCCTCGGCACATACCGAAGATTCAATACTGCACCTTTCATTAGATGTATATTGCTGGCATTGGTCGCCCATTGTGCGAATTTCTGAGTAACCTACAGAGCCACCGTTTAGAGGTAATCGAGCGCCTTTAAGGGGATCGCACACGTAATCGGTCATGTGTGCGTACATGCAAGGTGTCAACCCATCGTCACCTTCAAATAGGGGCTCAAAATTGGTTGGGCTAAATAAGTCCTTTGTCCTGTTAACCGCATCTATAACCTGCTGGTCGCTCGTTACATCCCTCAATACTTCCCAGTGCGCTAAGTACAATGGAGCATTCGCAACTTTGGTCCAATCTTGTGAGGTGTTGCCGCGCCCAATCAAAATGCGGCGTTGAATGAGTGAGTCCCACTTAGAGCCATACTGTTTAGAGGCCGTGAAAACTTGACCACCCTCGTTGTAATACTTCGATTCACTGCCGTTATTAATTTTGACAGCAAAGGTCGTCCATTTACTTTGTTCTGGCATGACATCTGTAATGTTTATGCCGAACATCGCGGGGTTATCACTTTTACTGTGAGTCTGAAATCCAATACTGGTTTTGCACATCCAAAGGCCATCATCGTTTTTGTTGTCAGATTCACCATTTGTTGTGCCTACTATGTTTCCGCAATTTTCTGAAATCCCAGTGCTTAATGTTGGTTCAAAATCCCTTCTCATTACCAACAAAACGACATCATTTTCGCCAGATGCAGCCGATACACCTTCTTTTCCGTCAATGTCTGACAAATTAATCACGCCCTCATTATTGATTAATTTTGAATCAAACCTTGCATCACACACCCATTCTGACGCGGTACAAAAACTGTTAGGCGATGATAATGATGCTTCACATCCATCAGGGCTTTCTACTATTTCGTCATCCCAACTCGAAATTAAATCTTGGTCAAATTGGATTGTTAATTTTGAATACCCTTCGCCTAAGTCTTTAACCGCAACAGATTGGTTTATGGTAACAATACGGCTTGTGGCTGTTGCATTTTCAAAGGGAATGGTTGCGTCTAGCGGGGTATCGATCCATGTATTTTCCTTATCAGAACAACTCTCGCCGTCTGCTGGCATAAGAGCTGACTGCCTGATCATGTTTCCGTTTACCGACAACTGGTAATAATCATCATAATGCGTACTACTGACAGTAGCAGAGGTGATATTAATTCCTTCACCTAAGCGAAATGACTTCGAGTCGTTGTAGACTTTGCATGTACCATTTTGGTTATCAGTCAGGTAGTTATCACCCTCAGTACCAACCGTCAACGTAATACAGCGTTTACCGCAAAGACTAAACCCTGTGCCAAAAATTTTATTCTGGTCCGGGGGAGTTATCGTTCTCTCCCGATTACAACTGGACAAATTATTGCGGTTTGGCTTAAAACATTCTTGGGGCGTATTCACAATAGTTGAATTGTCTGTTATTACTTTTGTGACAGTCTCGCTCGTACAATCTCCGAAATATTGACCACCAGAACCGTTAAGGATCTCCCCTTGCTCGGCAGCCCCCGCCTTTAAGAATGATGCGTCTTTACCTATTGTGTGTGGGGGGTTTTTATTTTGAGCGTCAACCAATGTTAAGTACGCATTTGCGCTGTGGTCTTGTAAATCATTAGTTTCCTCTTGTGTACTCCCCTCCACAGGCTCAGACTCGCCATAGGCAGTATTACGCTCAACAGAGTCTTTAATGGCCCGTTGTTGGGCGCGCTCGTCTTGGTATGTACCAGATGCTGACACAGCGTAACCATTGTTAGTGTCTAACCCCAACATATCGCCTTTGGTCATATTTTCAGTTGTAACTTCGGCTTGGCCGATATTACGATAGTTCAACTTCATGGTGTCCGAATTACCACCGGGCAACTCAATAGTGCCTACCGCAGTTTTACCGAACTCGACACCAATCGTTTTAAAATAATCAATATCAGACAACTTGCCTTTGGTTGTAAGGCACGTATTGCTGTATGTATCTAGCTCTTTTCCTGCGGGGCATTGTGTGTTTGTGCCTGATGAATTGACGCAAGAACCATCTACTAGCGTGGTTCCAGATGGACAGCTTGGCGCAGCACCAAGGAGGCATTGACCGGAATCTTGGTAGTAACCTGCTGGACAGGAGATATTTGCTGGCTGTGATTCGATTTTTTGACAGGTGTTATCATCAACGTCCTTATATCCAGAAGGACAGCTTTTTATCACGCCCTCATAAACAGTCCGTAAACATGTAGTCTCGTTGGATTTTTTCCAGTTTTGATCTGGCAAGGCCACGTTAATGCTTTCGCCTGACTTACACAGCCCCATGTCAATGTAGGTTTGAGGGCATATTTGATTGACAGATTCTGCCGTCCCTCCTTCATTTGGACAAGTCTTACCTAATGGGGTTTGTAGCTTAAAGCAGATCCCATTCGCAAACGAGGTGTATCCACTAGGACAAGAGGCTAGACTTCCCCCGCTTGCACGAGCAGAACACAGGGACGGGTAAAGCGGATCTTTGTAGTTCCAATTAACGTCATTATCGAGCCAGTTTGTACCCGCCGGACATTGATTAATTGTAGTTCGGCTTTCATCTTTCTTGCATGTTTGTAAACCATTAACAGTAGTAAGGGAGTATCCGGCAGTTTGGCAGGATACAATAGGGCTTGAATTGCTGTATTTAACGCACTTGCCACTTGAATAATTCCACCCAGTAGGGCATGAATAGTTAAGCGATATGGGTTTATCAAACTCTGCAAAAACGGGGTTTGTCGTTAGAAATAGCGCTAAAAAACTCAGCGTTAGGATGTTAAATAAATAGATTGCACCGATACTATACGACCCAAAAACTTTCCAGATTGGTACTTTGTTGTTGTCCATCAACTCACATCCTCACACAGCAATCGGTATAGCGGAAAATAGAATAAACTGCGTGTTGGTCTTTGCCGTTCCCCACTGACTTACGACCGGCACCCCACCAAATAGTCGGCCAACCTAGCGGGTGACAACACTCATCCCAACTACCATCTAACTCTGATTGACTATCACCTTCACTATTAGCTGATTTGTCAGGCTTTGCCGCCGAAGCTGCGGCGGGGTTAGCTTCCGGCGATGGGTACATCATCGAAATTTTATATTGCGCCTTTGGAATCATTGGGCTGTATTCAGGAGAGCACATAGCATCTTTACCATAAGTTTTACGCGCCAACCCTCTACGATGTAGGGCCGCGAGTGAGCGTGTGGTAATTAACTGCGTGTTACGTATAAAGTCATTATCAGCATGGATAAAACCTGTAAGCGGATACAATGGCCCATCTAATCCAGCACAGAACCATAATGATTCATTCGCACTTCCGCTGCTGGTCATAAGCATACCGTCTGCAACGCAAGTTGCGCGCCCAATAGGGTTAGCTATCGGAATGGCGTCAGGAGTGAACAGGAACGATAAGGCAGAGTTTTCATACGTGATATCCAGTATCGACATATAGGCTATGTCTAGGTCGAAAAATCCTGGGGATGTGTCGCATTCTGGCAGCAAAAACAAACCTAGCATTTTAAAAACCGGATTAATTATGTAGTTGTAATGCAGGAACGATATAGTTTCTGCTGATTGAGTCTCAGGATTTGATGGCCTCCCACGCATGGTTAAATCGTTTTGCATCAGCGTACCGCCGAGTGTAGGACTACACCAAGGCGTAGCGGAAACCTCAACCAAATGGTCTGGTGACCAGTAGCCTAGTGACACGCCCAATTCAGGTACGCCCAGTGCGTCAGAGCATGAGCATAATGCACTATCGTTAGCACCTTTTGGCACGTTGTCAGAAAAACCCGCTAGGTTGAATGGTAGGGTACAAGACCAGCAAAATGAGTTTATGAGGTTATTGAAGTATCCTGCGTCTGGACATACAGCATCCGGCATACTACCTGCTGACGTTCCACCTACAAAAATGCTCGATGCCAAAATCAATACTCGCACTGCGTTTTTAATCATTTTGCTACCCCTGTTTTTTCAACCAACAATGCGGGTAGCCCGGCACTGTTTAGCGCCCTTTGCCCGATTTCTGTCACTCTAATTTCGCCTTTTAGTAGATCAACACGAACGGGCAAGTGTTCTAATTTGAAGCGGGTGATCATGTTTGGCTGCATCAGATATAACCGCCGATCTAACTTAGTTTGTAAGCGCCCAAATTCAGTAAGGTCATTACCTGTCGGGAGTGAGGACAACAAAATATAAATTTGTTTATTAGGCTCCGCTTTTAATTCGTCATTCAGCCATTTGAGTTGACGCTGACTACTTGGATCAACCATCAACAAGCGAGTTTCAAAAGTAAGTAATGCGGTTGGATCAACTACATCCCCCGCTTTAGCAAAATACTTCCCATCAGGAGTTGTTTGGTCTTTGGTGAATCTAACGCGTGGATCTATCCTGTAGCGCACATCTTCATCTTTGGAGCTTTCAGTTAGCGCGACTTCTTTTCGATTAACGAACCGCTGAATGGCTTCGCCTTTTTTATCTTCCCAGTTAATCGTTTTTAGTTTCTTTTGGATAAGCTCCAACATGTCCATTTCTGTTATGTTGTAAGTGTCTGACAACGTACCCAATGAACCACTTTGGATCATGGACCTTGATTGACTCACAAAATCCTCAATAGACTCTAAGCCGGTAGCTGTAACCACCTTCCCCCCCTGTCTAAATAGCATGGTAGGGGCGACATCAATTGAGTAAGTGTTAAACAGCCGAGGATCTATTATGACGCGAGGCGACTTATCAAGCCCTGCATCTACAATGGCCTGACGGATCGCTCGCGAGGCATCACGAATATCTACTGATTCGTCTTTTAGTCCGCGAAAAACAATTGTGGTTTTTACCGCCGATTCAGCCGCAGCAACTAGCACTGAACGCATGGTAAAATCAGGCATCCCAAACGATGCGAAAATTAGCACTTCTCCGTTTGCGTCTATTGCTTGTTTTTTTAGACTTTCTATCGAGGGCGGTTTAGTTAGTATCTTATTGCGAATGGCTAGAGCTTTTTTGCTAATATCTTCGTTAGCTGCTGCACTCGGGTTTACCAATATGCTATCTGCATTTTCACGGATTTCAGAGGCTTGCTGAGTTAACATTTGCGCTTGAGAAATATAAGAACCTTGATTTATTGGCACACCAGCCTTATTAACTTGTGCCCCGTTTTCACTCCTTGCACTTTCAATTTGTTGGCGAACGGCATCCATTTGACGCTTGGCGTCTTGCATGAATGGCTGATAGCTCTCATCGGCGTAAGCGCCGGACATAGACATAATTCCAGCAGCGACCAGTGTAAGCCTATTAAATAATGAGATATGCACGGCCTATCACCTGTGAGTTATTTATTGCACCGAAAAAACGGCTGTCATAGCTGCCTGATTCAGTGCCTAGAACAAAAAGAGAGTCACTAGCTACTTTATGTATACCAATGAGATTTTTTACATCTATATCTAGCGCCAGAGCTGCCGACTCAATCGGTGCCGGATATTTTTTTGAGCTGTTCTTAACGCTATAAACACCCACATCAACACTGTCACCGGCGACCCCGGCAACTATTTTTATAATGTTGATATTTGCAGGTAAAATGTCTGTTTTGTGGGATTTAAACATAACTAAATCCCCTCTATTTATGTTTCTTTGTGTGGTATCAACAACAAAGATACTGCCCGGAATGCACTTATCAGAATTAGCCACGAAAATGAGTTTATATGAATGACTAAACCATGTAGCGGTGAGCGTTAGCCCTGCTGCAATGCAGATAGGAAATAGGTATGTGTAGCGCCAATGGATTTTATCAACTTTCATTCAACACACCTTTATGTTTTAAAAGTTTTTATATATTACTAGAGTAGGTGCCGTACATCAACTTATGTAATTCAATACCCAAGCCCTCGCAATTGATGAATAAAAATGCGTTAAGCGAGCATTGACCAGCATAAACATTGTTCGTACAGTTAATCATTCAGCAAAGGTGCTGCACTTAACTTGGAGTTTGAAATGAGCATTGAAAAACGTATTGAGCTTGAAAAAACAATAATTCAAAAACTTATAGAAGATGCACTAGCATTAAATTATAAAGTGTCGGTGTTTGATTCAGAGGAATGGTGCTTAAAACGATCTTCATCGTTCGTGGATATTATGGAAGCCGTTATGTCCAGTGATGAAGATCTGTTAAGGTTTCGCAGCGCCCAAGGTGCGTATATGGGTGCTGTTCAGCTTGTTTATGGCAATTCAGGCTACGATGTTATCTCAGATTACACGGAAAGCCTTGATGCACTGATAGCTGGTGCAGAAGCCTTGGCTAACAAGTTAGAAACTGAGGTTTATGTCCGCAAATAATAAGGGCACCCAATTTGGGCGCCCTTATTATTGTTTATACTTACTCTTAGTAGGAGAACGATTTTTCGATTGAGTTACTAAACGCACCAGAGTCGTCAACTCCCCGCGCTATAATCACGGCGTTATAGCCTGCGGTTTTACTGACGTACATATATGACCCAATATAGGGCGATATTTCGCCATTAATGTTCCACTCAAATTTAACCATTTTTCCATCCTCATCAGAGCAATTCATGTCTAACCGGATAACATTAGAGTAGTTACTTTGCTTGACTTCACACACTGGCGGTACGTTTTTAGCAACGGGCACCTCCATCACATACTCGCGTTGAATATTGAATGTAGAGGTCATTACCGCTTTGAGCTTGTGAACGCCCTCGCCCACACCGGAGATAACCACGCGCAGGTTTTTAGGCTCAATGAGATTATCATCGAGATACCAAGCTACCGTATTAACGCGGTCTAATGGGTGACCCATTTTTCCGGACAAGTTAGCGATGATGGTCAGCGGTTCACGCATAAGATTATTACTATAACGAGGCTCGATACTTAACTGTGGTTCTGGCGCTTTGTTTGTACCGATATAAGTCGATATCACTTTCGCGCTCCCTCTGCTATCTGTGATAGTCGCTTTGACGCTATCAGTACCGGCCTCAGTTACATTAAACACAACCTGCTTGTCCGTTTTGCGGATCACCTCGTAACTGCTAGGAACATCCCACTCAACGTTAAATGTCACACCTGAATAGTAAGGGGGCAAATCCGTTGGTGTACTAATAAGCATGGAACCCGAAGTTGGGGCATAACTACTAGATGTTTTGCTAATAATCTCAAAAGTCGGAAAACTATAACGCCACGCAGCCGGTGACAGTCTTTTGAGGGTTTCAGTTTCCGTTTTATACCCATCCGCCCAGGCTCTAACTTCGAGCGTAACCTGTTTTTTTGTCACATCATCCCCGGTTGGAATGTAGGTGATACTTTGTGCTAACACCTTCGTTCCATCAGGTAACTTCCACTCAGTTATGATGTCGGTTCCCGCCGCCACATCTGCCAATGAACTGACAGCATCTACGGTGTAACTCACCCCTTCTTCCATAGCTTTCATTATTGGCAGAGAAAGGCGCACTGGTTGTAAACGTGCGGCACGTACAATCTTCACAGCCTTAGCATAACGAGCATTCCCCGCTAGCTCAGTTCCTTCGTAAGCAGCTCTAGCTTGCAGGTTATAACGAGTATTTCCGTCCATTGTTAACGTAAATATATCGCTGCCATCCACCCAATTAACGCCATCGAGTGACCACTGTACTTCTGTTGATGTTAAGTCTACCGCTTCACCGTTATCTATTAATGTGTAATTAGCTATTTCTGCGGGATGCAGTGCTGATACACCATTAATTTTTAAAACTGGTGTTTCATAAACCAAGATTTCTTGATAATCAGTCGTAGCCTTAATTCCGCTGAACTTATTAGTAATTTGAGCTCTAAACTGATAAAGCCCTTTATTAGCTAACACTGTCTGAAATACATCTTTATTGGTCGCGAGCACTGACCAAGTAACACCTTCATCTTTTGACATTTCCCAAGTGACATCACCCTTAGCCCGGCGGTCATTTAGAGTGTCAGGCATATACAGCAATTGGGCGGTGAAAGGTGCTTTACCAGCCATGCGTCTTAATTGAATTTCTCCATCTATCGCTTCACCTTTATAAATTTGGAAAAACGCTGAGTTGCTTTTTATCGTTTTTTCATAATCTGGTAATTTACTATCCACTTTTACTAATGCGACCAAGCGAGAGCTGCCAATCGCTAAATCAACAAATGGGATGTTAGCAGAGGCTTTACCCTCCTTATCAATCTCTAGCGTATCTGTCAGATTTTTATAATGGTATAACCCATCCTTGCTTCGCGTTTCAATTGCTACTACCGCCGACCATTCACCCATCGTATCTTTGTCGTAAGTAATTTTTCTGGTTTGATAATCAACAATTCCGATACTTACTTTAGCCGTAATAACAGACTGCGTATTTTGGACCACTTCTGGCGTTTCTAGTTTGGCTATAATGAATGAACTTGGCACAGTAAGAACTTTTAAATTCTTAACTCCGAACGCTGAATTGTCACCGGTGTATTGCGCTTTTAGCTCAATATCTCTGGCCGTCCACAATGCTGACTTGCCCACAGTCAATACTTTGCCTATCCGTTTTTTAGACTGCGCCGAACCGGATTGAACATAAGGATAATTAGTTTGTGTACCGTCACTGCTCGATATGCTAAAAACCAGATCACCGTTTATAAACTCGGCTGAGGATGTTGTTACCACTCCACCATCAACTGTTGTAGTGAAAATCTCTGGTTTATACTCACGATACTTAGCCACACTTACTGTCGGAGGTGTTGGCTCTACAACGTTAAACCCTTGCTTACCTATATAGCTAATTGCCTCAGATCCTTTCTTATTTATCATCCAAACTTTGTACTGCGCCTCATTAAGTAACGTAGGTTTTGTTGATTGCTGGAAAGTCCCTGTAAGCACTTGTTGAGAGTTGAGCCATTGCGAGCTCAAGCCACTCGGGTATTGCAGCCATTCGATAAAGCAGCGATAAGTAATGTCACCTATTGCGCCTCTAGCAAGCTCAGGGCTCGCATAAATACGACAGCCAACGCCCTCTGTGTTTTTTAACGGCATAGCTACCGACTGAACACCTCGCTGGTATGTTTGACTGCGATCATCAATCTGCCATTTCACGGGCATATATCGGATTGAAATTTCTTCTACTGATGTGTTGCCGGCGTTATCTTTTACTACCACAGACAAAATCTTATTGCTGTTAGGCTCTAACTGAGATTCAGGAGTTTTAAGCATTTTCAGATATTCGACACCTTCCTCAACACCCTCACCAAGTACACTTTGCCCGTCTACTGACGCAGCGATGACTTTTCCCCCACCTGACATAGAATCAACTGCGGCCACCAAAATATCATCAAAGAAATAAATTGGATCTGCGGCGTTCACAATGCCACCATTTGTATTATAAATTCTAATAGTTGGTGGGTTACGGTCGATGCTAGTCGATGTGCTTACACTGCCCTCCCAATAGTTACTGTACGCATCTATCAGTTTGGCTTGAGGGATATAAACCCCATCTGGCAAGGTTGATAAGTCGAATTCAAACGCCCAAGTGTCGCCATATTGTGTTGATAATTTGGGATTCAGTTGAAACTCGCCAGTTGGTAGATTGATCACATCGTTAGACAAAATATTATCACCGCCTAACACATAAGTTGGCGTCTTAATTTGATAGCTTGCATCTGGCTTTAGCGTGAGTTTGGCGTTAGGGTGCCACCAAGTTCCTGATTTACCTTCGTGCGGAGTTTTTACTGTCAGTAATGCTTTTTCGTTAACTACTGTAATGACCATGC
Source organism: Shewanella sp. SM87 (assembly GCF_025653705.1). Lineage (NCBI taxonomy): Bacteria > Pseudomonadati > Pseudomonadota > Gammaproteobacteria > Alteromonadales > Shewanellaceae > Shewanella > Shewanella sp. SM87. The sequence goes on from NZ_JAKKSC010000038.1 coordinate 27,443, forward strand.
CATTATCAAGCGTCTTTGTAATTGGCAGCTCGTTACCTGCGGCCACCGACTGCATCACATAATAATCGAAATTAGGTGCCCTAAAATCCCATGCGATATTGTATTGAGATTTAAACTCATTACTCATTGTAGCAAAGTATGCGTTATCAGAATCAATGCTAAAACTATAACTGTTTGAGCCCATATCATTACTGGGATCAGTTATTATCGTTATACCAGCCGTAGAGATTGTGCATGACTGAGTGTCTTTTGGGATAGTACACGCCCCCACGGAAGGGATATTTACCACTTGGTTATATGGCCTTGAATCCGCAGTAACTTTGACGGACTTGAGAATATTACCTTTACTGTTGCTTTCTATGTCTTTGCCAACTTGTGGCCCAGTGGTCAAATCACTAATCAATTCAATGAGATTTGGCGCAATAGCTTGAGCGGCATGGATAGTCATGGAGCCCGTTTCTACAACTACTTTTTCCTTATTACTGCCAGAGTAAATGCTAACGGTGTAACCGATAATATTATTACCGTAGTTATTGAAGTACCCCTGAAAACCATCACTGTAAGCACTTAAACCCGATGGTAATGACCACTCAAGCAAGCACAATAAATTGCCCTGCGTTTGAGTAAACGCCTTAGCTGCAATATCATCTGTAGTTAGATTACAACCCGCATTACCCCCCTGCGATGGTTTAATGTTGACTGATTGGACATTCGCAGTAACCCCCGTCAAAGGCGCTAGTATTACCTCCGGCATTTTTGCCGTCAGTTCCCCAGTGATAGTCACACCCGACACCGCAAACGCTTGTGAATGCCACACAAGTTGCGAATATATTGCCGCGACTAATATAGTCTTGCTTAATGTACTCATATCGTTCATACCCCCACGCACAGATAACACAATTATATTAATAGTGATGCTATCACAACTTAAATGGCCTTAGAGGTTTTTAAGATAAATTTTAAGCGATTATGCTAGGTTTGAATCAATAAAAAACACACTTAAAAAGTAGATAAAACTAATTAAATCTTTAATAGTGGTGAAGGTTTAACTTGTAAGGGTAAAATCAGTGGAAGTATCATCCCAGGTTATTGATGCCTAACTCTTACGAAGATATAGGTTTGTCACTGGATTATTAATGTGAGGGATTTACAGCGATAATGCGTAATGAATTACAGGTATTGAAAATGAGGATGAGCAGTTTAGGGTTAATCAAAAATATAGTGACGTTCATCTGGCCCCACATCATCAACTGGCGGCAAAGCATAGCCATTGACAGATAAATGCAGAATCCGGCTTGCGTCATCATTTCCAGTGTACGCAGACGAAAAGCCGAGAGAACGCCAGAATGGTAGCGTATCACCAGAACCTAGGGCCGCACTTTTCAATCTAAGGTACTTAATATTAGATGGTAAATTCAGCAGAAATTTTTTAAATAATGATTGACCAATCCCTTTGTACCTAAGACTAGGGGGAACATACAACATGTGTATCAAGTACCGCTCTCCATCGCTTTCAGCATCTATATATGGCTCTTTAGAAAAAACATCGGCATAACCTGCCTCATTCGTTTCAGGTGCTGTTAGATTCATAGTGAGCTCCAATTACGTGTAAAACTAATATAACTAAATTAAACCCTACACTTCTGAACTACCTATCCAATTGTCTTTGTTCCCTAGATATGCATCCCACCCATAGGGGCTATATTGATAATAATCAAAAGCCTCAAGCGCATCATGCGTCCACCCACCATCCGGTGCTTTTTGGCACAAGACGAGGTTATCTTTCAGATCACGAATCAACAAACAGCTTTGCTCACACCCTACAAGCAAGTCATTATTTTCGTTATTAATTGGTCTACTCACGATCATTCTTGTGTGTCCCTGATTTAATTGTAAAAAAACTTAATTACTATGGTGATACTTTGAGGTATTCGTAACCGCCATGCTCCGAACGTTTTCGCTCAAAACCGTTACGATTACCAAACTGAGTGTCAAAGACTTCTCGTAACTGCTTCTCTGCCACTTCTTGTTTGTCATTATTGCCATGCGCTTTGGTTGCTCGAAAGCAGCGAGGATTAATGCGGGAGCCAACGCTTAATGACTTAGCTAGATAACGAACAAACTCAATGTAGTTAAATTCGCCACTGCGGAGGATGAATTGATTTCCTGAATTGCTGCCTGATATACCAAACATACAAAAACCTATTTGTTTAAAAACTAGAACCTCACTATATATCCTATTCCAAGTCACGCAAATTTTAGCTATCAAGCCACTGTTTTTTAATACATAAATGGCTTGATAGCACTAGATTTATTTTTTTGAAGCTACCGCTTTCAGCAATGCGGCTTGACTGTTAACAGCCTTAATCAATACACCATTTTCACGATAAAACACAGTTGGAGTACCCGAGACACCAAGCGTACCCATCAGTTCAGAATTTTGGATAATCGCCATTTTTGTTTCAGGGGTTGGCACAGCAGTCACAGACGGAGATTTAGATATTTTAGCTGCTTCATGCGCCCATACAGCATCCCGCCCCCCATTAATCATTCCTTGTATAACTGGGACCGAATTAGAGCTAATCCACGCAAGCGGTATTAGCCTGACATCAAGACCTTTTTCATCAATAATGGGTTTAAATCGCTCTAACAAACCACTACATGCCCCGCAGTACGGTTCAAAAAATATGTAAATGGCATTGTCGGGATTACTTTGTTCAACACCCACTTGAATGTAAGTTGCAGACGCTAAACTTTGCCAATCTTGTTCAGTATAATCTTGAGTTGCCGTAGGTACTCTGGCTGCTTGTTGTTGCACAGGACCAGTACCAGCATCATCTTCGGTTACTCCTAATGTTTTAGCCCACTGCTCAGTTAAATTAACTCCGTTTTGGTCAACCAAGCCCCCTGCGAGTACAAAATTGCCAACGCTCCAATAAATCTGCTTTTGACCGGCTAAATCAACTAACCAACCGCTAATGACCGCGTTGCCATCGGTAACACTCCAATGTTGGGTTATTTTGTTATTGCTGTTACTGCGTAACAATTTTGTGAGTGCTGTTGGTGTGGATTCCCCCCCGGAAGAAACGGAAACCGCAGACCCATTTTGATGAAAAACACTTTGAAAAATAAATGTAAAAATCAACGTCAATAGCACTATCAACGCGACCTTTCCTAACTTTAGTAATGATATTTTTGTCATGCTCCACCAAATAATTTATATAAACTTCAAAATAAAAATTGTGTGTTGATTGTGACTTAACTAGCCAAATGGATCAACTCGCAATTAAACCACTTAGTCTCACAGTAATAACCTATGACGCACAGCCTAAAAACTGCTTAAACCCCTTTTGAGTAGGCTTGACCTCTTGCCGGTCGCAGCGACCAAGGAACTGAATAGGCTTATCAATAAACCCCATACAAGATGCGAGCGTCCAATAGCTTCCAAATGCTGAGCTGTGACCTGATTTGTAATTGTCATAGGCCGTATGAATTAGATTTCTAGTGATTGTTTTAGTGAGCTGCGCCGACCCATCTAAATAATCCTTAGCTATGTAGTAATCAATGATCACACCCTCTGGATTAATCTCTTTTTCGTCATACTTAGGTGATTGATCACTACCGGGGACCCATTTAGCACCCGTTTCATATCCATGTGCGTAATAACGGAATTGGCTCATAGCAACAGCACAAAACTCCGATTGCGTAGTTTCTGTTGCGTGAGCCGTATTAATTAGTCCCAACATCATGATGACCATCGTAAGATTCATCCCGCAGATGGTTAGATATCTGTTAAAGCTTTTATTCATGTTAACCTCTTACATCAATAACTTACGAGTAGATTTATATAGATCCAGAACTGAACCTAAACCTTATTTCGTGTATGCTAAAGTTATTGTTTAGTTGTTTAGGAATGTCTATGCCTTTTAATAATCTCGATAATTTAACCACTAAGACCATCGCAAAAGCGGTGTTAGAGCAAGACATGGAGCTGCTAGTAAATAAAGCTCCCATTTCTGAATATCAAATGCTGCTGAGTCAGGACAATGCTCTAGAAAAACTTTACTCGATCGTTATCAAAGACGCGGGACTGTCAGCCGTATTCATCAAAATTGCGAACTCAGCTTTTTCAACCTCCGTAAACAATATTTCGGACTTGCGGCGAGCCATTATCAAACTTGGAGCAGTGCAGGTCATCAATATCATTACAATCATCACTCTAAGGCAATTATCCAGCAACGGCCGCGGATACATGGTTAGTACCAAATTGCTGACGTTGGCAACAGAAGCGGCAATAGCACTGAACCATATTGAGCAAAAACCGGAGAGTTTTCTTACTGGTCTAGCCTTATTTGGTGGCGCTATGATTGCTGCTGCCTATGCCGAAAACCTTGAACTTGATGTTGATTTATATGATTGCTTGGCACTCAATGATGAGCTTTTACCCTTATTTCTAACTAATTGGTCATTCTCTGGAAATATTTCTAATATCATTGAATGCCACTTGGCTAGTAATAACGCCAATATCTCATTGGCGCTCAATGCTGTGGCCGTGAATAACGATATGAATTACATCACTGGTTGTGACACGAATATATCGTTATCAGCAATTCAAGAAGTCATAGCCCAAATAAGTGTATTTCAACTATAAAGCAATCAATTTACTGCTTCACTCAACCGCTTGCGCCACGAACCCACCAAGTCGAGCCCCTCTTGCTCGGCTATTTTCTGACATGCAGAAAACATATCAATCCCATGCTCTTTCATCATATTTTCAATTTTGCTTTTTTCATCAGGTGCCGTTGAATATGTTAGAGCCTTAGCCCTAGGCAGGTACAGACGGCCTACTGATTTCATCCCACCCGAACAGATCATTACCTCGCTGAAATGCGGCCTCACAGTCCTAATTGAACGTAACATGAGATAGTCTTGCTCGATAAATTTCCCATCGTTATTTAACCGAGTCAGTTCTTCGCCGTTCTGCATCAAATAGAACAAATGCGCGGAATTACTTGCCATCGCGATACCCGCTGGTGACTCGTTGGCATCCTTCATCGACTGACTGATACACACACCAAATGATCCGTACTTACGAAATCTTCGCCACCCCGACTCAAGAAATTTTGCGAGAGTTTGTAGTACCTGTCTGGTCTGCTCGTCAACGCCCTTATTTTCTTTCAAGAACTCCCACGCTTCATCAAGAAAAAACGCTTTTACTATATGAAGTTGATCGTGCCTGAACATTTCCTGCTGAATACGCTGAATGCACAGCATAATGCAAACAGCTTTCAACTGGTCGCTACCATTTAGTCCGTCAAGTTCTAACACTACAAGGTCTTTTTCAAACTGAATTGGAGGTTTGTCAGGGTTAAACATCCAGCTATTTTGCCCCCCTCTTTTATAGCACCACGGTGTTAACTGCTCGCTTATTTGCTGAATGTCTATGCGTTGGTGTGTTGCACAAAGATCAGCAAAATCATCAATGCTCGACTCACGCCCTTTTCGATTCCAAAGCTGCATTAATAACACTGACATTTGCGAAAACTGATAACTGTCACAGTCACCAAGAGGGAATGCCATCAGCTTTAGGATGTTAAGCAACATTTCCCCTTGAGCACCCAAATACTTGTTAGTTTCGGTTGCTTGCATAGAATCATCATCGTCTTTTTGCGACTCGTCTATGGATTTGAAGGGACATAAATTATATATAAAGCGGTTATCGGGGAGCACTTCCACGAATTGACCAGCGTAGAGTTCTGTAGTTTTAACGTAAGAACGGCCCGAGTCGATAATGAAAACTCTTCCGCCGTCAGGCTTACCATGCTGTACTCCAAAAGCATCCGGGATACGTGATTGCCCTGTTGACAGTATGCCCTCTACTAAGTAGTTGGCTGATACTGACTTACCGGCACCAGATGTGGCTGTAATGAAAATATTGTAATTAGAGTCTGACTTTAATGGATCAAAGGTCATAAGCTGACCGTCACGGGCTATATAAGTTAATATAGGGCGTTGAATGGCATTTCCAGCCCATGATGCCACCATCGGCACGAAGAACTTGACAAGGTTGCTCGGCAGAAAATCGAATCGTTCTATAAAGTCACTAACTTCTGGCGTGGTACACATAGGTAAGCAATTTAGCCACGTAAATCGGCCTATCATGCTATCCACGCCACCAGTCCAACTATAACCTTCCATGCGAGTTATCAGTTTTTTGGTGTTGTTTTTAACGTTTTTCAGGCTGTCTGACCACATTTGGAAATTGAGGTGAAAACGGCAATGCTGTGCTTTCTCACGTTCTAGATAATGCTCGTAATATTCAAAATCTTGAAGCCCATACTTTAGTGATGAAATCCATCGCGCCCACGGCCCTTCTCCAATTTGCTTAGCCATGACTCGGCGCTTTCCGTACTCCTTGCTAACTTTTTTGGGACTCATTTCGACAACAAGATTGATCATGAAATTCCCCGGAATTGCACCATCCTCCCCCTTGAGCCAATCGCCTGTAAGTAGGTGCAACGTGCCTTGATATACGTTGTCAGGAAATTCTTTGATGCTCACGCTTTGAATGTATCGTTCAGTACCATCGGCGGCCTCAATTACTAAATGATCTCGACCATCTACTCTTACTTCGGTCCCCGATTCTAATAGCTGGTTACGTATGGGTTGTGTTGGCTTATAGCAGCCTTGTTTCCCATTAACTACCATACCTCGACGCCAAACCGCATCCGGTGAAGGGTTATGGATCATTTGCAAACGGTTGATTAGAATTTCAGGGGCCATTTTCGTGCAATAACCGAAAATTTGTTGTAACGACCCCTCAAAATTATTCGCCATATCTATAAAATCTTCCACTTCCTCATTTGCTGGCATGGCTTTTTTGATAGGAACTTTAATTGACGCCCATACTTCAAAATTACGAAGCGGCACACCTTCCATGTCCCTCGATGGTATGGATGTATCTGCCAACGCCTTGTAGTAGTCCACCATATAGTCAGTTGTAATTTCAGTATCAATAACAGTTTCAAATCTATTCCGGTTGCCGCGACAATGTTTGTAATTGTCCAACACAGTAACTAGGTCATCACAGGCAACTAACGAGAACTGAATAACCGTACCTTCTGGATATATTTTCTTAAAAACCGAGTCAAGGGTACTTATTATGTTTGCGCCGTAACCGCTTGATGGGGGGCATAACCATGAAGCTCCAAGATATCCCCCCTCTAATATATATCCTGTGTGTTGGCCGTCATCACCTGTAAACTCATCCAGAATAGGGATAATCGCAGAATATTTTTCGAGCCCTAAATTGGCTTTCCATTGATCTAGTGTTGTCATATTACGCCCCTACTTATTTTGAAATTCGAGTGCGTCTTTCATGGCCTTTGGCGCTTGGTCTAATACTGCTTTAGCCGCCTCGACATCAGCATTGAACTGTTTTTTAGTTGTTTTAATACCGACACCATTAATGCTAGTAGGATTTCCATTGCGCTCATCTTCAATAGATTGTTGGCGAATGTAGAGAGGTGTTATTTGTGCAGGCATATTGAACGCCTCGCGGCCATAGGTGTATTTACGAATTTCGACCTCTGCGTAAACATAACCGACATTCTGTAATCGACCTCGTTCGTCCTGCCAAGGCGCAAATGCGACTCGTAACATTTTAGGGGGCTGCCTTACTGCCATAGGTTCTGGCGCTGGTAGAGCACGATTTAAATCAGCCGTAAATGTGTATGCTTCCCTAACTTGATTGAGATCTATACTCTGTCCATAGCCACTTTGCGCTTGATCTGCGACAACATTTTTACTGACCTTAACGTCATTATCTTCGGCCTCTAAACGGCGGTTTTTTTCGGCTGCTATCCCCCCAGGTGTATCTGCATATTTCAGGATGTCTCTTGTGCTTGTACAAGGTAAGCCGCTATTAGTGTTATTCGCACAAACAGTGGGTTCTTCGCCTGTTTCAAACATCGACGCACAACCGAATAAGGAAGCTAGGCCAACGGTAATACAGCCTAATTTGAATTGATTGAGCATCTTATTTTTTCTCCGATTGCGCGATAAATGTAGGTACAGAAGCAGGTATGCCGACGAAATGCAGCCCATAGCTATTAACTAAGTACGGTAGCCGCTGGATTTGTAAAAATTGAGTTACGCCGATGGTTGTGGACAATTTTTTAATGTCGCAGTTTTCGAGAGTTTCAGGTTCCGTGACGGTATCCGCGTCAAGAAGCAAACGAAGGGATTGATCTTGGTCTTTAGCGCACCATAGTTGCCTAGCTCGAACTGCTGCCAACTTACCATTCACCAGTGGAGTTAATAAAATGGCAATTTGTTTATCTTTGAGTGGTATTAGAGAAGCAAACAGTTTCTTGTTTAAATCAGAGGATAACGGATCAACAAAAACAGCCAAATCAGGTTCAGGTTTAGATAAGTCACCGATATAATATGCACTCATATCTTTAACTGAAACTCCCAATGTTTTATCAATTTTAGCTAACCATGCTGCTTTAGCGTTAGCTTCTGTGATTATCATTGAGCGATTCCAACCATCGAATACCTGACCTCCTTTTATTAATATGCGGCCATCAGTAGAGGCTAACACCTGAGTGCCGTCCTTTGACACCATCATAACGAGCCCTTTCACTGGCAGAGCTTGCGACCATTTAATATCGTCAAGCATAGAAAAGGCATCTTTAATAAGCTGATTTCCATCCTCGCCACCGTTCCCTCCAGTGTTGCCAGTAGGATGAAGTTTTTGTGTGGCACTGACATCTTTATTAGCCTGAACTAAGGCATCGAGCCCGGCACTATTGCCCGTGTTAGCTACAGAAGATTGAGCATGTACTAACAATAGACATAACGTAGAGATTGCTCTAACCCTTGCTTTGATATTCATAACCAACCAAATATATAAATGTGTTATGCATTTGACCAGTTTTAGCTATTTCTGTCAATTTCAGAGGCTTTTTTTCTATAATTCTTGCGCTAATTGAGTTGATTGATATGATGCTCACATTATAAAAGCAATTATGAACTTCTAGCTCTGCTATGAACTCACTCCATCGCCTCGCACTGCGGGGCATTTTTTTATCTAAATTTGCCTCAACCCCAAAATTTGCGTCATTTAGAAAGAGTGCAATGATTGAGGTAGATAAATAATTAAAGGTAAAAAAATCATGACTAATTTAGCCTACGACTTAGATGAACTAAACCGCGCAATGGCTGCTTATTTTGAACCAGCACCCCGAACTGCATTTCAATCTGCTTGCTCTTTTGCTTCTGATGATGTGTTAATCCCATCGGTATTGGCCCACCTAGTTAAATCAGGCTACAAAAATAACCGCCCCACTTTCTTGGACGATAATGGCAAGTTAATCGAAGGAGTGTACGCCAACGTTCCCAATGACGTTTATCATGATCTAGATGCTATTAGCTCTAGCCAAGTGAAATGTTATGTCGATAGCCCTAAGAAATATGAACGTAACTATGTGGACAAGAACGGGCGATTATTTAATAAAAAATCTCGGGAAACCGGTACTTTGACACATGAGATTGTGCTGGAAGGAGTGGATGTTTTTAACTCTCGCCGCTTTACGTTGCTCGATGCGGCTGACTACCCCAACGATTTAAAGAGTCTAGCTGACTTGAAATCGGCTTGTGTCAAACACGGCTTGCAAGTATCCGGCACGATATCTGAACTCAGCCGCCGCCTTCATGTTGCTGGTGTTAGCGACAAGCCATTTGAGACTCGCCAGCTTGAATGGATTAAAGCCAATATAGGCATAGATTGCTATGATGCTTGTATAGAAGCGCTAGATTTTAATATTACTTGTAGCGCGATCATTAAATTATTAGACGAGACTCCCGAGTTAGCTCAGAAAGCATTAAAATTACCTGTATCCAGAGAGATGCAATTAGATGTTATTGCACTGGATGAAGCGGTAAAATCAAACACTTATGCAACTAAGTTTTTAGACCGTAAATTGGGTATGCCAGAGGTAATGTTTATATCTAAAGATAATGAAACTGGTTTGATGTTGAAATGTAAAGTCGATTGGTTGGTGGTATTGAAAGGCATTATCGTACCGTGCGATCTTAAGACCACGCGAAGTGCTAATCCATATCTAGCTTCCTATCAATTCGCGGATTTACGCTATGACTTACAAGCGGCATTTTACTTAAAGGTCATTAAGCCGCACCTAAGAGCTAATGAATTTACGGAACGACTATTTCCATTAATCACAGTAGAAACCGGCGACTGCAATATTTGCGAGGTTTTTGAACTGCATGATGATGATTGGAATATTGCAGAAACAGAATTACCAACAATTATCAAAAATATGCAAAACAGTATTTCTAAGCAAAGTTATTTAGGCTATACGGAAAAAGGTAAGTCTGTAATTAAGTTAGCAAGACGTAAATCTGCTTTATCTGCAATCCGTTAAATACCGGGCTTCTATGACCGTTTTGAATATTCAAAATAGAGCCCTTTAAGTTGCTTCACGATGGCGGGGCGTGCCAACTGATTCCTGAGAATCACCCACTAACACACCTTGCCAACTGATTCCTGAGAATCACCTACTAACACACCTTGCCAACTGATTCCTGAGAATCACCTACTAACACACCTTGCCAACTGATTCCTGAGAATCACCTACTAACACACCTCTCTGTGGGAGAGGAATAAGTTTCATAATGGTTGTCTTGACCATCCGATGAAACATGTTTCTGGACAAAAGATAGTTAGAGTCAGCTCCCCAGAATCCCTCTTTCAGATAACTTCTCGTATCCACAAATGTCAAATTCCACTGCTATCAGCTTTGCCTGATGATGTTTCTTTTACCCAGAACCATGCACCTTTCACAATGCTATCCAAATTCAATTCCAACTCTGTAATAACCAGCTTTGCCTGAAACAACGCCGTTATAGCTAATACAACTGTTAGCCACATTGTCACGTTTGTTCTTCTTCGTTCAGTAGCATCAAGTTGTAACAGTTCCATTGTTGTCAGTGTCTTACCTTTAATCCTGCACTCATATTGATTAACAAGTTCAATATCGCCCGATTCCGCCAATGATCTCATAACTAATAGCGTTGCTTGCTTTAACGTCGGGTATTGAGGGTGCAAGATAGCGTACATCCCATAGATGTTATTCAGAATTAGCATCACATCTAGTGCCTGTGTGTGGTTATTTTCAGACAATTCAATAATCGCACGTAGAACCCTGCTTCTATCAGGTCTCTTATGCTTCTTCTTTGAGTGTAGTAACCTAGGAACAGCGTACCTCCACAGTGCATACTTGGACTGTATCTTATAGAGCCCTGTTACCTCATGTATCAAAAAATCAAATGGGGATTCATATGTGTGCGTAACCAAGCCATGATAATGATGTATGGTAAAGTTCAGCACAGTCAGATTCTGTAGATCTAACAACGTACTTCTGTCATGGGTTCTCTTGGCTTCATCCCACACTTTTACTTTAAGCTTGTTGCCATTATCTACTACGGCATCAGCAAGGTAGAGCCCACTACTATCGGTCACATAAACACTATAACAATCGATCTCCTTGCCACTGTTTCCGCTACGGGGAATTAGTTCAGGAGTAGGTATAGCTAACGCCTTAGTTAGTTTATTTATGAATATTCTATCCAGCCAATTCAGTGCCATAGCCAATCACCCATATGCCTTTAATTTAATTGAATAATACGTCTGTTAGTAACTAACACAAAGTAACCCGACTAATACGTCATTTATAAGCCAAATACCTCGACAACACGCTTTGGGGCATAAACGTGCCAGAACTGATCGGCCTGACACGAGTAGGGACAAAAATGAGTTAGGTTATTAACTCTAACTCGTCATTTTCGGATGAAAATCTCTATGGGCTAACGCCTTGCTTACCGGCCCAACGGAGCAGAGTAAGCTTGTGGTAAAGTTTGCGCAGCAAACCACAAGCTTACGGCGCGTAGTTGAGTCCGAGTACAGCAACTTGTTAGCTGCTGGCCTCGTAATCGAAGCCTTTAAATATACTAATTCCAGCATCAACCTCTTTAAATAAAGAATCTGCGTCCACTTCCAACCTATCTTTCCTAAGACGCTCGACAAAAGTGACAATTGTTTCCCGTACTTTATGT
>NZ_JAKKSC010000039.1:0-36003 GCF_025653705.1 Shewanella sp. SM87
ATTGCCCGGTAGCTACGTTCGGAATCGATAACCGCTGAAAGCATCTAAGCGGGAAGCGAGCCCTAAGATGAGTCATCCCTAGGAATTTAATTCCTCTAAAGAGCCGTTCGAGACTAGGACGTTGATAGGCATGGTGTGTAAGCGTTGTGAGGCGTTGAGCTAACATGTACTAATGACTCGAGAGGCTTAACCATACAACCCAGATGGGTTTTACTGAAAATGTTCCAGACATTTTCTAGCACTTCCTCCWTSCATGGAGGTCGTACGAAAAGCCTTAGACAGAATACAGATACTTGATAAAGTTAAAGACTCAACAGAAAATCAGCTTTCCGAATTATTATTARCGTGRKCCAGAGATGGACACGGTAATAAACAGAATTTGCTTGGTGACAATAGCCTTGTGGAACCACCTGATCCCATCCCGAACTCAGAAGTGAAACGCAAACGCGCCGATGGTAGTGTGGGGTCTCCCCATGTGAGAGTAGGTCATCGCCAAGCGCCTAATTATCTCATTGAGATGTAACCAAGCCAGCTAAATAAGCTGGCTTTTTTGCGTCTGGAATTTGCACGTTTTAGTATTTTTGAAAGGGCTTTATTGGTTAGGACGTTGATAGGCTTAAATTACATTAAGCTGTGAAGTGGGAATGGGTTTACTGAACGCTTTCTTAATGAGATTAAGTTTTACTAAGTTCTCATTTTATGAACTGTAATAGAGCCGCCAGCTCATAGTGACACTAAGCTGGCGGTCTGAAATAGATAGCTGAAGCAATGTTGATGGTTAGAGGACAAATATCCTCTTCAACGCTTGCGTGCTCTATGCATCACTCTTTGTTGATTTTGGCTTTGAAGCTGGCTTTGGTATTGTCGTTAGCTTGTTTGTACCAGTAATCCAGCATTTGACTGATTTCAGCTTGGCTAGGTGTGGTCGCAGGAGTAGTTTGTTGAGCCTTGTCATTGACCGCTGCGGCTGAGGACGACATAACTGCTGGCGCGATCAAGTTCGTGGATGTGACTACTGCTGTTTGGCGTATTTGTGGCTGGCTTGCCAATACGGGTGTAATAGCGTCGCTTGGTTGTGTTGTCGCGGTATTCATAGTGAGATTTAATGAAGCCGGATGATTACTAAGGTTGTACTGCAGTATCTCGTGTTCGAAATCCCGTCCCAGTTGAATGCCATTCTTAATCAATTTATCGCTGGTAAAACCCACGGCTTCATCTTGAGCATTTAATAGTGTCAGCTTAGGTGACTCATCAAATTTCTTTGCATCTCTGGCTGAGTTGATGGCGGGAAGTGTCAGCGTGAGTGTTTGTGCTGACGCATCAAAACGGACGATGAGCACGTCGGAGAGATAATGTACTGAGTCAGCTTGTTGTCGATATTGCGCGGCATAACGGAAGGCAATCTGATTGGTCCCATCAGCTAAAACGAGATCGCCACTCTTTACGGCTGGCTTGCCATTGACCGTTAGCACTTCAGCATTTTTAGGCAGATTGAGATGAACATCGGCCGTTGCAGGTTGCACTGCGCCCAGCATTAACGCAGTGGCACATAAGATTGATTGATATTTCATAAGCTTTCTCTGTTGTTGCGAGGACGCCGCTAAATAATAAGGCAGATATTTGGCGACACAAAGCAGGTTTAACCTTTAGTGTGGAGCATGATGAACTAAATGGCGACACACTGTTTATAGCGCGCAGATTAGCGTTAATTTAATCGGTAGGGAATAAAAAAGGCTCACGATGAGCCTTTTTGAGCATGATATTTCGGGATTGAACGCTTATTTGGTTAGGTTGATGCTATAAACGGCGAAACCCAGTTCATCTTTGCTTATCTTCTTCATTTCACGTTGTTTATTGGCTTCGATAAAGGCAGCGGCTTTGTCACTGTCTTGGGTTTCGAAGCGAATGTCTAATGTGACGTTGGTAGTGATGGTTTTGAAATCCCAGTTGTAATCGGCACTTGGATTGACCATAGCTTCGTACTTACCTGTGGTTTCGTTGTACTGAGATTGCGCTGTGATATAAGCAGCTAGCGCTTCACGGTTAGTATCGGGCAGTTCAAGTACCACATGGTCGCTACCCGTACCAGCAAACTTACCCCCGAAGGCGCGGTAGTTATTTGAGGTAACGATAAACTCTTTCGCGGCAAATTCTTCACCTGTGATGACTTTGCCGTTTTCGTCTTTATAGCTTAAATCAACGATACGGTTTGCGTTGGCATTAACGACGGCGCAATCGCGGTCAAACTTGCTCGGTTGGGTCACATCAATTTTATAGGTTAAGCCATCGAGTACGTCGAAGTTATAGGTTGGATGACCATCCCAGTTGATTAAACCTTGTGGGGTGGTTTTTGCTGGGTCGATTTGATTGAATTGGTTTGCTGAGCACTCGAGCCAATCTTTCAATTCGGCGCCCGTCGCTTTGACTGCCACCATAGTATTGGGATACAGGTACAGATCGGCGGCGTTTTTAAAGGTCAGTGGGCCTTTATCAACTTGCACAAATTGATCGGCATCACTGGTTGTACCGTGGCGACCGCCCGCTTTAAAGGGTGCAGAGGCTGATAGCACTGGCAGACCTTTTAATGCTGCAGGTAATTTCGCTTTCACGTTAGCGATTTGCGCATCGGAAACGATTTGTACCGTAGGGTCGTCCTGCACTAAGGTAAGGAAGCTGTACATGTCGGCTGCGGCAACGCCGATAGGTTCATCCACAAAGGCGAGGGTTCCTTGGTGCTCGGCTGCGACTGCATCTTTAATTGCGGGATCTTGGCTAACTAACTCTTCCTTAGTCGCACCATTATATATGGGGCGAGCTTGCGTTTTCGCACTAAGGACATGCCATTTACCATCTCTACGTTCAAGTTTAAAGTCAACAACCCCTAGGTTATCACCCCAACGACCTGGCATCACTGCGGGGACGCCGTTCAGTAGGCCTTTAGTGACGTCGGTATTGGGTAAGTCGGCATACTTAGCATCAGGGAAGATAGAGTGGCTGTGGCCGAAGAGAATCGCATTGATACCATCAACATAAGTCAAAGCGTAAGTGGCATTTTCAGCCATAGGATCGCCAGGATTTTCCGTTGAACCAATGCCAGAGTGAGGAATGGCGATAATGATATCGGCCCCTTTGGCTTTCATTTCTGGGACATATTTTTTCGCGGTTTCAATAATATCTTCGACCGTCACTTTACCCGTCAGATTTTGTTTATCCCACAATAGAATTTGCGGTGGCACAAAACCAATATAACCAATGTTAATGGTTTGATTATTACCTTCACTGTCGATGATGTTTTTTTGTTTGATGATATAAGGGGTGAATAAATGCTCACCTTTTTTAACCTCATTCCAGCAACCATTATCGTCGGCGCAATAAACGTTTGAGTTGATATAAGGGAAATCTGCACCACTAATGGATTTATTTAAGAAATCTAAACCATAGTTAAATTCATGGTTACCGATATTACCGACTTCATAATCTAATAGGTTCATGGCTTTATAGGCTGGATGAATATCACCCATTTGCAGGCCAACTTTAGCCATGTAATCGCCCATTGGGCTGCCTTGTAGTAGATCGCCGTTGTCGACGAGTACGCTGTTTTTGGCTTCGTTGCGTGCAGCGTGGATTAAGCTTGCAGTACGGGCTAGACCGATAGTTGGGTCATTTTTGCCACTGTAGTAGTTGAAATCCATGATATTTGTGTGCAGATCTGTGGTTTCGAGTACCCGTAAATCGGCTTGAACGACTTTGTCGTCATCAGAATTACAGGCGCTTACACCAAGGGCGGCAGTGATCATCACTGCGAGTATTTTCTTATTTAACATAGTTATCTCTATTTATATTTATTTGACCCCAATGCATGTTCCGTAAAAGACCATGCCCATCATCCCGTTAATTCAGCGTAATTTAACTGTTAGGTTAATTTGCCGCTAAGTTAACGAGCGGGAATTATAAAGACATTTGATGATCTGAATGTGACATTAATCGGATAAAAGCTGTTTCAAATTGTGACTCAAGGTTTGCTTGCCTAAATAGTGAGCCGTTTAGCCTGTTTATTTGTTACAGAAATGTTTAAATAATTACAGTAAACAGTTTATTAAGAAGAATTAATATTTGTTATTGGAATGGCATTTTATTTGCTCAGCCACTTGTCTATGTCGGGGATATTTGACGTAAAACTTCAGTAGAATTGTTTTAAATAATTCTTTTACATCAAATTTTAGCCAATGTTGATCACTTATGCGCGCATGTCTCTTGGCTTGATTGAGGTGAGTTAGGTTTAGCGTAGCGTTGGCATAGGCTTATTTAGACGGGTAATACACATAAAGTGATACAAATAAGCTGCGCTCTGGGCGGGTAAAACTTGGCTGAAATGCGCGTAACTTGTTAAGGTAGTTCATCGAAATTGACGTACGAAGCTACACAAGTTCGTTAAAACAGACTGTTGTAAACCGAAAGCCAAAATCCATTTGCGCGCACCTTTCACCTTAAAAATACAATCGAAAGGGCAGCAACATCCAAGGGAGTTAATATGCGTAAGTCCGTTATTACCACAGCCGTAGCTGCGGCATTGTTACTTGGCGCTTGTTCAGACAAGCCTGATGTAAGCACCAATGAAGCCAAAAATGCCGTTGCGACTCAAACTGCTGCTAAAGCGCAAGCAACTAATGTGCTGCTGAGCAAGAGTCCACTGCAAGATCAAGCGCCGCAATTTAATCTTATTCAGTCCGCAGATTATGCTCCCGCCTTCGAGCAGGGCATTAAAGCTCACGATGCAGAAATCGCTGCGATTGTGAATAACAAACAGGCGGCTAGTTTTGACAATACCATTCTCGCCATGGAAACCTCGGGTGAATTGTTAACGCGCGTATCGCGTACCTTCTTTAATCTCGCAGGTCTGATTTCTGATGATGATTTTCAGAAAACCGAAGCGGATCTTGCACCTAAGCTATCTGCCCACCGAGATAATATTTATCTCGATCCGACTTTATTTGCCCGTGTTGAAGCCGTATACCAGCAAAAGAGCAGCCTAAATGCGGAAGATCAGCGTCTAGTTGAATATTACTATGAGCAGTTTGTCCGCGCTGGCGCGAAATTGTCGGCCGAAGATAAAGCTAAGATGCGCGACTTTAACGCTGAGCTTGCAACCTTAGCGACGGACTTTTCACAAAACAGCTTAAAATCATTTAAAGATGATGTGATTGTTGTGACTGATAAAGCCCAGTTAGCCGGTTTATCCGACAGCGAAATCGCCACCTTAGCCGCAGCGGCCAAAGCTGCGGGAAAAGAAGGCTATTTGATTACTTTAGTCAACACGACACGCCAACCTGTGCTTTCTAGCCTGAGCAACCGTGAACTGCGCCAAAAAGTGTGGGAAACCTCGGCGCACAGAGCCGTCGCAATCAATGGTCCATTGATTGTCAAAATGGCGCAAATACGGGCTAAAAAAGCCAATTTACTGGGGTTCGATACTTGGGCATCCTATGCGGTTGCCGATCAAATGGCGAAAACCCCAGCCGCTGTGTATGAAATCCTCGATGATTTAGCGCCAAAAGCTTTAGCTCGCGCCAAAGTGGAAGCGGCTGATATTCAAGCTGAAATCAAAAAGGCGGGCGGTGATTTTGAGCTGCAACCTTGGGATTGGGCTTACTACGCCGATAAAGTGCGTAAAGAGAAATACTCCCTCGATGAAAGCAGTATCAAGCCTTATTTCGAGTTTAATACTGTGCTGAAAGACGGGCTGTTTTTCGCTATGCATAAATTGTATGGCATCAGCTTAAAACCGCGTACCGATTTACCCGTGTGGCATTCCGATGTTTTAGCCTTTGAAGTCTTTGATAAAGATAACAGTTCTATTGGCTTATTCTATCTAGACCCGTATGCCCGTGAAGGCAAAGGCGGCGGCGCGTGGATGGATGAGTTCGTCACCCAAAGCGGTCTGCTCGGCACTAAGCCCGTTGTCTATAACGCGCTTAATATTCCTAAGCCAGCCGATGGCCCAACGCTAATGACCTTCGATGAAGTGACCACTCTGTTCCATGAATTTGGCCATGCGATACACGGTTTATTCTCGCAGGTGAAATACCCAAGCGTGGCTGGCACATCAACCGCACGTGACTTTGTTGAGTTCCCATCACAGGTTAACGAAGATTGGAATATCGACCCTGCTGTGATTGCTAACTATGCCAAACACTACAAAACGGGTGAGCCAATTCCTAAGGCGCTGCTTGATAAAATTTTAGCGGCCAATAAGTTTGGCCAAGGTTTTGATACCGTTGAGTACCTGTCAGCGGCCTTGTTAGATATGGAATGGCACTCTATCAGCGCCGGCACTCAAATTAACGATGTAGAGAAGTTTGAGCACCAAGTGCTAGCTAAACATGGTCTTGATTTTGCGCCAATACCACCCCGTTATAAGTCGAGCTACTTTAGCCATGCCTTCTCCGGTGGTTATTCCGCAGGGTATTACGCGTATTTGTGGACCGAAGTGTTTGCCGCCGATGCCTTTGCCTATATGGGCGAGCAAGGTGGCTTAAAAGCCGATAATGGTGACAAATTCCGTAAGGAAGTCTTATCTAAAGGTAACAGTGAAGATCTCATGCAAGATTATATTCACTTTACCGGTAAAAAACCGACAACAGAGGCACTGTTAAAGCGCCGTGGTTTAGTCGATTAATTGATTAATTGTAAAAAGATAAAGGCTTGTTAGGGAAACCTAACAAGCCTTTTTTTATTGATGTTGGGGCGGATTTATTAACCATTTTTTGTTTCAAGACAGGAAGTTTAGAGGACGAAAAATCTACAGGTAACGCTCCTAATCACAGATCCAAAATAGTTTGTTGAAATGTTGTCGAAAGACAGTCTTAAACTATTTTTTATTGATTAAATTGTTATGTTTGATTGTCGCTTATAAAGTTAGCAATAGTGTCCTCCTTACGTTGACTCTCTAATAGCCACTCAACCCTCCATTCTGTTAGGCGTTCACCTGTTTTATGAATGAATTTTCCTGCTTCTGGTTCATCAATCCATTCAAGCTGTTTAACAAGTACTAAAGGCGCTTCAGACCCGTCAGTTTCATTCGAAAATTCAAGAGCCTCATTATAAGTATGAAATGCGTAATAGTAGATTTCACCATCAAATTCATCTGGAGCACCTTGCCAAGGGCGGCACCAAACACGATATTCTAGTACTTGATCATAGAAATAACCGCCGCCTGATTTTGTTTCCGCCGGATACTCTCCAACCCTATTCTCATCGATTGAATCAGGATACATCTACAATCCCTCAATGGAATATAACGCCATATGCAACAGCGGATAAGGTTTACCCTGTCCATCAACGGGTGAGCGACCCGTTACTGAAAAACCAATATGCTGGTAAAAACCTAATGCTTGCTCATTCTGCTCATTAACATCAACCTTTGTGGCTCCCAGTTCTTTAATGGCATGTGTCGCTAGCATGGAACCAATCCCTTTTCCGCGCGCGTCAGGTGAGATGAACAGCATTTCAATATTGCCATCATGTACCCCGCAGAATCCGAGTATTTCTCCATTGTCATTTTTAGCGCACTTTAAGTGAACGGCGTCAAAATATTGTTCGAGGATCAACGGCTTTAATTCCTGTAGATCTTCTTCTGCTAAAAAGTCATGGGTTGCTCTCACTGATGCTTCCCAAATATTGAGCAGACTAAGATGATCTGCTTTTTCTACCATCTCAATATTCATCATATAACTCTATTGAAGATTTAATGTCGCCTAAGTGGTGAATTAAAGTGGGTTAAAATGTGAAGCGGAAACGTACCACTGTTACTAATCCGCCTTTAAGAAGTTTAGGTGTAAGTTCCGTAACATCTTTTTCCCAAGATGTTACCTGCCAAGCTGCACTCTGTCATCTTGACCTTTCTCGCTATTTCCCTATTTAGTATCAGTAAAATAAAAACAGGGAGTATTAGCTCCCTGTTTATGATATTTAAAACTTCAATTTAGAGGGATGATTATTCAGCCAGTAATCCGCGGCTACGCAGTAGCGGCTCTATACCGGCTTCTTTACCGCGGAAGTTTTTATACATCAGCATAGGATCATCGCTGCCGCCTTTCGAAAGGATATTGTTACGGAAGGAATCCGCAGTGGCCTTGTCGAAAATGCCGTTTTCTTTAAAGGCTTCGAAAGCATCAGCGCCTAAAATATCCGACCAGAGGTAGCTGTAATAACCTGCGGAATACCCGCCCGCGAAAATATGCGAGAAGTAAGTGCTGCGATAGCGTGGGCTAATTTCTTCAATCAGTCCCATTGCCGCTAACGAGTCCGCCTCAAACTTGGCCGCATCCTTTGGCGTTGTGTCGGTCAGTGTGTGCCAATCTAAATCGAGTTTAGTGGCCGCCATGTATTCAACGGTAGAAAAACCTTGGTTGAACTTACTGGCCGCTTGGATTTTCTTCACCAGTTCTTGCGGGATCACTTCGCCGGTTTTGTAGTGCTTGGCAAATTGGGCTAACACTTCTGGTTGAGTCATCCAGTTTTCATTCACTTGCGATGGGAACTCAACGTAATCGCGAGGTACGGCGGTGCCGCCCTGTGAGCGATATTCGACGTTCGATAACATGCCATGTAGTGCGTGGCCAAATTCGTGGAATAGTGTGCTGGCTTCATCGAAGGTCAGCAGCGCTGGCTCATTACCCGCTGGGCGAGGGTAGTTTAATACGTTGACAATAATAGGTTTAGAATCAACGCCATTCATATTGTATTGCTTGCGGAAGGAGTTCATCCAAGCGCCGCCACGTTTGCTGTCGCGGGTGAAATAGTCACCCATAAAGATGGCCATCAGTTTGCCGTCTTTATCGTAAACTTCCCAAGTACGAACTTCTGCATTGTATTTTGGCAAGTCGGTGCGTTCTTTAAAGGTTAAACCGTACAAACGGTTAGCCGTGTAGAACACGCCTTTTAATGTACTGTCGAGGGAGAAATACGGACGGGTTTGTTGCTCGTTAAAGCTGTACTTAGCGACACGGATCTTGTCGGCGTAGTAATCCCAGTCCCACGCTTGCAGCTTAAAATTGCCACCTTGAGCGTCAATCATGGCTTGCATATCAGCCACTTCGGTTTTGGCTTGGGCCAATGCCGCTGGCCATACTTTATTGAGTAAACCGTAGACGTTTTCTGGTGTTTTAGCTGTGCGTTCTTCTAACACGAAATCCGCATGGGTTTTATAGCCCATCAGTTGAGCACGTTCGGCACGCAGGGCGGCAATCTTCGCAAGGATAATCTTGTTATCGTTGGCGTTATTGTTGTTACCGCGCTCGATATAACCTTTGTAGAGTTTTTCACGTAACTGGCGGTTATCGGCATAGGTTAAAAAAGGCGTGATAGAAGGGCGAGACGTGGTAAATACCCACTTGCCTTCATGGCCACGTTTTTTGGCGGTTTCAAAGGCTGTGGCAATCACATCTGCGGGTAAACCTGCGAGATCGGCTTTATTATCAACCACTAATTCGAATGCATTGGTTTCGGCTAATAGATTGTCTCCAAAGGTTAAATTGAGTTTGCCGATTTCTTCGTTCAGCGCGCGCAGTTTGGTTTTATCTGGCTCGCTTAAGTTAGCGCCGCCACGGGTGAAAGATTTATAGGTATCTTCCAGTAATTTGGCTTGGGCTGTGCTGAGCTTCAGGTTGTCTTTTGCGTTGTGGACAGCTTTAACTTTTTGAAACAGTTTGTCATTGAGCAAAATATCGTCTTCGGCGGACGATAACATAGGCGACACTTCTTTCGAGAGTGCTTGCAATGCTTCATTCGTATCCGCGCCCGTCAGGTTAAAGAAGACGTTAGAAACGCGCGTCACTAGATCGCCAGAAAACTCCATGGCTTCAATCGTATTGGCGAAGGTGGGTTTGGCTTTATTATCAACAATCGCTCGAATTTGTTCGTGTTGTTGGGCGATTCCCGCTTTAAATGCGGGGAGGAAATGCTCAGGCTTGATTTTATCGAAGGCCGGAATTTCCATAAAAGTATCATAGGGTTTAAAGAATGGATTAGTCGCATTCTGGCTGATAATTTGCGCTGACACTGCATTTGGCGCCGCACTTGTTTGAACACTGGCATCGGGTTGTTGTGTACTACAGGCGCCCAATGTTAAGGCGAAAGCGATGGCACTTAGCGTGAGCTTAGCAGTGCGTGGCGTGAGGGCTTGCGGTTTGACGGTTAGTCCCTTCATTATTTGTTCCCCGTTAGGTCGATATTGTTATGGATGTTTGCATGATGATGGCCTTGGATTTCAGGAGAAAATTGAAGTCTACGAGCGGCTAAAACCATTAAATTAAGCTTAATATGACTGTTTAACATGTATCGGACTAGGGGTTCCATCGATTTTGTGTTTAGTTTGTAACAAATGTTTTGTTTCAGGCTTTTAAGCAAAAAATGATGGCAAACTGGGCGAGGATATTACCGCGTCTCGGGCACGTTTTCTTGGCTTAGTCGACCCTAAACCCATTGCAATTGGCGGCTCAACCAACAGTAAATTATTCCCCATTGCTTTAAGTTTTGGCACCGCCATGCTGGGCGTGGGATACACAAGCCATACCGAAAAAGAGTTCATCACCCACAAGCAATTCATGCTGAACCTAAAAATGTATACCGCAGAGGCCTGAACGGAGAAGGCCTGAACGGAGAGGCCTGAACGGAGACACCCAGCCTCAATGGTGCTAGGCCTGAACGGAGACACCCAGCCTCAATGGTGCAGTAGTTAACCTCCGACTATGCTTTGATTAAGCATTCAACAAGGAGGTTTTTATGCCGCGCCCTCGTAGAACTCAGATTAGTCTTGAAGACACTCCCTTTTATCATTGCTGTAGCCGTGTTGTTCGGCGGGCATTTTTATGTGGGGATGATGCTTATTCAGGTAAAAACTATGACCATCGCCGAGCTTGGGTTGAGTCGTTACTGTTTGAACTTGAGGCGGTTTTTGCTATTGATGTGGCGGCCTTTGCGGTGATGTCGAATCATCTGCATGTGGTGTTACGCATTGATATCGAGACGGCGAATCGCTGGAGTGACATAGAAGTGCTTGAACAATGGCATAAACTGTTTAAAGGCGATGAATTAACGCGTAAGTTTGCTGAAGGTGAACTGGTTGACGCTTATGAGGTTAATAGATTAAGGCATTCTATCGCGACATATCGAAGCCGTTTATGTGACATCAGTTGGTTCATGCGCTGCTTAAACGAACCGATTGCAAGGCAAGCAAATCAAGAAGATAACTGTACAGGTCGTTTCTGGGAAGGGCGTTTTAAATCGCAAGCCTTGCTCGATGAAACTGCCGTTTTAACCTGCATGGCCTACGTGGATTTGAATCCCATCAGAGCCAAGATGGCTGATACGCCAGAAAAATCAGACCATACTAGTATTCAGCTACGTATTCAGGCGGCGATAAAGGGGGAGCAACCGAACAGACTATTGCCTTTCATTGGCAATGAGCACGGTAACCAGCCCAATGGTATTGCGTTTGTGCTCAAGGATTATCTTCAGTTACTTGAGGATACAGGGCGGATTATTCGAGCGGATAAACGCGGCTCAATCAGTGAAATGAATGCTAAGTTGCTAACAAGTTTAGATATTACCCAAGATAACTGGCTTAAGCTAACCACTGAGTTTGGTAAATTATTTCATGGCCCAGTGGGTACTTTGCAAGAACTCACCACTTACTGCGAACACTTAGAGAAGCGACGTCGGCACTTTGCTAAATGCTGCCACTACCTCAAAACGGGTTGATCTCAAGCCTATTTCATCGACTTTACCTTTCAAAATGGCCAACCAGACAATGGCTTGGATCATTCTTGCAAAAAATTACCTTTTTTCAATCAAATAGCCCGATTTAGCTAAACATCATCCATTTATCCCATACCTTATCAGCCTTTTTCGCTACTCATGTGGCTTTCCGTTGCTTGAACCTAAACGCAGAGTACATTATGTAGTTTTATTATGGGTGGCCTGATTTTAAGCTTGCCTGATTTTAAGCTTAATGTGACTGTTTAACATGTATCGGACTAGGGGTTCCATCGATTTTGTGTTTAGTTTGTAACAAATGTTTTGTTTCAGGCTTTTAAGCAAAAAATGATGGCAAACTGGGCGGGGATATTATCGCGTCTCAGGCACGTTTTCTTGGCTTAGTCGACCCTAAACCCATTACAATTGGCGGCTCAACGAACAGTAAATTATTCCCCATTGCTTTAAGTTTTGACCCAGCGATGCTGGGCGTGGAATACACAGGCCATACCGAAAAAGAGTTCATCGCCCATAAGCAATTTATGCTGAACCTAAAAATGTATACCGCAGCGTTTATCGAGCTATCGGCGGTGAAATAGTGCTCTTTGTTAAAGTTATTTTGGGATGACACAAAAGTGTAGGGAGCAATAAAGCCGTTCTGAATATAAAAGGTTCATTCGGAAATGGCGGTTAAATCTTAGATTTCTGCCATTTCAACTCTAAATACTCAAAGGCTGAAAGGCTCAAAGCTAGTGAGTTATATCGTCAGTTGTGCTGCATGAATTGTCATTGTTTCCCAGTGACTCGCCGTCTTTTTATTTCATAAGAAGTATCCCTATAGGCTCGACGGCGGCATCCATGCCGCCAACGGTCACTGTTGCAACAATGCCAATCCTCACTGACCCTTTCGCTGTTCGTTTAGCTAAAAAGCTATTGCCCCAAAGCTCGTTAGCGAAGCGTTTTTAACCTTCTTGGTATGATGAGAGAGTTGACCAAATTTCAATACTACTACAGAGTGTCAACAGGACTATGGCTTTAACAAGTTTAGCTAAATGGAAAACAAAAAAGGCATCAATGTAAGATACTCAAATCGTCCAGTTAAAGTCGCATTTATTGTTCCTTTAGTTGATGACAACACCACTCAATGGATTTTAGATGGCATTTTTTACGAAGCATACTCCCGTTGGGGCGGAACTAAATCTTTAATAATCCCTTTTAGTAATGACGATTTTATATCTGATAGGTATTTAGACTGGCTAGAACAATATGATGCGGATTTTGTTTATTCGTACGTCGATTTAACATTAAAACAAATCAATATCATCAATAAGAAATCTCTACCTATCGAAATGATAAAGCATGAAGTTCATGGCGAAGTTAAGAGGTGGAGGCAGTTCATTCCAAGTTGGCCTTATGGCTTTACTCCTATTCGAGCAATGTCAACAATTAACAGTCCTTATGCGAAGTACCAAGATTGGTCGAATGCAAACCAGCCAAACTTGTACATAACGCAATACTATGAAAATGATGAATATCGATTCTTACCAGATAACTTTGGTATATCTCAAGGGGGGAACGGTCCTAATCTTGGGCGGCTGAATATCTTCGGTACTGTTTGCTATTGCGCACAAGACCTACCCGCATATAACGATGTTGGCAATGAGCGCTGCCATAGCTTAGCTGAACTTTTGGGTAAGCTTGCCCAAAAGCAGGTCAAAACTTTCTCAAAGCTTTCGAGCATTCATGCATCGACTATTAATCACCCAAATGATTATGAATGGGCAAATAGCTTTAATTTATTTGTTGGTGATACTGCTGCAGATAGACTACATTTTTGGAATGGTAGATTATTGTCCGAAAACAACGAACGATATGATTTCAGCGCTCTCAGTATTTCAAGAGAGCACTTTGATAACGATGACTTTTTAACATCATTAGGTGCGTTTTTAAATGCTCATAATTTTAAAGGGCAAGGCAATGGTCCTTCTTCTTTGAGGTTACGAAGCTTATCTCTTGCCAAAGAAGACTGCGAACAGCTAGCCCAACATCTGCAAGACTATACTTATAGCTATGTTACGGTGCCAGATAATTTCGATAGTCCAGCATTACCGAGTGAGCGAGCACTTAAAGGTCAATATATTGTTGAGTCAGGAATAAGGTCTCTAAAAGTCTATGAACGCGATCACAAGTTTGTAGTAGATGAAGTCGAGCACTTTAAGTATCTAACACCTGATCTATATGACTTTAAATCAGGACAGTGCATCTCTAACCTATATATTGAGAAACCAAAGGAAAATTATAAAGTAATAGGTGGCTTCAATGATTGGAAGCTACCTAGACGACTTGAAGCGGCATTAGCATTCACTAAAAATCGAGCAAAAGTATCTAGACATGGTTCATTTATCGTAATCCCTGATGCGCCACAACAACTATTTAATGGAATAGCGCAACATGAGTTAACTATTTCTTTATTCATCCCTGATGAAGAAAAAGTATTCCGATGTCTCGTTTTAGAGCATATCCAAAAAATGAGGTATGAATATGATATGCGTTTACAATTAGTCACAGCTAAATACTATGATTTAGAATTGTCCGATAAAGGTCAAAAACACCGTGGCGTTATCTCATTATTTGACGGCGACCTTTCTCATGCTGGTATATTAACCAATTCCTTTTGGCGAAAAATAGTTAGAAAGTCGATAGAAAACTACAAATCGTCATTCTCTCTCAATAAGCTTACAACGATGATTGATCAGTATACCCCTGTCAGCCTCGCGCACATTACAGAGCAAATGAGACTAGATAACGTTGGCGTTACAAAACAGTACTTAAAAAACAACCTTAAAGACACCATCGAATACTTAGTTCATCAGGGCATATTAATTCAGGAATACAGATGGCGTTGTTCGTACTGTGGTAATGAAAATGGCTTGACGCTAGACACAATCAAACTGGATAACAATTGTAGTATTTGTAACAAACTACATAAAACACCAATTGATATGGAGTGGAAATACAAAGTTGCTCCGTTTATAACCTCCGCACTTATTGAGCAAAACGGATTGACTGTACTATGGGCTATTGACCATTTAATGGATGTTTTCCGTTCTCAACAGGCATTTTATCTGCCTGAGGTTAATCTGTTTAAAAATCGTGAAGGCAATGACAATAATGAAATCGATTTTCTTGCTGTCATTGATGGTAAATTCATTGCGGCAGAAGTTAAATTAAGCGCCGCTAGCTTTGTAGATAACCCTAACGAAGTAACTTCATTTATTGATGAAATCCAGAGGTTATCCCCTGACATTGCCTTTCTGATCTGTGAGCAATATTGTCAACAGCAGGCAGATATTGATGAATATAAAGGAAAATTAGAGGAAGTTATTGCCAATATTCATGAAATCATTCCAGATATTGAGGTAAAGGTTATTGTTGCGAGTGAGGTAGATGGCTTTAATTCTGTACCTATTGAATTAGGACCTTACGGCGAAAGAACCTCTGCGTTTTTTGATAGGTTGGCCGAGTAAGCATTGTGCATGTGTGTATAAATACCGTTATGTTACTTTACAGTTTTTCTTATTTAAAAATGAGTTTGTTAGAGGAGTATTACAAATTAATTTAACTTATTTTCGTCCAAAAGATTGCTGTGTATTTTTATTAGCCTTATTAAAAAGCATTTATAAGTCATCAATAAATAAAATTATTAGTCAATCTGATAACGGTAAATGTTAGATCTGTCTTTATAAGCAACAGGTTACGTGAATGCACGAAAGGTGAGCCATGGTGATTAGCGAGACGACCGTCCGCCCCATGGATGGGGCGGTCGAGCATCCACGGACGGACTGGCTGCGCGTCGATGAGTGAATGCCATGGCAAGCCTATATGAGTGGATACCAGCCAACGCAAGTGTCCCAACGATAGAAATAACTGGCCACCCAGTACAATTCACCTACATGTTTTGTCTTGAAGTGAGTGGTGTTTAGTATGATATTTCATGATTCAGTTGCAGCGTCACTAAAGTAAAAAACAATGCAAATTAGCACAATAACTTTTCCACACAATAAAAAGCCCTGCTTATACAGTGATTTATAGCAGGGCTTTTTTAAGCGAGAGTGTGCATTCGTTGAGCGGAAGGACAAGCTTTACTCAGGGTTTATGACCTATATCGAATAGGTCATCTCTTCTCTTCCACTTATCTCATTAACTCATTTCTTTCACTAAAATCGGCATCATGGGGATGCTAGTAGCCGATGGCTTCGCTACCTGAGTGACGCGGATCAGAGGCGCCAAAAATCCCTTGTTCGGTCACCATGATTGATTGCGTACTGCCCATAGCGGATTGTACTTTCACTTTGTGTCCTTTGGCTTCGAGCAGGGAAATGGTATCGCGATTAAAGCTGGACTCGACTCGCAATTCATCGGGTTGCCATTGATGATGAACCCGCGCCGCATTACTGGCTTCCGCGATATTCAATCCATGATCAATAACATTCATGATGATCTGCAGTGTGGTGGTGATAATGCGCGAACCACCTGGACTGCCAGTGACGAGGAAGGGTTTGCCATCCTTCATCACTATTGTTGGGCTCATTGAACTGAGTGGGCGCTTATTGCCCTCGACCGCATTGGCATCACCGCCGACTAAACCGTAGCCGTTTGGCACGCCGGGTTTGGCCGAGAAATCATCCATCTCGTTATTGAGCAGAATCCCTGTTCCCTTCGCCACTAAACCTGAGCCATAGCTGAAGTTTAAGGTGTAAGTATTTGAAACTGCATTACCCCATTTATCGACTACCGAGAAGTGAGTGGTTTGATCGCTCTCATAGGGCGCGAGCTTGCCGGGCTTGATTTCAGCGCTCGGTGTTGCCTTATTCATCGCAATTTGGCTGGCGATTTTTTGGGCGTAGTCCTTACTGGTTAAGGCTTTGACGGGTACCTTATAAAAGTCGGGATCGCCTAAGTATTCGCTGCGATCGCTATAGGCGTACTTCATGGTTTCTGCCATCAGATGAATCGTCTGCGCGGTATTGTGACCGAGTTTGTCTATCGGGAATTGCTGCAATACGTTGAGCATTTCGATGATGTGTACACCGCCCGATGATGGCGGTGGCATAGACACAACTTGGTAACCGCGGTATTCGCCGCGCACGGGTTCACGTTCCACAACCTTATAATTTTTAAGGTCGTCTAAGGTCATAATGCCGCCAGCGTCTTTCACCGCATTGATGAGCTTAGTGGCGGTTTCACCTTCGTAGAATCCTTTGGTGCCTTTTTCAGCGATAAGACTTAACGAATGGGCAAGTTCAGGTTGTTTAAGAATATCATCCACTTGATAGTCACTGCCGTCAGCTTTGTAGAAGATAGCGGCCGTGGTTGGCCATTGGGTCATGCGGCGTTTGAGGCCTGCAAGGGATTGGGCAAGATCTGGCGTTACGCTAATGCCTTCCTGCGCCATTTTAATCGCGGGCGCGGCGACTTGGGCGAGTGTCATAGTGCCATATTTTTCAAGGGCTAAGCTCATGCCCATCACAGTACCTGGCACACCCACGGCAAGACCGTGTTCGCGGCTTAGTTTTTCAACTGCGTCGCCATTTTCGTCGAGGAAAATGTTTTTCTTGGCTTTAGACGGCGCCATTTCACGGTAATCGATAGCGATGGTTTTGTTTTCTTTGGCAATATGCACCAGCATAAAACCACCGCCGCCGATATTGCCAGCACGGGGTAAGGTGACTGCCAAACTGAAGGCGACAGCCACGGCGGCGTCAACCGCATTACCGCCTTGCTTTAGGATCTCAACGCCGGTGCGACTGGCGAGAGTTTCTTGGCTTGCGACCATGCCATGCTTAGCCCACACAGGTTGTGCGGTGGCCATCTGGCTGAAAATTGGCGATTCATCGGCAAGCAGACTGGGAGATGATAGTAAGGGAAGCGCCATCGCAATGGCGAGAATAAGAGGTCTAAAAGGTCTTGTTGGACGCATACTCAATCCTGAATTTATTTTAATTATGGCTATGCAATGTGCCGAGAATTAGGCTTAATTGCAACCTCGTATACTTGTTCACACCAGTAAAGGACGATAATTTACCCAATGAGACAGCTTATTTTGGCTTTTGCGAGCTCAATGTCGGATATTTCGGCCAGTGCGTGGAATGCCGCCATGGGTGAGGCGAATCCCTTTTGCCGCCATGAGTTTCTGTTGGCACTCGAGCAAAGCCGCTCCGCTTGCACTGCAACCGGTTGGACGCCTCGACATTTATGCGTGTTCGATGCGGGTGACACATTAAATGATGTCGCCAGTAAGGATAAAAGCTTGTCGCTTTTGGCTGAAGGAGGGTTTATCAGTGTGCAAACGGCTAAGCACTTCAATCAGTTCCCACTTATTGCCGTCATGCCCTTGTACCAAAAATCCCACTCCTACGGTGAGTATGTGTTCGATTGGGCGTGGGCCGAAGCCTATGAGCGCCATGGGCTCGATTACTATCCCAAATGGGTGAATGCGATCCCTTTTACCCCAGTGCAAGGTCAACGGATGGGCATTCATCCCGCAGTAGATCGCGCCGAACAACTGCGCGTGGCGGCATTACTGCTGCTGACATTGAATCGCCGACTAATATCAGCGCAGGATAATCTCGTACTTGAGGAAGCTATTCTTAATCAGCCAGGGCTGGGCGACAGCCCGATTTCTTCATGGCATAGCCTGTTTGTTACCCCAAGCCAAACACCGTTATTTGAAGGCTCGCCCAATTCGCTGTTAAAACGCTTAGGCACTCAGTTCCATTGGCATAATCGCGGTTATCGGGATTTTAAGGATTTTCTGGCGGGCTTTAGTTCCCGTAAGCGTAAAAATATCTTGAAGGAGCGGGCGCAGTTACAGCCTTTTAATCTTAAGTTTCAGTTTGTCGAAGGGGAGCAGATCACCGCTTCGCAATGGCAGACTTTTATCCAGTGTTATCAATTAACTTACCTTAAGCGCTCTGGTCATCGCGGCTATTTAACGCCAACCTTTTTTCAGCAGTTGGGGGCGCAACTCGCTGCGCAAGTCCTACTCTTGGTGGTCGAAGATGCAAAGGGCGAGATGGTCGCTGGTGCCTTGTATTTAAAAGGTGAGAATACCCGAGGGCAGAAATGCTTATATGGTCGTTATTGGGGGACGACGGTTGAGCTTGACGGTTTACATTTTGAGGCCTGTTATTACCAAGGTATTCAATATTGTATTGAACATGAGTTTCAAGTGTTTGATGCGGGCGCGCAGGGGGAACATAAGGTGCTGCGTGGCTTTGAACCCGTAGCAATGTATTCCTACCATAACATCGCCCATTTGGGATTTAAGGCGGCGATTACGGACTTTGTTGAGCAAGAAACACTGCAAATGCAGCAATATATGGCGCAGATGCAGGATGTGTTGCCCTACAAAAAAGAGCCTTCATAAAGACCGCGTTAACAGGACTTTATTAGGCTCATTTTAGGTAGAACGGGTTACATTTAAGCGGTTAGTTCAAACCGTTAGCTCATGGCTAACCAAACTCCTACGCCTATCATTAGGCTGCCTGCAATGCGGTTTAACCAGCGAATATTATCGCCACGGCTCAAGAAGATGCGCAGGCTTTTGCCACCACTGGCGTAGGCGAGCATAGAGGTAAATTCGGTCACCATGATAATGCTCAGTAAGGCGAGGAGCTGCGGCGCGACGTCGCGCTCGGCATTGATAAAAGGGGGCAATAGCGACACCATAAATGCCCAACCTTTAGGATTGGCAATGGCGGTAATAAAGCCTTGAGAGATCAAGTTAACATTGCTGGCTCTGGGGTTAGTCTCATCATCACTTAATATGGCCATCTTGCCGCGCGCGCGCCACATCTGTACGCCGATATAGCCTAAATAAATCCCGCCGATCCATTTAAAAATTTGAAAGATTTCGGGATAGTTGAGCATGATACTGGCAACGCCCATCACGGCGGCTGTCGCCACCAACGCCACGCCTACCAGTTCACCCAGCATCATCCACAGGGTGCGGCGCACACCTATACTCATGCCCAGGGTCATGGCGAGTGTCATGCACATGCCCGGCGTGATAGAAACAAAGAAAAAAGTCGGGATAAACACAGCGAGTAAGGCAAAATCAGGCATGGTTTGGTCATTCTTGGGTGAAGATGAGAAGGCCGATAGTGTAATGAAAACGGCGGATTTAGCCAATCTGCTTATTTTGAACTTGCTCTCTTTAAATGTAATCGGTTGTGTTGGCTGGCGATATTTCACGCAAAAAGCATACTGTAGTTATTATTAACAATATGCTCACTAACCCCATTGTGATTAATTCTGCAGTTGTTCGGTTAACAGCGATTAACCTCATAGTTTACAAGATAAGACATTGACTGTAGGTTCTACATCAGTATCGATCAAGTAGACACTATCGGCGCCCACCATATAATAACTGTATAGGTCTTGGTAAATATGTTCGCCTAAGTCACCATAATAAGGACGGCGAGCATTTTTTACCGACTTCCATATTGGCCAAGGTAAAGAAAAATAATCGGCATTAGATTGATTCGTGATATTTAAATCTGAATCAATAGGGAATGGCGTATTGCTTTTATCATGATGTTGAATATCGCTAAAGTTATCACTTATGTTATCTAAGAAGGTTTGATAACTTGACTCATCAATTACTTGTATTCCAGATATCGTTGGGAAATATAATTCCATCGTGAATGCATCGTTATCAAGTTCCTGCCACAGTATGGTTAAAGATAAATGGTCTAATCTGCAACTCAGGTTTGGGTGTGGCTTGAGGTTTCTGTTCACGGGAAGCCAAGGTTGATAAGCCGCTTTAATCATAGCGAATCCTCGTTATATTATTGTGTTACGAACATATCTTAGTCGTGTGGCTGTTACTTTTTTGCATTATTTTTGCTGAAAGTACGATAACCTAAAAATAACTGAGAAGCATGTTGAGATTATCCAATATTTTTTGAAACTCATATCAACCAAATGCGCCTTATCAATCATAATTTGATTGATATGCTAACCCACATTCTCAAATCAATGGTTAATGACTGTTCTAGGACAGTTCAAAAATGGGTTCAGCACATTATGAAATCGCCTTATTTCTCCTCTTTTAAAAAGACTCTCTTGGTGACTGTCGCTTTGGCCGCCAGTATTAATTACGTTATGGCTGACGACAGTGCCTCTGCGTTTAGTCTCGAAAGTAATTTAGCTGATAATTCAAGGTTCCCTCCTGAGTATTATTGGAATCAATTTGGTTGCTCGGGCGAAAATATTGCGCCGCGTTTAACTTGGCAAAATGTACCTGCCGGTACCAAGAGCTTTGCTGTCACTTTATATGATAAAGATGCGCCTACTGGCAGTGGTTTTTGGCACCGTGTTGTGTATGACATTCCGGCACAGGTGTCGACTCTCGCAGGTGGTGTGAATGGCGGAGCACTACCCAGTGGTGCCATTGAAGCTAATACCGATTTAGGTAAACTTGGATTCTTTGGACCTTGTCCACCAGAGGGACGTGAACACAGTTATGTATGGACAGTGCATGCTTTGGATGTGGCGCAGTTGCCGATAGACAAGGGATCAACACCCGCTTTGGTGGGATTCTATCTTTGGCAGCATAGATTAGGCGAAGCAAGTTTAACGCTTTTAGCTGGCCCACGTTAGGAGGAATGAAGATGACCATATTATCTACGCGCATTACATACCCAATGTTATCAAAGGCTTTTACACTACTGGCAACCAGTTTGTTGTGTTCTCACTCATGGGCGACACAGACTGAGCCGCTGGCAAAAATGGAAGTCTTTGCTGAACTTGATGGGGCTGTAGGCGGTATTACTTTCACATCAGATGAACGATTGATTTTCAGTTATCACCCTTTCTATCAACCTAATATTAAGGTAGCCGAGCTTTTAGCGGATGGTAGTACTAAGCCATTTCCTAATTCGGATTGGCAGCAATGCCATGATCCGCAGGGCAAAGCGAAAGAACCTGACACTTGCCTTAATTGGGTGTTGGGGCTGCGAACCGACGATCAAGACAGAGTGTGGCTATTAGATTCTGGTCAGCAGGCGCCACGTATTGAGCCTAAATTAGTGGCATGGGATACCAAGAAAAATCAATTAGATCGCATTATTCATTTGCCCGCGCCAGTCTCTCTTCCTGAGTCACAACATAATGACTTTGTTATCTCATCTCGACATCAAGCGATTGTGATTGCCGATGAGGGGATTGGCACGGGTCCCATTGGTGAAAAGGCTGCGCTGGTGGTTGTGGACTTAAATACAGGGAAAAGTCGGCGCCTATTACAGGGTGATAACAGTGTGATGCCAGACTTACAGCGGCCACTGATTATCGATAAAGACTCAAAAGATAGGAAGCAGATTGAAGTTTATGTGGGTGCCGATGGCATTGCTTTAGATAAAACCCAAACATGGCTCTACTTTGCCCCGATGAATAAAGACAAAGTTTACCGTGTGCGGATGACAGATCTCATCAATCCTTCGTTAACGCCTGCGGCACTCTCTGCCAAAGTGGAGGCTTATGCCGATAAGCCCGACAACGGTGGCTTAAGTATTGATGAAGCGAATAATTTGTATTTAACGGAAGTGGGAGAGCGGGCCATTGGTGTGATCCCTGCAGATTCTCGCCAGTATCGTACTTATGTCCATGATGAACGTATGGTTTGGCCCGACGGCGTGAGTTATGGCAAGCAAGGTTACTTGTACTCTGGGGCTGCGCAATTACCGTTATCGGCACCATTAAATAATGGCAAAGCTGAAAACAGTCCACCTTATTATATTTTCCGTTTTAAGCCGTTAGCGGCGGGCGTTCGTGGTAATTAATCCGAACAATTAATCTCATCAATTAATTTTATAACCTTACGCCAAGTGCTTATCTGAACTGAATTTATTCACACGATTTTTGCGGATTAAAACGGTTTGGATTCGCACTTGGTTATACCGAGTCAGTACTGCCAGAGGATGACAATATGAACATAAACGGATTGGATCACTTTACCATCAGAACGCCCAAACTGGTTGAAACGCTGTTGTTTTATCAAGTCATCCTTGGATTGAAATTAGGTTGGCGGCCACAGTTTGGTTTTCCTGGACATTGGCTTTATGCCTCAAATAAGCCCATTTTGCATTTGGTGGAAGCGGGCGATCAGGCGCTAGATGCCTACTTAGGGGAAAGCAGAAATATTTATGGCTCGGGACGTGTTGACCATTTGTCGTTTCGTGGTACGGATTTACACCAGATGCAGCAGCATTTATGCCAGCAGAGGATGATTTTTCAGGAACGAATTGTGCCTGAGATTGGTGAGCATCAGTTGTTCCTTGAAGATCCGAATGGCATCAAAGTAGAGATGATATTTCCCTATGCAAAGGACAACGCCATCGTTGGAATTGTGATGGATAGGCTCACTATTTTAGACACCAAGGAGCCTGAACATGGCGGAGATTAATGTCTTTAGAAGGCAATTATTGCAAACGCTGGGATTGGGCAGTTTGGCATCATTGGCATTATTTCCTCGAGGTGCGATAGGTATGAATTCATTGAATAAGAGTACAAATATGGAGAGCTCACAGGGTAAGCCGATGATTCGCATGGGAGTGACGGACTTAAGTTTTCATCGCGTCACCGCCGCTGTGGTGGCCCATGTGATAGGGATTATGGGCAAAGAGGTGCAACGAAGCTATGCATTGCACGAGGCTAATTTTGAGCAGCTAGGTGAAGGCAAAGTGGATATGCTGTGTTCTGCATGGCTGCCCCATAGCCATGGGATCTATCTACAAGGTGTCGAAGAGCGAGTTGCTACGCGGCAACTCGGGCTACATTATGAGCCCTATGCGCTCTGGGGCGTACCCGATTATGTGCCTGTTGAGCAAGTGTCGAGCATTGAGGATTTACTCAAACCTGACGTGCAGCAACGTATGCGGCCCATCATTCAAGGGATTGGTGAGGGGGCGGGGATCACGCGATTTTCTAAAAATATTATGACGCAATATGGATTAACGGCGGCGGGTTATCAATTTAGAACAGGCACTCAGGCCGACTGTGTCGCCGCTTTTGAGTCTGCTGTGGCGGTAAACGATTGGGTGATCATTCCTTTGTGGCATCCACAATTTTTACATCATCAATACGGCATTCGCGATCTTCAGGACCCTAAAGGTTTACTCGGGGGAAAAGATAAAGCGGTATTGCTCGCCCGTGAACACGAGTTAGCGGTTAATTTCTCGCCAGCACAAATTCAGGTACTTGATAACATAGTATTATCGAATCAAATGGTTGCAGAACTCGATTATGCGGTTAATCGACAAGGAATGACGGAAGATGAGGCCGCTGCGAACTGGCTGACAGTCAATCCTCAGCATTTGACGACCTGGTTAGCCCCGCTGCTTAATCCTGCGAATGCCTCATCTCAGGGGGTGACATTATGATGATCACACCTGAATCGCGGCTAGTGGCGGCTGGGCTTGAACTACCTGAGGTTGCTGCGGCTCTTGGGAATTACGACCCCTATTCAATTGTTGGCAGTCAGTTAATGACCTCGGGTCAGTTTCCCTATTTAGAGGGCGAGCTTCAGTATCAAGGACAATTGGGCGCCGATCATACTGTGAGCGAAGGCTACGCTGCCTGTCGTCTTGCTACCCTAAATGCCATTGCCCAATTGAAACAGGCTTGCGGTGAGCTTTCGTGGATAAAACAAATTTACCGCTTGGAAGGGGTGCTAAATGTGCATCAATCTTGCTTTGAACATCCTAAAGCACTCGATGGGGCTTCGGATTTATTGCTTGAAATCTTCGGTGAAGCAGGGCGTCACAGCCGGATGATTTGGACAAATCCTGTCATGCCGCTGAACAGTTTGTGTCTAGTGTATTTATTTGCAGAACTCTATTGTGATGACGAACAAAGGCAATGACCTTTGTCTCGATTGAGATTGAATGCTTGAATGTGACTCACATTGGCTGTTAGCTAAATGTTCTGTCAGCAAGACGGGTAGTTCATTCAAGAGCATATGAGGCAGTTCTTGAACTTTCATCAATCGATTGTTAGGGTTAGGTCATCATTGACGGAATGTTGACAATACGATGACTGAGAAACAAAAAATGTTGGCGGGCCAGCCCTATAAGGCTTGGGATGATGAGTTATTGGCTGAGCGGATGCGGGCGAAATCCATTTGTCATCAGTTTAATCTGGCCGAACCGACTTTACTTGATGCCCGAATGGAGCATCTTCGTGGCCTGCTTGATATTCAACACTGCGCCCATATTGAGCCTAATTTCTTTTGCGATTACGGTTATAACATCCATATTGGCAAACAATTTTACGCCAATCATAATCTAACCATATTAGATGTTTGCTCAGTCTCGATTGGCGATAATGTGATGTTTGGTCCCCATGTGATGATTTCTACCGCAACGCATCCTATTAATCCTATCGCGCGGCAAACGACGGAATACGGCGCGCCAATTCAAATCGGTAATAATGTCTGGCTAGGCGGAAACGTCTCTGTGTTACCCGGTGTTACCATTGGCGATAATTGTGTCATTGGTGCTGGTAGTGTCGTGAATAAGAGCATTCCCGCGAACTGTGTGGCGGCGGGGAACCCTTGTAAGGTTATCAAACCTATCGATGTGGACTAGCGCAGGAAAGTTAAAGCCGAGTGATTGGTGTCAAAGCTGATGGTGATTTAGATGGCGATGTAGATATTCGTAGAAAGAAAAACGGTACGCAGTGCGTACCGTTTTTTATTAGCAGGATGAATACTTACAGTACGCCGCGGCGCATTTGGTCCCGTTCAATTGATTCAAACAGGGCCGTAAAGTTGCCTTCACCAAAACCTAAGTTATTCTTACGTTGGATGATTTCGATGAAAATCGGTCCAAACAGGTTTTTAGTAAATATTTGCAATAAATAGCCTGTATCATCACCATCCACCAAAATTTGGTGATGTTTGATGCGCTCACGATTCTCAGTCACTTGAGGCAACTTGTCGAAAATGGTGTCGTAGTATTCAGGGATGATGTCTAGGCACTGGATTGAACTGCCTTCCATCGCATCCAGAGATTTAACGATATCGCGGCTTCTAAAGGCTAAATGTTGCACACCAGGGCCATTGTATTCCTTCAGATATTCATCAATTTGGTTTTTATCGCTGCCTTTACCTTCGTTAATCGGGATACAGAAGCTGCCATCGGGCGAACGCAGGGCGTAGGACACTAGCGCGGTTTGTACGCCGCTGATGTCAAAGTAGCGCACTTCAGTAAAACCAAAAATGTTTTTATAGAAGTTAGCCCAATGTTCCATTGTGCCTTTGTAGACGTTGTTGGTTAAGTGATCGACTTCGATAAAGCCTTTCTCTTGGGTGATGACTTGCTCGTCTAAATCTTCAAAATCAGCGGCATAGATATTGTTATCTGCGCCAAAGGTGTCGATGAAATAAATTAAGCTGTCGCCAATGCCGTAAATCGCAGGATAAGGCAGATCTTTGTTTGCATCATCGGCGGGTTTTGCACCACGTTCAACGGCAACGCGATAGGCAAAGCCGGCATCTTCTACACGCCAGCCCATAGAACAAATGGCTGGGCCGTGGGATTTAGCAAACTTAGCTGAGAAACCTTCGCGCTCAGTGTTGAGCAGAAAATTAATGTCATTCTGTTTGTAGTACAGGATGTCTTTGTTCTTGGCTTTTTTCAGCAGAGAAAAACCAAAGTCGATAAAGACTTTGTGCATAAAATCAGTATCAGGGCTGGCGAATTCAGTGAATTCGATACCTAATAAGCCCAGTGGATTTAGTTCGCTTGCCATGATGTTTTCCTCGTTATTTTAGTGCAACACGCCGTCACTCTAATGACTCCCGCATGGGAGTGCTGGTGGCTTGGGGCTAGTCTTCTAGCCAAGAGCGGTTGTAGTCTTTGCTCATGCAATTTTGTACATGTTCGGTTAATTTCAGTGGGGCGAACGTGTCCACCATCACTGCATATTCATAGGTTTCTTTTTTGCCAATTGAGGCTTCAGTTCGGCCCGGTTGTGGTCCGTGGGCCACGCCTTTTTGATGTAAGGTCATGTAACCCGCTTCAATACCCGTGCGGCTCATAAAGTCGCCATCGACGTAATACAAGACTTCGTCGCTATCTATGTTGTTGTGGTAATAAGGCGCCGGAATCGATTTAGGGTGGAAATCGTAGGGGCGCGGTACGAAGTTACAAATCACAAAGTTATGGGCGGTAAAGACTAAGTGATCAGAAGGGGGGAGATGGATTTTGCCTACCTTTGGTGCGTATTCTGTGATGTTGAATGCCCAAGGATAAACGCAGCCATCCCAACCTACTAAATCAAAGGGATGCCATTCGAGCGTGGTGAGTTGGTATTTATCGCCAAACTTACACACTAAGGGGAAGGCGCCGCGCTCAACCACAGCATCTTGCAATGTAGGTACGCGCAAATCGCGCTCGCAGTAAGGTGCCGATTCTAATAGCTGACCATACTCGTTACGGAAATGCTTAGGCACTTCCACCATAGAGAATGACTCGATGACGAAAAGTCGCACATTGCTGTAATCGTTGAATTTAAGCTGATAAGTGGTGCCACGTGGGATCACGAGATAGTCCCATTTTTGGACCTTAATTGTGCCGTACTCGCTGTAGAGTGTGCCTTCGCCTTCGTGGACAAAAACCACTTCATCGGCATAGGCGTTACGGTAAAACTTGTCGGTATCGGCGGTGACTTTGGCGGTATAAAGTGCTAAGTCATTGTTATAAAAAATCTTGTTACGGGCGCTGAAGAAATTACCTTTACGGTCGGCGTCGCGGGAATCGAGTTTATAGTTTTGGACCAGCGAGTCTTCCCAATTGGCACCATGGCCTAGGCTGTAGGGCGCCACTTCTAATGCTTTGGTTGGCATGTTGTGGTGATATTTATTGGAATAAATATTGGAAAAACCATGGGTTGAGAACAACTCTTCACGGTAAAGCTCGCCGTTTTCCTTTTCAAATGCGATATGGCGCTTATGGGGAATCTGGCCTTGTTTCACATAAAATGGCATGGAGGATCCTTGGTTTTTACAGCGGCGTGAGATTAGCTCTACTTCGCTTGTCGTTATGGTTATGTGATCTTGTTATCAATTTAGTTGCTTGAATGAACAAAAAAAAGAATAATAAATCCGTTATCTCAATCTAAAAATTAGATGGTATTCTAATCTTTACGAATCGTAGTGTTTCCGTGACATGTTCATTAGAGCTAAGGAGTGACCATGCGCATCGATATTGATGCTTTTAATGTGCTGCAAGTGCTGGTGGAAGAGGGCAGTTTTGCCAAGGCGGCGGAGCGATTACACAAAGCGCAATCGGCGGTGAGTTATCAAGTTAAAAAGTTAGAAGAGCACCTAGGCGTGCCGCTTTTTAGCCGTGAGCAATATCGTGCTGAGCTGACGCAAGAGGGCCGAGTGATTTTGGCCGAGGGACAAAGATTACTGCAACACCTTGCAAACATTGAACATCTTGCCAGTCGTTTCAGTGAAGGCTGGGAGCCAAAGCTAGAACTAGTGATAGACGGTGCCTTACCGATGGAGCCTATCATGACGGCCTTAAAGCGTATGGCTGAACATCAAATCCCCACTAAAATTCAGCTGAATATGGAGTTTTTAGGCGGTGTACAACACAGATTCGAGCGTGATAATGCTGACTTGATGTTAGTGAAAGATTATCGCACTGGCCCCTATTACCATCCGCAGCCGTTGCCTGCAATTACTAGCGTACTGGTGGCCAGTGCTTCGCATCCTTTGTCTTTTATTCGCGAAATTAGTTTGTCTGAGCTGCAGCAACATGTGGAATTAACTATCGAAGACTCTTCACCCAATAAAAGTTACCGCGATGAAATGCAATTTGGCGGCGATAAAGTGTTTTATCTTTCTGGCTTTATCATGAAAAAGAACGCTTTGTTAAAAGGCTTAGGTTTTGGCTGGTTGCCGGACTTTTTAGTGCAAGAAGAGTTGGCTAAGGGCGAATTAGTTGAAATCGACTTCGTCGGTGGCAGTCGTTTTACGTTTATTCCACAGCTCGTCTCGACCTTAGAGCGTCCGTTAGGCCGTGCAGGACAACTTTTTACCGAGTTGATATTAGAGGAGTTTGCTAAGGCTGAGCAGTTTAATGGTGTGGGTTTGGGTTGATAAGTCTTCGCTTGTCATCTTTTGATACAAGTTACCGCATAAAATAATCGCATTTTGACATTTTATGTCATAGATTAATGCCTAGGTCAGATGAAGGTTTAGATTGAGAGTTAAAATAAGGCCTAAATTCAGACTGAGCTTAGATCTAGATTAGGGTCGAGATGAAGAGTGAAATTGAGCCGCGATAGGTAAAGAGTCGTCCATCGGGGTCAATCTAAAGGATAGTAACAAGGAACTGACAGTTAAGGGGAACAGTATGTCTAGACGTTGTCATGAAGTGGATTATGAAATTATCGGCCACAGTATGCAGTTGGTTGAAGTGGAACTCGATCCTAACGAAACCGTGGTCGCTGAAGCGGGCGCGATGAATTACCTAGAGCAAGATATTAGCTTTGAGGCCAAAATGGGCGATGGCTCTGAGCCTGAGTCAGGCTTTTTTGGCAAGTTGGTGGGCGCGGGTAAACGGGCATTGACGGGTGAGAGCATTTTTATGACTCACTTTACCAACCAAGGCAATCAAAAACGTAAAGTCGCCTTTGCCGCCCCTTATCCTGGCACTATCCTAGCGATCGACTTGGCCGAACATGGTGGTGAGCTTATCTGCCAGAAAGACAGTTTTTTGGCTGCGGCTTTAGGTACACGCGTGACGATGAAATTTAATCGCCGCTTAGGTACGGGATTTTTTGGTGGCGAAGGATTTATTCTGCAAAGCCTACAGGGCGATGGTATGGCGTTTATCCATGCGGGCGGCACCTTAGTGAAAAAAGAACTAAAAGGTGAAACCTTAAGAGTTGACACCGGTTGTCTTGTTGCATTTACCTCAGGGATTGATTACGACATAGAGCGTGCAGGCTCATTAAAGTCTATGGTCTTTGGCGGTGAAGGTTTGTTTTTAGCCACACTCAAAGGCCACGGGACGGTTTGGCTACAAAGCTTGCCATTCTCACGTATGGCGGATCGCATTATCGCCCATGCCCCATCAGCGGGTGGCAGTGATCGCGGTGAAGGCTCTGTACTCGGAGGTCTTGGTCGCATGCTCGATGGGCGTTAAATGATAAGCTGACATGCTGTCTTCTCTTAAGGCATTCCAGACTCTCCTCTGGGATGCCTTTTTAGTTGAAACCTCTCATTTCCTTTATCGTTTTAAGCATTTTCGCCGTTGTTAAGGCTTTGCTGAATGCGTCTTTCAATTAGTTTAGATATGAGATACATCATCAAATAGCCCGTGCCTAAGGCTAAAATCACCGCGACGACATTCTCCGTATACAGGCGGTAAGCGTAGAAAGTACCGACCAGTACTGCGATACCAGCAAGGCGAATAAGTAGGCTTTGAGTAAAGTAGCCATGAGCTTTGATATAAGCTAGCTGGTAGCCATTGAGCATCATAAATATAAAAAACATGGAGAAATGCATTAATACTGGGGCCGCTTTAATGTATTGCTCGGGGAATAACCAAGCGACTAACGGCTTGCTCGCAAAGACCATAACGACAAAAAAAATACCGCTGATCCACAAAGAAACTTTCGTCAGCCATGACTTAATTTGTTGGACTTCGTCAAAGCGTTTTTCTCGTACGCACACAGCGACTTCGGGCAGTACAAACCGGTAGATGGGAAAGACAAAAAGCAGGGTGAGGTAAGTGATCATCGGCCGCACCACCACTTGGAAATCACCCAGTTCATCTATGCTGAAATAGGCAATAGTCAGCAGTACGGTGATGTAAATCATCAAGATACTGGCCCCCGCTTCCATGGACGCCGTCAGGCTTTTCTTCATAAAACTGCGTAAACCCGTATCAAAATGCACCGCACTTAAGGGCGGAGTGGCAATATCTTTGCGCCGTTTTAAGTACATATATAAGGCAACGATGAGCGATGACAGTGTCATGCTGTAAAAGAGTGATGCAATGGCGGTTTGTTTTAAGCCGTAGAAACATAATAAAAAGCTAGTCACTTGCGCGAGCGGCTCTAACCAAGTGACTCTATTGGAGATGGCATATAGCCGGTACATGGCAATTTGATTGGTAAAATAGACCTTGAGCCCCATACTCAGAATAATCCCAACCAATTGAAAATATTCTACATTGAGCTGAAGTTTGTGTTTGATATAGGGTAAAACTAAGCCCCATGTCAGTAATACCATAGCGATCAAGCTGTAGCGGAATATATTGGTAATATCCACATCTTGCTTGGTCTGGGAGTAGGTCACCACCATAGAGGAGCGAAATCCCGTCATTAGGATTAGCGACAGTGAGATAATGTCGATCACTGTGTGATAGAGCGCTAGATCGGCTTTGGCAACCCATTGTGCTAGCCAGAGTTTAAATAGAAAACCCACAGAAATACTGGCGAGTGATGCCCAGAACCCCGCAATAATTGCCTGCTTAACCCGTTGAAGTGAGGTGTTTTCCATTATCAAAAATCCAGCGTTAGTCTACGGTCATTATCGGGATGCTATGAATTCAATTAAGATTTTGCCTTAGTCGCATGAGTATTTTTAGGTGACACTTATCTTGTTCTGTTCGATATCTTTTCACCCTGCATGAGTCTAGCATTTAGCCAATTTACGACCAATAGCCAGATAGTAAAGATATGATAAATATCAATATGTTGCTTTATTGTAAGTTAGAACGTTATTGAGTGAGGACTGGGATGATAAATTGTCTTACAGACAACGTTTTTTGATAGATCAAAGCAGTATTAAGAAGTACAACTACGCCCAGATAAGAGCTGGGCGTAGTTGTAAATGTGTCAGTTATAAATGCCATTTTGCCATGGGAAGTTAATCGGTAATGATATTGACGATATCGAGGATTTTACGGCTGTTATTATCGAGTTTGATTAGTGCACCTTCGACTTGAATGCTAATGATGCCATCTCTGTCTAAGGGCACTACGATGCGGCCACGATCATAAATATCATGCTCAAGCACATCACCACGGTGGAGTTTTTTCTGCCAACCGGGTGGCAGTGGCTGACCTTGGTCAACTTTTTTCTGTAATCCCGGCGGTAGACTTTTATCCTTTTTGTGGCGCTCATGGTCATCTTTAGCAAAGGTTGAGATGGACATAGTTAAGCTGAGGACAAGTCCTGTGATTACCACTGAGGTCAATTTATTCATCTGTACTCCTAAGGGGCATTGAGTTGATGTTGTGTCCAATGCTGGATGTGGCCAACAATAGGCGATGCTAAATGAACTATAGCTGAACGTTCTAGCTCAAGATTGCTTTCTAGCGGATTAACATGAGTACGGCTTGCCATTGTTCGGCGGTCACAGGTTGGATACTGAGTCTTGACCCCTTAGCCACTAAATACATGTCCGCCAGTTGGGGTAAACTTTTTATCAAACTCAAGGGAATCATCTCGTTAAATTTTTTGACAAAGCGGATATCTACTCGCAGCCATCTTGGTTTGGTTGGATCTGACTTAGGGTCGAAATACTTCGATTCAGGATCGAAGGCCGTGCTGTC
The DNA here is from genome assembly GCF_025653705.1 of Shewanella sp. SM87. Classification (NCBI taxonomy): domain Bacteria; kingdom Pseudomonadati; phylum Pseudomonadota; class Gammaproteobacteria; order Alteromonadales; family Shewanellaceae; genus Shewanella; species Shewanella sp. SM87. Next base: position 32,397 of record NZ_JAKKSC010000039.1, read on the forward strand.
GGGATACGCATTGGTCACGACTTCTGCGATACCGACAATACCGGGCACTTTGCAGCTTGAATGGTAAAAAAATACCTTGTCGCCAATCTGCATCTCATCGCGCATAAAGTTACGCGCCTGATAGTTACGGATCCCATGCCAAGCTTCGGTTTGGTTAGGGCAAGCCTTAAGATCATCTATGCTGAATTCGTCGGGTTCCGATTTCATAAGCCAGTAGTTCATCTTGTTTCCTTTACTCATAGTTGCCGTTAAGCGCTTCAATACCGCTGAGTTTATCTGAATTTTGTCGAATACCCCAGTTCGTCACCCATATCAAATATTGTGAGTTTGATTAAGTTTCCGTTCAGATAACGTGGCTTAGCCTGTTGACAGTAATCTTATTTGGTATGCCTTATGCAAATTCTCGTTTCTAAGGCAAAGCGTCAAATTCGATCTCGGTTTGTGACTGGTGTCGTACAAGTTGTGGCAGCAGAGGCAACCAAAACCTGTGAGGTGTGTTATGGGGACTTCAACAATGACATCCGATTGTGGTTTATACACTAAATATCTTAAGGATTTTACGGCGGGTGATGTGATCTTAAGTCATGAGCGAATGCTGGAATTTATTAATGACCTGACAACGCAAGGTTGGTTATTGGCTAATTTCACTTGGGACTATTGGTATAACAACAGTTACTTAGTCGATAAACCTGCCTATATTCGTGATGCGAGCATCGCACAATGTAAGTTGCTGTTGACGGCCATGACGCGACTCGAGGTTTTTAGCCCCGGCGTGTTAGAAAATATGCGTCGCCAAGGGGTGTTACTGGCCATTGTTGAGCGGTTACAAAGCTTAAATGTGCCTAAGTCGAGTACTCATTTTGAGTTTATCAGCCGTTAGCACTGGGCTTTAATGGATTGTTATCTAATCGTTTGTCTTACTCTTTAGTCTAATAAAGTCCTTTTTTACTTGTGACATGATCCGTGGATTGGTTAGTTTGGACCTCGCTAACCATAATAATAAATGCACGGAGGCCTTAATGTCAGTTCCTACAAGCCAAGTTATAAGCCCGCTCAATGTTAGCGAGTTTAGAGGCGAGTCATCACCGAAACTCGTTGAGAAGACCATAGGTCAATATCTTGATGAGATTGCGGCAACGTATCCCGACCAATTAGCTGTCGTCGTACACCATCAACATATCCGCTGGAATTACCGCCAATATCTTGCCCAAATCGATGCGCTCGCCACAGGACTATTAAAACTCGGTATTAAGTCTGGTGATAGGGTAGGGATTTGGTCGCCTAACAATATCGAGTGGTGTTTAACCCAATATGCGACCGCTAAAATTGGCGCCATCATGGTGTGTATTAATCCTGCGTATCGCCCTGAAGAGTTGCAATATGCGCTGAGTAACGTGGGTTGCCGCGCGGTAATTTGTGCCGATAAGTTTAAATCCAGCAATTATCTTGAGATGCTATATGAATTGGCGCCTGAGCTAACTTCTTGCCCAGCGGGTAAATTACAAGCTAAAGCCGTACCTGAGCTTGAATTTGTGATCCGTATGGGCGCGGAGAAATCCGTCGGTATGTTGAATTTTGATGACTTGATCGTTGATGTGACCGCCGCTGACAGGATAATGCTCGAGAGGATTGCTAAGGAATTAAGCCCGTACGATGCGATTAATATCCAGTTTACCTCTGGCACGACGGGCAGCCCGAAAGGTGCGACCCTATCCCATCATAACATATTGAATAATGGCTATTTAGTCGCAGAGGCGATGAAGTTTACCTGCCACGATAAACTCTGTATTCCAGTGCCTTTATACCATTGTTTTGGCATGGTACTCGGCAGTTTAGTCTGCTTAGCCAAAGGCGCAGCTGCTGTGTTCCCCGGTGAATCCTTCGATCCATTGACGACATTGCAAGTGATTGAGCAAGAGCGTTGCACCGCTTTGCATGGCGTACCGACCATGTTTATTGCCGAGTTGGAACACCCTGAGTTTGCTCGTTTTGATTTGAGTTCCTTACGTACCGGCGTGATGGCGGGGGCAACTTGTCCTGAAGAAGTGATGCGACGTGTACAAAACCTGATGTATATGAAGGAAGTGCTGATTGGTTATGGTCAGACCGAATGCAGTCCGCTCAATCACATTACTGAAATCGACTCACCCGTAGAGAAACGCGTTCTCACCGTTGGCCGTGCTTTACCCCATACCGAAGTGAAAATTGTCGATGAATTTGGCGAAGTGCTGCCAATTAATCAACCCGGCGAAGTGCTGCCAATTAATCAACCCGGCGAAGTCTGTAGTCGTGGTTATTGCATTATGCAGTGTTATTGGAATGATCCTGAGAAAACGGCGGCAACCATAGACAGTCAAGGCTGGCTACATTCGGGCGATATTGGCCAAATGGATGAGCAAGGTTATGTGCAAATTGTGGGGCGCATTAAAGATATGATTATTCGCGGCGGCGAGAATATTTATCCCCGTGAGATTGAAGAGAAACTTTACACCCATAAAGATGTGCAGGATGCGGCGGTCTTTGGCGTTCAAAGCGATAAATACGGCGAGGAGGTGTGTGCTTGGATTAAAGTCCGCTCAGGAGCCGCGATTACAGAGGCTGATATTCGTCATTTTCTCACCGAGAAATTCGCCTACTTTAAAGTGCCGCGCTACATCAAGTTTGTGGATCAGTATCCAATGACAGTGACGGGAAAAATTCAGAAATTCAAAATGCGCGAGCTGATGTATCAAGAGTTATATGAAGATATTAATGCTTAAGTGATGTGATTTTGCGAGTGCGCTTTTTTGACTTTCAAGCCGCGCAATGTGGCTTGAATTTTATTCTATCTAGCTATTTCGGTTAGCAGATAAACGAACAAGCTAATTGGCTAATGAAAAAGTTGGCGAGTCATACCATCAAGTCAAGCTGCATGTTGAGTTAGCTTTCGCTGCTAATGTCGTTATTCTAATTGTAACAAAACTTCACTTCCCCGCTGTGGCTTGATGGCTATACTAAAACTAGTCATAAAATCTAACCAATCATAAAATCTCGGCAGATAAAAACGAAAGCGTTAAGTTGTCGATGATGTAGTCGTAAATCCATGTAGGCAAAGGAGTACTAAATGGTTCGATGGCGTTCAATGCTCCTTGTGTATTGTCTTTCCTTTATGGGATTGAGCGTAGCTAAAGCGGATACCTTAATGCTCACTTCTTTACTTTGGCCGCCTTATTCAGGAGAGCAATTAACGGAGCAGGGTGCCAGTATTGCCGTGGTACGGGCGGCGCTGAACGTTATGGGACAACAGTTAAAAGTGGATTTTTATCCGTGGAGCCGCGCTGTCAAACTTACGACTATGCCGAACTCTGACTACATAGGTTATGTAGTGATGTGATGGACGCCTCAGCACCTAAGCTTGCAGTATTATGCCAAGCTTAAAGCTGACAAATAGTTCTGGAGGTTTCCATCATGGATATTAAAGTTATTGGTATCGATTTAGCCAAAAATGTTTTTCAAGTTTGTGTTTGTCTTATGGATAACTCTGTCATGAGTAACAAAAAGGTTAACAGAAACAAGCTGCTCGATAAAATTAGACAATTCCCCGAAGGTAGCCTTATTGCTATGGAGG
>NZ_JAKKSC010000040.1:0-31585 GCF_025653705.1 Shewanella sp. SM87
ACATTAGCTTGCTCAGTTTGTGGTGATAGACGTTGCCGCCATTTATAAAATGACATGGTGCTCAGTTGATGGGTTTGGCAAAACTCAGTGATGCTCAGCTCTGATGTGTGCCATAAGTCGATTAATTGCTGCCATTGTGCAGCGTTGCGGTAAGCTCGCTTTGCCATATCACTCTCCTGTAATGATGAGTGCACAGCTTATCGCGCGATCTTAAGTGGGAATAGGACGTCCTAAAATGGACGCTTACGTAAAATCGGCGTTTATAGTTTATTTTAGAGTTGCTTCCAACATAGCCCTAACATCGTTAGTTTCCCGCAAACGTTTTACGCCAAGTACTTGGGCTAACTTGAAAACGTTGATTAAAATGTTGCCTGAATGACGTTGCGGTTTGAAAACCCATCATTTCAGATATCTTTTCGATAGAAAGTGACGTACTTTCAAGAAGTTCAATGCTTCGTTGTAGACGAGCGTTAATAAGCCATTTCCCAAATGACATACCGGTAGCATTGTTGAAATGTCGAGTAAAGGTACGGCGACTCATAAATAATCGCTCTGCTAAATCTGCAATGGAATGTTGTTTGTCGAGGTTTTCACGTAAATAATCCAGTAACCGATTGATCTCAGCATCTTGAGTTGATTTTGGGATAGGTTGTGCAATAAATTGCGCCTGACCTCCTTCTCGGTGTGGTGGTACAACTAAGATACGTGCAACTTTATTCGCTATTTTTGTCCCATAGAAAGACCTCAAAATATACAAGCAACAGTCTAAAGCCGCAGCAGTACCAGCAGATGTGACTATATGGTCACTCTCAACATAAAGTGCATTTGTATTTAGCTTTATATTTGGGAAGCGAACGGTAAAATCGTCCTCTGCCATCCAGTGAGTCGCCGCCTCTTTTTCATCTAATAGTCCTGAGTAAGCTAACGCATAAGCGCCATAGCAAAGCCCTACTACCATTGCCCCTCTCTCATGGGCTCGAACCAGTGCTTTAGATAAATTAGGTGCTGGTGCACTGTTTAACTCATGCCATCCAGGAATGATAACGATATCAGCCAATTCCAATAACTCTAGCCCACCATCTGGTTGTATCGTTATCCAATTATCCGCATGTTGTTGCTCACCATCAACTGACACAATTTTTAAATCAAAAATAGGTTTGCCATCTGGCATCATCGAAAACACGGCTTGAGGTACCGCAACATTGAACGCACTGAAATGGGGGTAGAGAACTAAAGCTACTGTTGGTGTTTGCATATGCAAAGTGCTCACTTGTAAACGCTATATCACTATTTGGCCTAATTGTTTCGAAGTTTGTCATTTGGGTCAATGTTTATACTCATAAGTACCAAGGATAATGGCTACATTAATCAACAGCTAAAGAGATACACTATGAAAAGCAAAGCTATCAGTACACTACTCACCTTAGGGTTTGCATCTATCATTAATAGTACCAATGCATTAGCCGAATCGGTTCCAGTTCTGCATGCAGAATCACAACAGGTACACTTTCAGCATATCCGAAATGCAACATCAAAAATTACATATGGTAATACCACATTTTTGATCGACCCTATGTTGTCAAAGAAAGATACCTATCCAGGCTTTGCAGGTACTTACCGTAGTGAAATACGCATACCGATGGTCGATTTACCTATGAAAGCTAAAACTGTAATTGACAATGTAGATGCCGTTATTGTTACTCACACACATCTTGATCATTGGGACGATATGGCACAAAGTTTACTACCTAAATCAATACCTTTATTTGTGCAAAATGAAGAAGATGCAAAGACTATTCGTGCTCAAGGCTTTAAAGATGTGCGTGTGTTAGGTTTTAAAACTAAGTTCAATGATATTAGTTTAACCAAAACAGGTGGGCAGCATGGAACGGATGAAATGTATGCAATCCCAGAATTAGCTAAGGCACTAGGCGAGGCTATGGGAGTTGTGTTAGAGGCGGACAATTACGACACTGTTTATTTTGTTGGTGATACTATTTGGCGCGATGAAGTAGAAGATACGTTACGTCAATTTAAGCCTGAAGTCGTTGTTCTTAACACGGGTGATGCACGAATGGAAAGCCTTAAAGGTTCAATTATCATGGGTAAAGAAGATACAGTTCGTGCCATTAAACACGCACCTCAGGCTAACATCATTGCTGTACATATGGACACTGTTAACCATGCGGCATTGACTCGTAAAGAATTAAGGGAATTTGTGCAAGAAGAAGGGATTGAAAATCATATATTAATCCCTGAAGATGGCGAATCTTTGAAGTTGTAATATAGCTTCTTGATTAATTAGTTGTGGGTGAGGAATAAACGGGATAAGTGAGTACTCGAAGTAGCGAGTGAATCACTCTACGGTAGTCTGATTCACTCGCTAGCATGAATGTAATATTATGGATTTCAATCTTTAAAACAGTGGCCAAATTTTGTTGGTCACTACATAGGTGAGTGGATACCATGGCAAGCCTGTATGAGTTAAACACAAAAATTCTAATATCTGCATCAGTCTGTGCTCACTCAAGGCTATTTTAACTCCGATTATTACTGCTTATGCCGCTTTATAAGTTATAAAAAATTTTGAGGTTCACTTAGCAAACGTTTGCGCATCGCTGAGCTCATTATCAAACTGTGGCATGCCATCTGCTGACCAGGATATCGCGCGATAATAGCTGTGGCGATTGCCGTCGGTGAGTGGCGTTCCTTGTAGTTCAAGGTAATTGCGGGCGTGGTAGAACATTAACTCCGTCTTACCGTCTTCTGCCAGTACAAAGCTGTTGTGCCCAGGGCCAAAACGTTTAAGTACTGGATTGCTGCTAAATACGGATGTGGGTGCTTTGTGCCAGCTATTGGGATCGAGGAGATCGGCCGTTTGATCCGCCCACAGCAAGCCCATAGCGTATCGATCATCTGTGGCGCTAGCGGAATAGGTCACAAAGACTTTGCCATTTTTAATGAGCACGGCAGCGCCTTCGTTGACTTTAAAACCTAATCTTTCCCAGTCGAGCAAAGGTTCGGTGATGATGGTTTCCGCTGCTGACGCCTGCGTCGGCGACACCATTTTGGCGATCACCAATCCCGTATTGTAGCTTTTAGCCTCATCTTGCTGCGCCCAAATAAAATAACGCTGTTCGCCTACTTGAAAGCTGGTGGCATCTAAGGAAAATGCATCGTGCGCTGTCTTAAGGCGTCCGAGTTCCTCCCACTCACCCGCCATCGGATCATCGCCATTTAAGCCTAATACAAACATACGGTTATGAAAACGCAGGTCTTTATCACTGGCGGCATAATAGATATACCAACGGCCATCAATCTTATGTAGTTCGGGCGCCCAAATGTCGATGCTCATGGGCCCAGACTCATGCTTACGCCAAATGATCTTAGGCTTTGCTTGGCTTAGAGCCTGAATCGTGGCGGCATGGCGCAGTTCTATTCGATCAAATTCAGGTACAGAGGCGATAAAGTAATAGCTGCCATCGTCGGCTTTAATTACCCAAGGATCGGCGCTGCGGGCAATAAAAGGCGCGTTTTGAACAGTGGATTTGGTATTTTGTGCGGTAATGGCCTGATGAACGACAGCTTTATGCTCAAGTACAGGCACTGCATTCGCAGGGCCTGCCATACAAACCGACAGCGCAATTGACACCGCCAGTGCCGAAAAACGGCTTGATTTAGGGTGAATTTGATTAGCGTTACCATGTTGAGAGCTAACATGCTTATAGCTAATAGGTTTAGAGCGAGTCATTGAGGTTAACTTATCCATGGCTAGGTTTACGTCCATTCAAGAGTTTTTGTAACACGATGAAGAAAAATAGTAATAATCCAATCACTATCTTGGTCCACCAACTGCTGAGCGTGCCATCGAAGGTAATGTAGGTCTGGATCACGCCCATTAAAAACACTCCAAGCACAGTACCTAACACAAAGCCCCTACCGCCGGTAAGTAAAGTGCCGCCAATCACCACAGCGGCAATGGCATCGAGCTCGACTCCAATCGCTCCGAGCGCATAACCGGAAAAGGTATAAAAGGTGAATACAATTCCCGCCAACGTTGCGAGAAAACTACTGAGCGCATAAATACTGATAGTGGTTTTCGCGATAGAAATCCCCATTAACTCCGCCGATTGCGCATTACCGCCAAGGGCGTACACATTGATTCCGAAACGGCTGTAGTGCATCATGATGGCAACAATGATGAAAAACAGAATAAAAATCAGTGAGCTAATATCAAGCGAACCATGACCGGGTAAGGCAATGCTCAAATCAGCAATGGCATCGTAAAACGGATGATCAATCGCGATTGATTCTTCACTGATGGTGGTTGCCATGCCACGTGCTAAAAACATCCCCGCTAAGGTCACAATGAAGGGTTGAAGCTTGTAAACGTGGATAATGCTGCCCATCAAGGCACCAAAGAGTGTGCCAAGGGGCAGAACCAGTGCAAAGGCGAGCAGTGGATGCCAGTGATATTCGGTAATTAACACGCTGGTGAGCACGCCACTTAAGGCAATCACTGAGCCTACGGATAAATCGATGCCCCCGGAGATGATGACTAACGTCATCCCGAGTGCGGTGATCAGTAAAAAAGCGTTATCACGGAATAAGTTAGTCACGACTCTGACACTGGCAAAGCCTTCAAACTGCATTGAACCTATCAAAAACATCACTAGCAGTAAGGAGGCCGTGATCCATAGGGGAATAAAACGTTTAGCGATCATTTTTTGTCTCCAGCCTTGGCGCTGTTGAAGGTGCGAAGTTTGAATAGTCCCGATAGCTGACGTCTAAATTTCTCAGACTGCAGTAACAGTACACTTAAGATCACTATGGCTTTGATCAACAGGTTAAATTTGGCAGGTAAACCGCTGACGATAATCGTAGTGGCCAAGGTTTGGATGATCAGCGCGCCGATGATCGACAACACAAGTGAGAAACGGCCACCAGTTAACGCTGCGCCACCAATCACTACAGCTAAGATGGCGTCGAGCTCAAGCCATAAGCCCGCATTATTAGCGTCTGATCCTTGAATGTCGGCAGTGCTTATCATGCCGGCTAACGCTGCGCATAATCCGGCAATGGCATACACGAACAGCTTGATGGATTTATCATTAATACCAAGGTAACGACTCGCTTTGGCGTTACAACCTACGGCCTCAATAAAAAGTCCCAAAGCGGTTCTGCGCAGCAATAATTGGGTCAGTAGCAACATGCCAATGACAATCCAAATCGGCATAGGTAAGCCTAAAAACTGCCCAACACCGATTGCCGCAAATGCTTCATGTTGAAAGGTAATGATCTGCCCCTGATTGATTAGCTGAGCGACGCCGCGCCCAGCAACCATAAGCAGTAAAGTTGCCACAATGGGCTGAATGCCTAAAACACTGACCAAGGCACCATTAATACAACCCGCCGCGAGGCCAACCATCAAACCCGCCAATACCACTGTCACTAAGCTGATATCCGGCACCAGCAAAAGGTTAGCGCAGACCGCGCCTGCGATTGCCATCACAGCACCAACAGAGAGGTCAATCCCACCTGTGGCAATGACTAAACTCATGCCAATCGCGAGCAAAGCGACTGGCGCACTGCGGTTTAAAATATCAATCAAGGAGCCATAAAGACGGTCATCTTGATAGGTTAAATGGAAAAAACTGCTGTCGATAAACAAGTTAACTAGCAGCAATAAGGCTAACGCTAATAAAGGCCAAAGATAACGACCGAAGGACTTTGACTTACCCGCTTGATAACGGTCTGTTTTTTCTTTGGTCATTGTTTGCTGGCTATTCATAGGTAAAGCCTCCGGCGACATCATTTCTGCTGAGCTTTTCATTTATCCCTCCGCAATGGCTTGCATAACGTGTTGTGAGGTGAGTTCTGATCCCGTTAATTCACGCACTGCATAACGGTCGCGCATCACCACGACTTTGTTGGAGAATGCGACAAGTTCATCTAATTCGGAGGAGGCAACGAGCAGCGACATACCATCGTCACACAGGGATCTAATCAGTTTGATAATTTCGGCATGGGCGCCGATATCGATACCGCGGGTCGGTTCATCGAGCACTAACAAAATCGGTTCAATGGCAAGCCAGCGCGCTAAGATCACTTTCTGCTGATTACCGCCACTGAGCTGCTCTATGGGTTTGTCGGCATCGGGCGTGGCGATCTGCAATTTATCGATAAAGAACTGGGCAATTTCCTCTTGCCTCGCTTTCGATAAACTGCGCCACCATCCCACCCTCGCCTGCAAGGCTAAAATGATGTTCTCGCGAATGGATAAAGGTCCAATGATGCCGTCAATTTTGCGATCTTCAGGACACAGCGCGATCCCCGCATGAATCGCATCAACAGGTTGTGAAAGGTTTAATTTTTTACCTGCTAAGTGAATGCTGCCGCTTTCAAGCAAATCCAGTCCAAAAACTGCATTGCAAACTTCACTGCGCCCTGAACCTAACAAGCCAGCAAGACCCACTGCTTGACCTTTAGGTACAGTGAGCGTCATGGCTTGAATGGAGCCTTTAACGGACACGCCCTCAAGGGATAACAGTACCGCTGAAGTACCCTTTGCTGGATTATCTTCAATCTTTTTATCAACCAGTTGCTCTAGCAATGAACGCCCGAGCATAGCTTCAATCAATTGGGATTGGGGTAACTCAGATGTGAGATATTCACCAATAAAACGACCGTTTCGCAGCACCGTAATGCGGTCACTTATCTGATAAACCTGATCGAGAAAATGGGTGATAAACACTATGGCCACACCCCTTTGTTTAAGCTGTTTTAAAATGCCAAATAGCACTTGTACTTCATCCGCATCAAGGCTGGCCGTTGGCTCATCTAATACCAACACTTTGGCTGACATGGCTACGCCACGGGCAATGGCGATAAGCTGTTGTACGGCTATAGAGTATTGTGACAGTGGCGCAGTGACATCAATATCCAGCTTAAACTGAGTCAATACGCTGCGGGCATCGGCATACATCTTTTTAAAGTGAATTAACCCAAAACGTTTAGGCTCATGGCCCAGAAATAAATTCTGTGCCACGGAAAGATTCGGAACCAGATTCACTTCTTGATAAACTGTGCTGATCCCGATTTTCTGTGCCTCAATCGGCGTACAAAAATGTTGTTGTTCTCCCAGAAAAATAATATCCCCGCCATCTTTGGATTGTGCCCCTGTCATCACTTTCACCAGTGTGGACTTACCCGCACCGTTTTCGCCCAAGAGGGCATGAACTTCCCCTGAATATAAACGTAAACTCACCTCTTCTAGCGCTTTCACGCCGGGGTAATGCTTACTGATATTCTGCAGTTCTAAGATAAGGCTCATAGCTTGTCTCCCCAAGAAACGCGTTATCGTCGATTAACGCAGGCGACGCTTTTCATATTCAGCGGCGGCGGTTTCTTGGGTATAAACGTCACCCGTAGTGCTAATTAATTTAGATTGGTCTTTGTTTCCCTTAAGGAATGCATCGATAACATCAAAGGCTGGTTCGCCTAAATAGGGGCTCAATTCTACTGTCGCATTGGCCTCCCCATCGGCCATGGCTTTAAAGTAATCCGGTACGCCATCAACCGAAACAATCAAGATATCTGTCCCCGGTTTTAGTCCAGCTTCTTTAATGGCTTGCACGGCGCCAAGTGCCATTTCGTCGTTATGTGCCCAAACGGCGCACAGTGCTTGGCCGTTTTGTGCTTTAAGGAAACCTTCCATCACTTCTTTACCCTTAGCACGGGTAAATTCACCCGTTTGGCTGCGGATAATCTTGGCATTGGGATAATTTGCGATAACGGCATTAAAACCGGCTGCACGATCGATGGCGGCAGTGGCACCAACAGTGCCCTGTAGTTCGGCGATATCACATTTGCCTTGGGTTTTATCCATTAACCATTGGGCGATTTTGCTGCCTTCTTCGGTAAAGTCAGAGGCAATGCGGGTCAGGAATAATGAATCGTCATCGACCTTAATATTACGGTCAACGATAACAACAGGAATGTGGGCACGTTTGGCTTCTTTCAGTACCGGTTTCCAACCCGTTTCGACTACTGGCGCAATAATAATCGCATCCACACCTTGGGCGATAAAGCTACGTACGGCTTTGATTTGGTTTTCTTGTTTTTGCTGTGCATCGGCAAATTTTAAGTCAATGCCCCTTTGCTTGGCTTCTGCTTTTACTGCCTCGCTGAAGCTAGTTCGCCAACCGCTTTCTGACCCTACCTGTGAAAACCCGACAGTTGTCGCGAATGCGCAACTGGCACTAACTGCCCATAAACTGAACGCTGAAACTAGTTTAAAATTTTTCATTATTATTCCCTTTCAAAATTTTAGTGACAAAAATCCCCAGACCTTCTTAATTCAGAAGATCAAACTTAAAACGTTTCGTTATTTACTGGTTATAAAATTTATAAAACTCAGATGTTTTTAAATGTGTGTACCGTAATTTGTTTGTACAAGATATTGGCTTCTAGGATCACAGTCGGAAAATGATCAATATTAACGGCGTTTGGATAGCCATGGGTTTCTAAACATAAACCGCGATATTGAATTAATGGCTGACCGTGATTATCGAAATGCGAGCCATCTAAAAAATTTCCGCTATAAAATTGTAATCCTAGTTCTGTCGTACTTATTTCCATTTCACGTCCTGAAATAGGATCGACCAAATTAGCAATGACGTTTAAATTTGATGTGCTACTGTATTTTTTATCCATGACAAAATAATGGTCATAGCCATTATCTAAGGTATGAATATCACGTAAAATCATTTTAGGTTGTCTAAAATCAAAGGCGGTATTCTCTACTTGGATTAATTCACCCGTAGGAATTTGCTCTGCATCTAAGGCTAAAATATGTTTTGATTGGAGTTGCAAAGAATGGCCTAGTATTCCGTTTTGTTTATCGGAGGCTAGATTCCAATAAGTATGATTGGTTAAGCAAACTGGCGTTTTTTGATCCGATTTTGCTTCATAGGTAATAATTAACTCATTGTTTTCATTTAATCTGTATTCAACTTTTATCACTAGCTCACCTGGGTAGCCTTGGTCACCATCAGGACTGATTATGGTGAAACTTGCCGCGACAGCATCTTGGTAGCGCAGGGTTTCACATTGCCAGAGACAATGGCTTAGTCCTTGGGCGCCGCCATGAAGTTGATTATTACCTTCGTTTGGCGTTAATTGAACGTGTTTGCCATTGAGTGAGAATTGAGCACCGCCTATTCGATTCGCAACGCGGCCTGCAGTAATACCAAAATAATAAGGGTTTTTTGCCCAATCTTGAATGTTTTTGTAACTCAAACTTAAATCAATCGGTTGTGCTTCTTTGTCATGAAGTTTAACCGACCAAATGCTCGCGCCATAATTAGATAATAATACCTCCAAACCATGGCTATTGGTTAAGGTGATTAAATGCAACTCTCCAGGAAATGCGGCATGAGTTAATTTTTGCGTTGATATTGAGAGTTGCATAACGGTAGTGTCACCTTTTAGTATTTAAATTTTTATCAGCAGCACTCCTCGCCTATCCACGCGTAATAAATAACGACTTAATGAACCACAAACGGTATTGTTAATGACTAAATCCAACCACCATCAACGATAAAGTTTTGTGCAGTGCAGAGTTTGCTATCATCTGAAGCCAAAAATAATGCCATGGCTGCGATATCTTCTGGCATCACATAGTCTTTGATACATTGATTATCTTCGATATGTTTTGCCGTATCTTTATCTACCCAGTGGGTTAATTGACGTTTAGTCATCACCCAGCCTGGCGTTAGGGTATTAATTCGAATTTTATCTTTACCTAAATCTGCGGCGAGTCCTCGGGTCAATCCCATAGCGCCGGCTTTAGAAGCGGTATAACCCGCCATGCCAGACTGACGATTGTGCCAACTCATCGAGCCTAAGTTGATCACTGAACCACCACCGAGGCGTTGCATTTGCTGCCTAACAGCCTGAACAGCAAAAAAGTAATGTCGTAAATTGGTATTTAAACAGTGATCCCAATACTCGGGCGTCACTTCATCTATGCTATGACGTTGATCGCAGGCGGCGTTATTGATTAAGACTGAGATCGCCCCTAATTCTTGTTCTACTGTTGCTAACACCGTTTTTAGTGCGTCGATATCAATCAGATCGCAGGGATAAAACTTTAAGACTGCATCAGCTTGATTAGTCAATAAGCTGTTAACCAGTTGATTTGACTCATCCACAAGAATATCTACAAATGCAACCTTTGCGCCCTGCTCTAAAAAAGATCTCACTAAGCAGGCGCCAATACCCGTACCGCCACCACTAATAAAAATGGTCTTTCCTTTTAAGCTCGGGTACTGATTACTCAACTTCATAACTCAACCTTTTTTTAAAATAATTATTTGGTTTCATTATAAAAGAAAAAGGTGCCATGTTTAATGGGAATGTGCCGGAATATCAGCACCTCGACATCCCACTAGAAAATCAAAGTCACAACCTTCGTCCGCTTGCAGCACTCTTTCTTTAAAAAGAGACAAATATCCAGTGCCGATGGGAACGGGTTTCACCGAGGCTAACTTAGCCAATCGATTTGCTAATTCGTCAGCGCTGATCTCAAGTTGCAGAATACCCGCAAAGGTATCAAGCGTGATCATATCGCCATTTTGCACCGCCGCTAAGGGACCTAAATCCTGCGCTTCGGGTGCAACATGCAAGACTACAGTGCCAAATGCGGTGCCACTCATGCGCGCATCGGAAATCCTGACCATATCTTTAATGCCTTTTTTCAATAGCTTAGGTGGTAATCCCATATTGCCCACCTCCGCCATGCCCGGATATCCCTTGGGGCCGCAATTCTTGAGCACCATAATACTGGTTTCATCAATATCCAATTCTGGAGAGTTTATACGAGCGTTATAGTCATCAAAACTCTCAAAAACCACAGCTTTACCACTGTGTTTCATTAAATGAGGACTGGCCGCCGAAGGCTTAATTACTGCGCCTCGGGGAGCAAGATTTCCCCTTAATATCCGAATCCCACCATTTTCAACTAAGGGCGCATCGATGTTCATGATGACCTCTTCGTTGTAGCAAGGCGCATCCATTACATTTGCCCACAGGGTTTGGCCGTTCACTGTTAAAGTGTCTTTATTCAATAAATTTTTATTAAACAGCTGCTTTAACACTGCGGGCAAACCTCCTGCATAGTAAAAGTCTTCCATCAAGTACTGACCTGAAGGTTTTAGATTCACTATGGTGGGCACATCGTAGCCGTGTGACCAATCGTCCAATGACAATTCAACACCAATACGACCTGCTATCGCTTTTAAATGGATCACCGCGTTGGTCGAGCCGCCAATCGCCGCATTGGTTTTTATCGCATTGATAAAAGCCTCGCGGGTCAATACGTTCGACAGCGTTAAATCCTCATGCACCATGTCAACAATACGCATGCCAGACATGTGGGCCAACACATTACGCCGTGAATCTACGGCAGGAATGGCGGCATTTTGCGGTAAACTTGTGCCTAAACTTTCCGCCATACAAGCCATAGTTGATGCTGTGCCCATGGTATTACAGGTGCCCGTTGAGCGAGACATATCGGCTTCAGCATTCATAAACTCTGCAAGACTGATATTGCCCGCTTTATACTCTTGGTGCAGTTCCCAGACTAGAGTTCCTGAGCCCACGTCTTTACCTTTGTGCTTACCATTGAGCATAGGTCCACCAGTGACGACTATCGTCGGCAAGTTACAACTGGCGGCGCCCATCAATAATGCGGGGGTGGTTTTATCGCAGCCAACCAATAAGACAACACCATCAATCGGATTACCGCGAATCGCTTCTTCAGTATCCATCGCTGCTAAGTTACGTGTCAGCATAGCGCTTGGACGTAAATTGGATTCGCCATTGGAAAATACGGGGAATTCAACCGGTATTCCCCCTGCCTCACGTATGCCGTTTTTGACCCTTTGTGCTAAATCGCGCAGATGGCCGTTACAAGGTGTAAGTTCTGACCAAGTGTTACAGATGCCGATCACAGGTTTATTTTGAAAATGATGGTCTGGTATGCCTTGGTTTTTCATCCAGCTGCGATACATAAAGCCATTTTTGTCATCACTCCCAAACCAACTCGCAGAACGAAGTGCTTTCGTTTTTTTATTATTCATTTTCACACCTTCGTTATAACAATCTGTGCCTTAGTGAATGCACTCGGTTACCTTACACCTCGCCACTGTATGTCGCTCTGTCCTCGCCCAAAGTGGCAAAAAGACAGTCGTTAATCATTTGCGCTTTAAAGATTGCCAGTGGGCAAAAGTATTGGTATTACTATAATACTAAAATATCAAAAAACAATAGAGGAATTATGAAAAAGGCACTTTTGAGTATTTGTTTAGTATTTAATTCGGCGGCATTTGCCGCTAATCCTGTGTTCCCCGAAGTGTTTACTGCCGATCCTGCCGCTATGGTCCATCAGGATACTGTGTACCTTTATACTGGGCATGATGTGGCCAAAGACAACAAAACCTTCTTTGAGATGCACGATTGGTTAGTCTTTAGTTCAAAGGACATGCTGAATTGGACCGAACACGGCAGTAAGTTAGCGGTTAAGGATTTTAGTTGGGCAAAAGGCGATGCTTGGGCAAGCCATGTAATTGAAAAAGAGGGTAAGTTTTATTGGTATGTTACAGTAAGACACGCCAAGATTAATGGCTTTGCGATTGGTGTGGCCGTTGCAGACAGTCCATTAGGCCCTTTTAAGGATGCGCGTGGGACGGCACTGATCACCAATGATATGACAACCGATACCGGCATCGACTGGGATGATATCGACCCAGCGGTATTTATCGATGATGATCAGCAGGCCTATATTTTTTGGGGTAACTCAAAGCCTCGTTATGCCAAACTAAAGCCCAATATGATCGAACTCGATGGCCCTATTCACGCTATCGATGTGCCTAATTTCACCGAAGCGTTATGGGTGCATAAAAAGGATAAAACCTATTACCTTTCTTATGCCTCAGGTTTCCCCGAAAAAATCGCCTACGCGACCAGCGATAATGTAAAAGGCCCGTGGAAGTACCAAGGCATACTGAATGAAGTGGCAGGTAACTCACCAACAAATCATCAAGCAATTATTGAGTTTAAAGGCAAATCTTATTTTATTTATCATACTGGCGCCTCGCAAAATGGCGGCGGTGAGTTTAGACGAACCGTTGCCATCGACCCGCTTTATTACAATGAAGATGGCACGATTAAACGAATTCAGATGACGACGGAAGGCATTACTTCGGCGCAGTAATACTCTGATGATGGCTAATATGGTGCGAGGACAGTTGTAGAAACTAAAAAGGTGAGCCGAATATCGGATCACCTTTTTGTTGCCACCAAGCATGTGCGTGATGCTATTTGTGCTCGATATTCTTCTTTAGCGTATCTTGGGAGGTGGAGAGCAGTTTATTCATTTCTGCTTTAGCACGTTCACTGTCCCCTGCTTCAATCGCAGTATAAATGGCCTTGTGGCCTGGCAGTGATTCGAGGAAATCATCTTGGATGGTACTACTCAATCTAAAAATTTCGAGTAAAGCCGACTGAATTGATACGCCTAAAGAGACCATAAACTCATTGTTGGTCGCATCTAAAATCGCCATGTGGAAGTCAATATCCGAGGTATAAACCTCATCTGAGCCCACTTGCGCCGCTTCCATCTTGGCATAGGCTGCCGCAATGATTTTAAGTTGCGCTGGAGTACGTTTTTTCGCGGCAAGTTCGGCAGCAGCGGGCTCAAAAACCTCACGGATTTCATACAACGACGTGTAAAATTCGGGTGAGGGTTTAGATTGAGAAAACCAATTTAAAATCACGGGATCGAACATATTCCAATGGCGGCGCTCACGAATACGGGTGCCCAGTTTGGGACGCGATTCAATTAAGCCCTTTGCGGTAAGCACTTTAAAGGCTTCTCTGAGCGAAGTGCGAGACACCTCAAGTTCTTCACAAATGGTGTTCTCATTGGGAATATATTCACCCGGAGCATAAAATCCGCCAACAATACGCGAGCCAAGTTCGCTGGCCACCCAGTTGTGGATATTCTGCGGTCGGTTGTTTGCCTGATTTGCCATTGCGCCCTCTTATGTCCCGATATAGCCGAACAGAATCTAAAATAACTCGCTAAAAAAGCCGAAATTGATCAAATGTTATGATACTACCTTTCCTTAAAAACGTAACAGGTAATTTTTATAAAGCCAAGAATTTATGAGGGTTTCGCGCTAATTCATCTTTTCGCTTTCACCCCACTCTCACGCTTTTCTTTACACTGTAAGGCTGCTAGGGACAGGGTTAATTTACCTGCTATGGCTCATTTTATGCCTATATTCGACAGGTTTTTAGTAGGATGGCTACGTTAGGAAATAATCGTTTTTAATATCAAAATCGATCAAGACATCGACCACAAACATGCCCGCTGATTGTGCTGCTTGAATACCTGCTTTTGCATCTTCAAACACGATACAACGCTCAGGGGCAATCCCCATCAACTCGGCGCAGCGCAAAAATGTATCTGGTGCAGGTTTGGGCGCGACTACTTGGTCGGCACCAACCACATGGTCGACTAGCTCGAGTAAGCCGCACAGGGTTAAAATCTCAACCGCTTCCTCAGTATATGCGCCTGTACCTACTGCCATAGGGCGCTTGCCCTTATTTTGCTTGGCAAATTCGGCTAAACGAGTTGGCTTAACATAGAGGTGCATGGTTTCACGAACCAAGGCTTCTTTATAGTCATTCATTGCTTCACATGTGGCGGTCGGTGTTACACCAAAATGGGCAATTAAGATTTCAAGGGTGCCAATTGTCGGCACGCCTGCTAAGGATCGCATTAATGCGCCATCAATAGGGATCCCAAAGTGGGTTAATGTTTTTCGCCATGCCTGTTCATGCAACTGCCCGCTATCAACCAAGGTGCCGTCCATATCGAAAATAATGCCATCAAAATCTGCGTACATACTGCTTTCCCAACCTTTAAGACTGAAATAAATTGACCAGCTCAACTCGTCTGACGCTCACACATTAACGTATATAAATTGAAAAGCCGCCCTGAGGCGGCTTTTCACTATTAGCTTGAGATTATAGCCCTCTTGCTAGACCGTAATATACGGAATTCTGGCGAAGCTCATTTTTAAACTGACGAATACGAGTATCAGCATCGATGATCACCAGTTCAGCCCCCGCCATTTCTGCAAAGTCGACTATGTTGTCAGTGCTGATGGCTTGGCTATAGGCTGAGTGATGCGCGCCACCCGCATGGATCCAAGCTGCTGCTGCAATAGACAGATTTGGACGCGGCTCCCACAGTGCAGAAGCAACGGGCAGATTTGGCAATTCCTGTGGCGGCGTTACAGTATCTAATTCATTGAGAATAATACGGAAGCGGTTACCAAGATCGATAGTCGATACGTTAATGGCCGGTCCCGCTTTACCGGTAAATAGCAGACGCGGAACATCGCAGCGCACACCGATAGTATGACGGTGTACTTCTAAACGTGGTTTAGCGGCGGCAATAGACGGACACACTTCAAGCATATGCGCGCCGAGCACTTGGTCTGTCACGCCAAAGTTATAGGTGTAATCTTCCATAAATGAAGTGCCACCGGTGCGGCCTTGGCCCATGACTTTCATGATGCGAACCATAGCCGCGGTTTTCCAATCGCCTTCGCCGCCATAACCGATTCCGTTTGCCATCAAACGTTGTGTCGCTAGCCCAGGTAAACCCGTCATGCCAGTTAAGTTTTCAAAGCAGTTAGTAAAGGCACCAAACTCGCCATCTTTTAAGAATTGGGTTAAGCCCAGTTCGATTTGCGCTTCTTTTCTTAAACGGTCAAGTTGGTATTCATCGTTAAACAATTCATTACTAATGACATATTCGCTCGCGTAGCGGTCGATTTGGGCAGTTATATCATTATCGGCAACCGCATTAATTGCATCATTTAGCTCACCTAAACTGTAGGCATGCACTTCGTAACCGAATTGAATCTGCGCCGCTACTTTATCGCCTTCAGTTACTGCCACTTGGCGCATGTTGTCGCCAAAGCGCGCAATACGAAGATTTTGGCTTTCGTTCCAACCGGCCGCAGCACGGCACCAATCGTCCACTTGGGCTTGTACATTGTTTGTTTGCCAATGACCAACTACCACTTTGCGCTCTTTGCGCATGCGGGTGCCGATATAACCAAACTCGCGGCAACCATGGGCACTTTGATGGGTGTTCATGTAGTTCATGTTAATGTCGGCCCAAGGCAGCTCGGCATTAAACTGAGTATGCAAATGCATGAAGGGTTTGCTGAGTTCATTCAAACCCGCAATCCACATTTTGGCAGGCGAGAACGTGTGCATCCACAGGATAACGCCTACACAGTTTTCATCACTGTTGGCCGCTTGGCAAACCGCATAGATTTCGCGGGGTGATTTAACTGTAGGTTTATAGACGACTTCCATTGAAATCGCGTCTGACTGATTAAAACCGTGGACAATTTGCTCACTATTTTTCGCCACTTGCTCCAACACTTTAGGCCCGTATAAATCCTGCGAACCGGTCACAAACCACACTTGCTTTTGTTTGAATGCTTTCATATTTCTCTCTACCCTATAAATTTGATGATTCTGGTAACGTGAAGCTGATTGATTTTATTCACTATTTACTAGTGACACTGTTTTGGCCGTAATAGGCGTCTTTACCGTGCTTACGTAAGTAATGTTTATCAATAAGCTCTTGTTTTAATGGCTTGATACTTGGCGACAAGGTTTTGGTCAGATAAGCCATTCGCGCGATTTCTTCGAGTAATACAGCGTGATAAACCGACTTTGCCGCGCTGTCTCCCCAAGTGAATGGCGCATGCCCCGCAACGATTACCATAGGTGACTCGCCTGGATTTCTATCAACAAAGCAATCGAGAATTTGTACGCCCGTTTCTTCTTCGTAATCGCGACTGATTTGGTCATCACGCATCACAGCAGTGCATGGGATCTCGCCGTAAACATAATCGGCTTGTGTGGTACCCAAACAAGGAATGGCGATTTGCGCCTGCGCCCATGCAGTTGCATAAGTTGAATGTGTGTGGGTGATGCCGCCAATACTCTGCCATTGACGGTATAAATAAGTGTGCGTTTTGGTGTCGGATGACGGACGTAAACGCCCTTCGATAATTTGGTTTTCAAGATCGACAATAACGATATCTTCGACCTTGAGATCCTCATAGGGCACACCGCTCGGCTTAATGCCAATCACACCGAGCCTGCGATCAACTTGCGACACATTACCAAAGGTGTAAGTCACTAAATTGCGCTTCTCAAGCTCCATATTGGCTTCATAAACTTCGCGTTTCAGTTCAAGAAATGACATGTTATTTGGCTCCATCAACATAATGCCCTAGGGCTAAATACGCTTGATAAAGCGCCTGGTATTTTTCAGCATTGGCAGGATTTGGCGCATAAGTTTTGGCGACATTAGAGGCCATCACGGCTTGCGCACTTAACACATCGGAATACACGCCTGCAGCGGTTGCGGCATAAATTGCGGCGCCCAAGGCACAGCTCTGCTCGCTTTCCAGTACGTCGATGTTGCAATTCCACACGTCAGCGCAGGTTTGCATGATGAAATCTGACTTTTTAGAGATACCGCCAATCGTGACGACTTGATCGATTCGCACACCCTCTTCCTTAAAGCGTTCGATGATGGCTCTGGCGCCGTAGGCACTGGCTTCGACTAATGCTTTAAATACTTGTGGTGCATTACTGCCCATGGTTAAGCCGCTTATCGCCATAGATACTGATTGGTCGGCATCAGGTGTACGACGACCATTAATCCAATCAAGCGCGACGATACCAGTGTCGCCCACGGGAATGTTGGCTGCAGCATTACCCAGCTCTGTTAAGGTTTCATCCTCGAGCTGTGCAATCAGTTTGGCTTTCACTTCCTCGTCAAATAACGCAGAAGTATTGATATTTTTAATAGGCCAAGTGGTGAGATCTTTAAACCAAGCATACAGATCACCAAAGGCCGACTGTCCAGCCTCAAGACCTATCATGCCTGGCATCACTGAGCCATCGACTTGACCACAAATGCCTTTAATACAGCGGGAGCCAATGTCTTCATAACTGGCAACCGTGATGTCGCAAGTCGACGTGCCCATCACTTTGGTGAGTATGCCTTCCTTCACATTGGCCCCCACCGCACCCGCATGACAATCGAACGCGCCGAACGACACGATAACGTCGGTTGATAGTCCTAGATTGGCCGCCCACTCGGGCGTTAAAGTGCCGCAGATTTTATCTGAGGTGCAGGTTTCAACGGGTAAGCGATCACGAATTCCGTCCAATAATGGGTCGATATCAACAAAAAATTCATTAGGTGGATAACCATTCCATGACTCGTGCCACATGACTTTGTGACCCGATGCGCAGCGACCCGCCTTGTATACCTTAGGGTGAGTTGTGCCTGTCATTAATGCTGTGATCCAATCACAGTGCTCGACCCAGCTGTAAGCTGCTTGTCTCACTTCAGTGTCATGGCGCAGTACGTATAATGCCTTGGCCCAGAACCACTCAGATGAGTAGATCCCGCCTTCATATTTAAGGTAATTCTCTTTGGCGACTTTAGACGCAGCTGTAATTTGCTGGGCTTCAAGAATCGCACTATGGTCTTTCCACAGTAAAAACATCGCATTAGGATTAGACGAAAATTCTTCTTTTAGCGCTAATGCCACGCCTGCTTCATCAACGGCAATCGGTGTTGAGCCTGTCGTGTCAAAGCTTAAACCACAAACGTTTGCCGCTGCGCCTGCTGGTGCTTTAGCCCAAAGTCCTTGTACAACCTCAATTAAACTTTCAATGTAATCTAAAGGATGTTGCCTGAATTGATTTTTAGCAGGGACGCAATACAGTCCCTTTTTCCAACGTGGGTAGTACACCACATTGGTAGCAACTTCAGCGCCGTTTTGTGTATCAACCAATAACGCGCGAACAGAATCAGAGCCGTAATCCAGCCCTAACGCATAAGACCCTAAAACATTAGACATTAGCATCCCCGTACATTGAACTCTGCAATCAGCCATGTGATCACAAATATTGTTAACATCATTTAGTACTACAATACTACTATAGCAGAATGGTATTACAATATTATTTTTATAAAAGGATGATAATTTTTTTAACATCAGCAACAAGTTTATCGAGGCAATTGTTTTGTAAGGATTTGCTGTTTCTGCCAAATAGTGACAAAAACGCATCTGCAGTAAGTTCTAGAAGAGCTGAAAATCGGTGCTTTGAGTTAGCGTGGTCAATCTGGTGATTGACATCAAGCGGATGAGTGAGAAAAATACGCAGCAGGTTGCAGAGAAACCTGTCCGCAAAAGATGATATCACTCTGATAAATTAACGGTGTTGCGAATCGATTTCTATCGAACCCACAGCAATCAAATAAGTTTGGCTTAGCGAAATGCCAATAAACTTAAGAGAATTGTTTGTGAAACATGCAACAGCCAACACTTTCAAACCCGCCAGTATCAATGTTGAACCTTCTGACATTGTGCCCTTGGCAGCCACCGAAAAGCCCTCCCACGGAAGATCCCGCTCAGGCTCTCAGTCAACAGAGTCCTTCAGTACGTTAGCTATCCCAGCTTTGTATTTGCGCTTGCTCTATCCATGGCATTCGCCATGATGCTTAGTAATCTATACGCGACTCACCCTCGGTAACGCCTACCATCTATGCATTGGATAGTTAGGCTGATAGTTCAGGTTTTTGAGGAATGGCTTAAAGTTAACTATTGGAATGGTGATTATACAGACAGATCGTCGCTATTGGTCCTTATGCTAGACTCATCTATAACGTCGTTAAGGTGAGTCTAAGCTCAGAATATACGTCACGAACTCCGTGATACTAATCGTTATCACGAATCTATGCAGCTATCCTTTTGATTAAGCCAATGAAGCCATTGTTCTGCAAAGACAAACAATTTGTCGCTATAGTCCTGATCTATCACGCTGGGAATAATGTCAGGATCCATATTAACGTAATCGTGAACCAGTATATTACAAAGACCTATCACCTTACGCCAACCACTAAGCTCCTCAACAAGTTGTGCCCCACATTAACAGAGGATCTCAAATGTTTGATAAGCATCCTGTCGGCTATGTCCTGCTAATGCTTTACCCAATGTTTAGCAATTCAGACTTCAGTCGAAACCTGCAAGGATCGTTTAGCAGCACGATATCCACTCGGGTGTACCATTTCTTATTATGTATTTCATTAATCCCGCTCTGCTTATCAAGCTAAATACAATTAATCTACCTTTGTTTTTTTATTTAAAATTCATTCCCAAATATCTCAAAGTTCAAAATCCAAAGTAATATCCAGTGCTAAATCAAATATTCGCAGTGGTATTTCTGCGCCCTCTCCAATCCTTTTAAACGAGCTGCCTAAAAATTTTTGACTAAGTACGGCATCGAACAGACACTCGACGGTTAAGGTCGCAAAATAATGCATTCAAAGTCTGTTCGTTGAAAATAGCGTTCAGACAATCATCTGCAATTATCATCACCGCTCAATAGTGAGCGATCCTATCTGCATTTAGCGAGGAAATCCCAATGTCGAATGAAGGTTATCATGAACCCATTACTGAACTCACCGATAAAACCAAGGACATGCACCGTGCACTTACATCACTGATGGAAGAGCTTGAAGCAATAGACTGGTATAACCAAAGAGTTGATGCGTGCAAAAATAATGAGTTGAGAGAGATACTTATACATAATCGAGACGAAGAAAAAGAACATGCTGCAATGCTACAAGAATGGATAAGGAGACAAGATCCGAGCTTTGATAAACAGCTAAAACATTACCTTTTTACAGATACGCCTGTTGCTCACACAGCTATTGTTCACAAATAAGTATTCAATCTGGCTGTTTGAGTAAGCCATTTTCGTGAGCAAACGCCTTTAGTCACTAAGCTGCCGTTCTTATAATACAAACCTCTGTATGTGTTATTGCACCATTTAGCTCATCTCATACAACCTTGCAGAATACTAGCGTGCAAACTGTAATGCTTCGGACTTAGTGACTTTCATTTTTAGCGTGAAGGACTTCACCTAATGCTACCTTAACGAAATATCTTGCGTGTAAACCATATCTCGCGTGTAAATCTTAGGCGTACAGGACCTTTCAATCTCAGTATGGCGAGCACTGCCGTGCAAGAAAAACGAGCGATGTCAGCCATTTTTGAACGACTAAAAACATCACTCACTATTTTTAGCTACCTACGGCAATTAGAAATGACGACTCAATATTGAGGTCATACATGACTTAGGCTTTATCACTCAAATTTTACCGAGTAGAAGGAGTATAACGAGGATCAATACTACCAAACCTAATCCACCGCTCGGGCCGTACCCCCAGCTCTTACTGTGTGGCCAAGTCGGAGCCACACCTATCAGCATCAGAATCAAAACCACTAATAATATTGTTCCTATACTCATAAGAGTCTCCTAGACATTATGGATATAACTCGAACCAGAAATCTTAATCAATATGACTAAGATCCTTTTAAATACCCACATTAAGCTGCCAAACTTTATGCTTAAGGTGCTTACTTAATTGTAAAAGCCTCTGACATCAACTGTGTTTGTCGGCATCCTTAGCCGCTTCTTTTACATTACCAATTGCTTTTTGAGTTTTACCTTTTATCTGTTTCTGAACCCCTTTCATCTGCTGTTTCGGGTTGCCAACTATCTCACCAATTTTTTGCTGCACTTTGCCTGCAGCATCTTTTATTGAACCTTCTATTTGGTCTTTGTTCATGGTCAATTTCCTTTTGTTTTTGATATAACATCTAAATAATAATGAGCGCTAACAATCAGCTATGAGCTATTTTTCATTTTAGTAAATAGCGTTTAGCAAACATCTAAATATTTTTAGTAAATATCTTAGTTGGTAAAATATCAATAAAGCGACATAAAAATTAGACTAAAATTAATTCCGCGGTATTTTCATAAAATTGTGTGACTGGCTCTACATCAATCACGCCGCGTCAACTTAGGTATTAACGCTATAATATGACATTGGTTTGAATAGGAAAATATTTTGTAGCAATCTTGAATTTTATCTTAAACATATTGTGGTGATCATTTTATTTACTGAAAATTTAGTATTAATCATGACTGAATTCCATTATTTAATTATCTAGTGATTTTTCAGTTAAAGCGACATCTTAATGATGAGCCGCAACATCAAGATAAATAACATAAAATATTTTATTAAGACAAAGATTACCCATTAAAGGCATATCAATCTAAACTCTGTATCCAATTTATAATTTATCTAAAAGTGTGTCTGTGCGATAGCGTACACATTATAAATATTTTAATCCGCAATTTAACTAAAAACACAATGAAACATCAGCTGATACCTAATGTAGCTACATTTTGGCATATTATAGATGCCATTAAACATATGAATATTCAGTGAATAAGCTCAGAAGGAACTAAGAGGTATAACTCTAAAACGTTAAAATGTTCTAGAGGTGTTTATAGCATCTTGTAGAGCTTAGAAAACCACAGCTGGTAGTCTAAGGTTGTTTAGCACCAATTAGCCTCAACTGCTGATTTTTACAATAATGCTTCTATATTCGCAAGAAGAACACGATAACCTACGTTACCATAAAATATTTGTCTACCTTCGTCGATAATATAGCTTGGACTGCCTTGTAGATTTTGTTGTGTTGACTTTTGATAGTTGCTCATTAATGCGGCTATAGCTGAACCATCATGAACGCTTGAGATGATTTTTTTCTGTTCCAGCCCATAGAAATCAACCAGATCATAAAGTATTTCAAGCTTACCAATATCCAATGCGTCGATAAAAAATGCACTCCGAAATTTCAATGCCATATCGATACTGGTGTTTTTGTCATAGATAAGTTCAATGGCTTTAAGCACTAAATGAGCATTGGCCGACGTTGTCGGTCTGACTTCTGTCCATATTTTTGAGTTCGTGGGAACGTCATCACGGATAGATGCAGATTTATGTACATGCTCTGCAAAACCATTATATTGACCTTTCTGTTTCCATTGCGTCTCAATTTTTGTTTGAACATCACCAAATACATCAAGATAATGATATTTAAAATAAATTTTATTTTCTAACTTTTGATTTAACTCATCAATACGTTGTTGTGCAACCCAAGCCCACACACAAAGAATATCAGAATAGTAATCAATGATCAGGGGTTGATTCATGTTAATCCTTAATAAGGAGGCAGTTTAAGTCATACACTCTAGTTTCAAGGCTAATCAATAATTATTGTGATGGCAGATCTACTTGTTACCCACATGAAGTCAAGATTTCAATATCTAAACTACAGAATAAATACCGAAGCTACACCGAGCAATAGGTACAAGGATGTGATTTTTAGCAGACATGCTAGAAGTCATCAATTTGTTTCATATTACGTGCCAGTAATCGCTTTTCAGCTTCTTCAAGGGACAGTATATTGCTAAGAAATTCTGTTACGGAAGGTGCAGAACTGCAGTTTTGTAGATATTCAAACAGCCCTACAATATTTTTATGATACTCAAGTGTGGCCATCGCTATTTCATCCGTATCCATCCTCTTAAACGGATGTTCACCTATGGTGTTAAAAGGAATAGCGGTTTTTTCATAATAATGCCGACAATAAGTGTTAAGTGCATTGCTATTGCCATTATCTTCGAACTGTCTGATAACCAGTGCCATTTTTTTCTCGTGGGCTGAAATATACTCCAACAGTAATCCGCTTCTTTCGCTATCATTTGTAAGTGCGCAATGTGCCGCAAATGCATGCAGCTGTTGGTGTATATTTCTAGTCCATTGCATAACATCATATAGCGTTTCTATTTGCATATTATTCTCCTCAAAATGGGAGTCCTTGGTCTTTACTGTGAAAAATGAATCACTTTTCTATGCATTGATGAAAATAAACTTACTAAATAAGCCCATATTTACAATGACATTATGCCTCATTAAAAGTGCAGTTTTGAAATGATTATTGACTAAGTAGTCAAACGCTGATGTCTATTATTAATTTTATGTTGTTGACAATTTGTCATCAACATAAAATACTTTACAAGTCCAACAAAGGTTTAATCTATGTAACATCTGGTCTTTAGCTTAAAAAGCTGGCGATAACCCACAACCTTGTAATAAGGCTAATGGTATGAGTATACCTATATTTTTCTATTGACTCTGTTCGTTGCCGCACTGATTGTTGACAATACAATGCGCACAAGAAAGAAGGAAAACTACCTATACAATATGTTGCCATTCCATAACTAGATTGAAGGGCATCATCTTCCCGCTTTCAATTAATAACAGCATTGGATTTGGGAACGAACCATAGGTGAGCTAGCCCAATATTTACTGATGTCAGTACTGAGTCGTTAATACGCACTAAACGAGCCATTAAAATATTTAGAATAACAATAATAGAAGATAAAAAGGAGTCGCCGATAACTCGGCTACTCCTTTTATTTAGTGGACAATTTAAAAGCGGTAATTAAAGCTCAGGGTCACATTACGTGGAGTTCCATAGTGATACACACTGTATGCAAGAGGCATATAAGATGCTGCAGACATATAGGCATAGTATTTTTCATCCAGCAGGTTTTCGAGATTAAGTTGTAGATCCATATTTTCCGCCAGATTATAACGAGCCATTAGGTTAACTAGTGAATAAGCATCTTGCTCAATTACAACGCTACCATTCTGTGCGTAACTATCACTCTGCCAGTTAACGCCACCGCCAACAGTTAATTCAGGTAAATGATCGACAAACTGATAGGTAGTAAAGAGTTTAAACTGTTTGCGAGGGCTCGTGGTCTCAAGTTCTTTGCCTTCTGCATCTTCAGCGGTGAATTGAGAGTAACCTGCCGAAATATTCCAGCCATCAATAAACTCACCTACAACTTCTAACTCAAAGCCAGTACTTTTAGTACCTTGTATTGCATAATAAGCACTTGTCTGACCATTTGCTTTTTGCTCATCCGTCGGCTCAAAGTCTGTATCTTGCTTAGCAAAATTATCCTGTTCAATCTTAAACAGTGCCACAGTGGTGTGTAGACGGTCGTCCAGATAAGCGCTCTTTAAACCGATTTCATAAGCTTTACCTTCGAGTGGATCCAGATAGTTACCGCTAGCATCTTGTTTATTCTGCGGATTAAATATTTCGGTATAACTAGCGTAAACACGATGCTCTTCGTTTATGTCATACAAGGCGCCAACATAAGGAACGAACACGCCATCATCACCAAAGTTAGTATCAGTACCATAACTGATCCCTTCGCGGTTCCAACTAGAAATACGGCCACCGGCAATCACTTTTAAATCATCGGTAATTGTCAGCCGCGTTGCTGCGTAGAAACCTTTCTGCTCGGTATCCATATTCAACTGGCGATTGGCATTTGTTGACCATTCAGGCTCTTCAAAGGCGTTGCTTTGCCAATCATAAAAGTTTTCAACTGCCTTTGAGTCCCAGCCCGTCATATTCTCACGGATGGGTTCATAGGTATCAGCATAGGATTTCTGTTTGCTGTATAAGGCACCAGTCACAAATTGATGCTCACGCTTAAAGAGTTGGTAATCGCCTTTCAACTGAAAATCGAAATTATCAGAGTTACTTTCACCATGGCTGTGATAACGCTGACCGCTCAAACCTGCACCGGTTTCTTTATTCAGCAAGCCAGACATATAGATCATTTTGGTGGTGGTTTCATATTCCATGCGATTATAGTTCGCCACCAACTGCCAACCATTGCTGAAATAATGGTTCAAGTTAGCAAAATAGTTGATGTTAGTCGTTTCCCAACGGCTCCAATCTGCCGCTGTTGTAGTAGAAACATCCCAATCAGTAGCCGAACCATCGCTGAATACTGCTGGTAACGCACCCCACATCGCTCCTTTGGGGTTGTTGTTATTGTAACTACCGCCAACGCGCAGCATAGTGTTGTCAGTAATGTCTGAATCAATTACGCCGTAAAGAATAGTCTTACGGTCTTGATAAAGATCCTGATAAGAATCGCTATTGACATATTTCGCGACCATGCGACCGCGCACACTGCCACTGTCGTTAAGGCCATTAGAAACATCTGCGGTAACTTGTTTTTTATCCCAGCTACCCGTAGCAACATCAACATAGCCCTTAAGTTCGTCACTGTCGGCATGTTTGCGTACTAGGTTGATTGAAGCAGAAGGATCCCCTGCCCCCGTTAGTAAGCCTGTTGCACCACGCACCACCTCTACGCGCTCATACAGAGAGATATCAGACACAGTCTCTCCTGCATCGCCCCCTAAACTCCAAGATAAAGGTACGCCATCGATCTGGTAATTCTGAACCGCAAAACCACGAGCCATAAAGCCATTTCGAACGTTATCTGTTTTAGATGAAGACAAACCTACTGTGTTATTAACCACATCAACAACGGTATTGAGTGCCTGATCCTGGATCCGTTCAGCGGTCAAGATGCTCACTGACTGTGGCGTTTCCTGTAGTGACAGCCCTAAGCCTGTGGCGGTATCAATAGTTCGACTCACAGTGTACTTGCCCATCACTGTGATTTTTTCAATATTTTGATCATTTGCATCTGCAACAGAAGACGGCTCTGCAGCCAAGACTGACAAAGGGTTTAATGCCAAAGTAATGGCAGACGCGAGAGGTAGTAGATAAAAGCGCATAGTAATTTAGGGAGTTTATTTAGGATGAACATACGGTAACACTATTGCGAATCACTTTCATTTGTATTTTGGTGATGTATATAACAAATTCATCATTTATTAATGAGGAATAAACGTCCCCGTTGTGTTTATGCCTTCAAAAGTAAGCGTTTACGGCGAAAAAGGTTATTCTTTACCCGTATTCGGTTAATCATTCTTAATCTACGCCACTAAAAGCGACCCTGAAATTATTACTCCATAGGATCGCCATTAGTGTTTAGCTTTTACCTCATTCAGTGTGTCTGTACTATTAGCTCGGCAGGCAGAGGCCACTTTGCCACTTGCCACTCACCTTGCCAATTCTCAATCGATATCCACAGACTATCGGCGGAGGTTAGCGTCTTAGTTGCTATGGCGTGTACGTGTTGGCCATGCTTATTACCGTGTAAAATACCATTCTCACTGCGCTGTAAATCTGCTATTGGCAAAGCCTGCGTTCCAATATTGGCATAGCCTTGGCGTATATTGCCTACCTCACCTTTTTCAAAAACCAACATAAAATCTTTCACATAGTCATCATGATGCACATAGGGTGCTTTTAGATCTAAGGGTAAAGGGGCTATTTTAAATTCACCTAACTCTTGAGTCTGCCAGGCCGGTGGAAATGTAGGTGTTAGCGACTGATACAAAAACAATAGGGGGAGCAATAGAATAAACCCACTCAGTTTATATTTATTTTTTTGCCAAAAAGTTGAATGAATGAAAGCCATTAACGTACCTCCTCTAACCTATCTGCCACAGTACTGGGGGATTCCATTTTTTTAATTGCACGCACATTACGCAGTCCCCACATCATAAATCCTGTGATTGACATACCCGATAGGATCACCCCAAAAATAAACCAAATGATTTTTGTCCAGATACCACCTAAGGTACCGTAATGCAAAGGATCTGCGATATGCATTAGTGTTTGTATCCCTGTCATCGTCTCGGGTGATGTCGCTCTTGCAATCTCCCCCGTCCAAGGGTTAATGCTAAGGTTGTAAGAATACTGATCGTAAAAAATGTGCTCGCCACTACCGCTCAGATGATACATGTCACGATTATGCTCGGGTTTCATCACATAGCTTGGTTGAAAGTCAGGAAAGTGCGTTTGTGCTAATGTTAAGGCTTGTGCAAATGACACGCTTGGATCTGCGGGATTCACATCACCCTTTTGGATAAAGGGCAATTGCTCAGCAGCAATCAATGGCGCATGTGGCTCGATATCAATATCTGCATGCCAAAAAATGGCTTGGGCTAAATACCATAATCCGGTAACGGCCATAATCGCGATAAACCAAATAGACCACACACCAGACAATTTATGCAAATCGGCCAATAGTGTCTTTTTACCTTGACTCACACGCAATTTCGGAGCAAAAAAACTTCGCCAAAAACGTTTATAAACAATGAGTCCCGTCACTAAAGACGCGAGCATAAACAGCGCCATCGAACAGACAAGGTAATAGCCCAAGCTGTAACCGCTTTGCCAAGGAAATAATAACCAAGCATGCAAAGATCTGATAAAGCCGGCAAATGTCATGCCTTCATTAATCTGTTGGATCTCACCTGTGTATTGATTGACATAGGCCATGGCATAGGGTTTATCAGCGTCACTGAACATAATCACATTGACCATATAAGGTTCTAAGGTCATAGCGCCAGAGACTGCCGCACTTGGGTAGGCTTCCTCAACAATCGTCATCAATTCACTAACCGGTTTTACGGGTAAATCATTAGGGTTCAACGCCCTCGATGCAGGATTCGTTAACCAAGTGATCTCATGACTCAGTACCGCAATCGTCCCCGTCAAGCAGATAAAACAAAATAACAACCAAATTGGGAGCGACACCCAACCATGCAACATAAACCAGAATCGGTTACTGATCTTCGCCATTTGTGACTTTCCTAACACTTATCGTATTTCGCGAGTGTAAAGGTAATGCAAATTGTTATCAATACGATGTACTGGGAATTGTTTTCAATTAGAATGCCGGTCACAAAATACTATGATGGGGAATCATGATGGATAAAACCTTGTTAGCAGCGCTCATTTCGAGCCTATTGTTAGCGCCGAATTCCAACGCCAAATAGCTTCTTACTACTCTAGTATCGATTTCTATAATCAAGGTTTCTTCGGCGAACCGCGAAATGTCGAACTTAGCCTGAGTTATAATTTTTAGTCTAATTGTTAATCGCCAATACCGCGCATCACTTTTATGCGCGGTATACCTAAAGCTAGACCATCCTGCGTTAAAACAGCATCCGGTAAACTTCAATGGATTAACCCTTTGGGCTCAGGGGGATAATCCATTACAATGAAGTCCATTTTGAGTTCGTAAAACAGATGTTCCGCCTATGCCTAAGTCTCACACCCACATGCATCAACATTTGCAAATGCCACATGCTAAATTAGATCTGCAAGCTCTAGTGGACACCCTTGCCTTTGAGCAAGTGACCATTATTGGTAATGCTTCCGGCGATTGGCAGCCTGCGACCACAGGTACGACATTTATTTTTAACGGTACTCAATGGGCTGAAAACAGCAATGTAAATAATCAGATAGTAAATATTGCCAACGGTGGTTTTGCTGAATCAAAATATGCCTTTGTGGTACAAGGTCATCCACAAAGTGGTCTGTTTACCCAAGCCTTGACGCAAGTTGCGATTGAATTAACGCCTCAGCTTGGCTGCTGGCCTTCATCTGGGTTAACCACAATAGTATTGATGCAGCAATTGTCTCAGCATGTGCAAGTGCAGCGGATGTCACTGTTTCCGAGTTTAGCAAGACCCAATGATTTACCACCTGACGATCACTTACCTTGCATGGTGCATAATTGGTTAGGCGAGCGGCGAATTGCCCAGGCTTTGGTACCATCGGTCGACTGGCCTGAATTTAGCTTAGCGTCAGTATTTTTACCTCGCCTATCCGCAATAAACCAAATGCAACCATGCCAAGTCGCACCTAGGATAAACGCAGGTAATCCCTTTGATTTACTTGTGCGTTTACAAGAGCCGAGCTTATTAATCGCAGATGCGCTAAATCCAGCCACGCGGCAGATGCAACTTGAATGGCTAATCACACTGGCGCATACACCCATCAAAATTTGGCTGCAATTTGCTCATCCTAGCCAGCTCATCAATGCTGAAGCTTTATTTTTCAACCACATGCCAGAATCAAAACCTAGCTATTGGTATTTAATGGATATTCAGGCATCTCAATATCTTGATGCGATTCGCCATAGTTTGGCCTATTGTTGGCAAACGTTGTCGACTAAGCACGCGAGCTTGATTGGCAACGAGCTTTCAAACGGCTCGTGACCTTGCCCTGTCCACTGCCATTCGCATTCAAAATACCTAAGGCGAATGTCGTTTTACATTTTGCCTTGCCCTCTAGCGACGCTAAACCAACCTCTGTTTAAATGCATGACTCAAAACGTCAACACGCCCTAGTTAAGGGATTTTTACCCAATGCGATCCCCAACGGTTCAAAGTAATTGATCAGCGCCTGAAAAATCACTTGTCTGTGGGTCTCATCGGGATAAGCCCCCTCCTTTGCCATTGTTGAGAAACGGGTTCCCGACACTAAATACGGATTTGAAATATCAGTATAGGATTCAATACAGGCTTCAAATGCTCGCGCCATCATCTCCGTTGGCCGAGAGAAGTACTGCATCCCATGTTTTTTATCTAATGCAATCGCTCGGCGAACATAATCATGGGGCTCATCACCCTGTCCACTCAACAATGTCACTTTGAAGATCTCAGATAATCGAACATTTAATGGATGATCTATGATGGGCAGATCGGATAGCCAAAGATCGCTCGCACACTGAAACCGCTTATTAGTAGGTTTGAATGATTTAGCGGCAATATAATGGTCAAACGCATGCCAAAACTCATGGGCTAAAGCACCTGCACCTGCATTTTTAGCCAATGCCAACTCTCGGGTCGCGGGAGCATAATGGGCCTGAACGCCCTTTTGGCCGCCATGACCAAAGGCCAGGCTGACGGTTTCCCGCAGCCCTAAAGTCAAAGGTGGCAATTTTAAGATAAAGGCCAGATCGGCGAGCGAATCAAACACTAAATCCGCAGCAATGCGCGATTCATCCCGCGTCACCCAGCGGCCAACACGCACATGGCTAAAACCAAAGGTTTGTTTAATATCAAGAAAAGTGACTTGCTCACCAAATCGATAATCGGGTCCATGGCGGTTATATTGCTGATTGATTAACACGGCTTCCCTTGAACCCTATGCAGTGAGAGACACATTAAGCTGGCTATTTTAGGTGAAAATGCACAGGAACAAAACGCTGCATTAAGTGCAATATCAAGTTAAGAACAGGAGCCACTCGGTTTGGTATCGCGATGCTTAGATTTCGACAACCACAGGGTTCGTTAAGCTTTAGCCGTTAATATCACATCATCCCAAACCACGACACGATTTCGCCCCGTAGTCTTAGCGTGATACAAAGCTTTATCGGCCTCGGCCACCAGCTTTTCAGCATCTGAACGGCACTGACTTCCTATTTCAATCGGTGAAGGCACAGACTGAAGCGCTAAAA
Organism: Shewanella sp. SM87; assembly: GCF_025653705.1. NCBI lineage: Bacteria > Pseudomonadati > Pseudomonadota > Gammaproteobacteria > Alteromonadales > Shewanellaceae > Shewanella > Shewanella sp. SM87. Next base: position 31,312 of record NZ_JAKKSC010000040.1, read on the forward strand.
TACCGCTGTTTTCTTCGATGGCATAATGAGTAATTACAGGTGTTAACGCACTCACTCCTGCCGAAAATTGATAGTGAAAATCGGCGACTATCGCTGAAATATCTTCATTCGCAAGCGCTAACATCATACGCGTCACAATTTTCTGCGCGACATCGACCGACGTTTCTGGCAGTAATAGCGCAAATTCCTCACCGCCGAAGCGACCAAAGATATCGTATGGGCGCGTGCGAGCACTGATAAATTGGGTAAAATGCTGCAATATCTTGTCACCCAC
>NZ_JAKKSC010000005.1:0-231378 GCF_025653705.1 Shewanella sp. SM87
TTTAACTGTCTCACTTTAACTGTCTCACCCATTTATCCATAGTGGACTTACCTACGTTCATCGCCTTTGCAGCTTCGATGATGCTATGGTTTTTATCGAGGACTAATTGGGCTGCTTCAAGTTTGAATTCAGCACTAAATGTTTTTCTGGTTGTCGATCTCATGTGTTCACCTAAAGTCATCTACGAGGTAATAATATCACCTCTATTTAGGTGGCCAAAATTAGTGTGCCACTACATTATTTTCCTGAATACTATGTAGAGACAGAAAAGTTTATCTTTTCAAAACCGATTGGCGAAAGTCCATTGGGGCTGGTGGAGCAAAAGTCCCATCCAGTAAGTTGGAATTATATTGAAGATCTTAATCGCTATACCTTAGGTGTGGTGAAAGATTATGTGAATACTCAGGCCTTAGATCGCATGATCGTTTCCGGTGTACAGCGGACTGAAGCTGTGACTTCGGATGAGCATAATGTCAAAAAAGTTGCCGCAGGTCGGATTGATGCCGCGGTGATTGATGTCAACGTTCTGCACTATTTACTCAAGCAAAAGCCCTTACAGCCGCTGGCGACAAAGTTGCAAATCAATCGGCAAATTCTGGCGAATAAGCAGCTCTATATCGCGTTTCGTAATACAGAAGAGGGACGGCGTTGGCGAGATATTGTTGACCAAGGTTTAGCGCAGGTTGACGTAGAAACCATCATTGGAGAGCTACTTTATCGTGAAGACTAATGTAGGGTTTTAGGATAGTTTATTCTTTGTTTTACTCGTTATTTTTCTGCTTATTTCCCCGTACAGTCACTTCTGATATGCAGTTTGTCATCATTTTGTCTTTGTTCACTATTAGTATCACTTTAACGGCATGAGTTGTTCTCTCATTTTATTGATTAAGGTGACATGAAGAAACTTCCTTTTGAGCTTCCATTTGAGTTAGATACGCTGCAGCAACTCATTGATACTCATCATCTTAAGTTAGATTATCAGATCCTTGCCGACATTCCATTCCGCCAAGAGCATTTCCCCCTTTACAGTGTTGAGTTAGGTGGTACAGATACGCCTTGTCCGACAGTACTCTTTGTGGGGGGCGTGCATGGGGTTGAGCGTATTGGATCTCAAGTTATTTTGGCATTGTTAAACAGTTTATTGCAGCGGCTTGTTTGGGATAAACACCTACAACAGATGTTAACGGGCCTGCGGTTAGCTTTTGTACCTGTAGTGAATCCTGTTGGGTTATTCATGGGAACGCGGGGCAATGGTAATCAAGTGGATTTGATGCGTAACGCTCCGATAGAATCCCGTGAAAAAGTGTCCTTTATGGTGGGAGGACAGCGTATATCGTCACGGCTGCCCTGGTATCGCGGTATTGGGGGAATGGAGCTGGAAACTGCGGGTTTAGTTGCCTATGTACAACAACTGTTGAGTCGCAGCACAAGTTTGATTTCGCTCGATGCCCACTCGGGATTTGGCTTGAGTGATCATATCTGGTTCCCCTACGCCCATACCCGTACCGCCTTCGAAAATGCCAATTATATTTTTCATCTAAAACAATTATTTGAACAGAGTTATCCCCATCACGGCCATTATCGGTTGGCGCCGCAGAGCCAGTTTTATCGCACTCATGGTGATATTTGGGATTATCTCTATCGCCAGCACCAAGTGGCTGATCCTTCTGCTCAGGTGCCATTTTTACCTTTGACATTAGAGATGGGATCTTGGGCATGGATAAAGAAGAATCCTAGACAAATATTTAATTTTGCTGGCTTTTTTAATCCACAAAAAACACATCGTCACCATAGGATTTTACGCAGGCATACAGTACTCATGCAATTTATGATGGAAGCGGCCTATGCCCAATCGTTAGAGCAGTTAACACCTGAACGTTTGACTGAGCTGACAGAGCGTGCGCGGCATTATTGGTATCGGGAGTCTCAGTCATGACAACTTGGGTGTTATTAAGGGGATTAATGCGTGATCAGCGCCATTGGAATGGTTTCGATCAGCGTCTGCGACAAAAGGGATTGCGAGTGCTGACACCGGATCTTCCGGGCAATGGGACGCTATCCCACGAATTAAGTCCGCTTAAGATTGCTGATTATGCCCATGCCGTGTGGCAGCAATTAGATGAGCAGGTACAGGAAGGGGAGACTATTTATCTCCTCGGCTTGTCTATGGGCGGTATGTTGGCGTTGGAAATGGCATGCCAGCGACCTTGGCAGATAAGGCATGCCTTTGTATTAAACAGCAGTGCGGCGAATTTATCGTATTGGTATCAAAGATTTAATCCGCTGAATGCATTGAAGGCTTTTTTCATGCGTGCTCGGGGTAACGCTTTACATCCAATCGAGTCGACTATAGTGCGTTTAACCAGTTTTCGTCATCGGCGAGACCGAGAGTTAATTGTCAAGTGGAGTGAGTTTCGCCGCGATACCACACCAAGTAGACGTAATGTATGGCGACAACTTTGGGCGGCTTTTCAATACCAATGTCCATTGACAGTGGAAGTACCGATAACTGTGCTCTGCGGTGACCGTGATGCGCTGGTGAGTATGGCATCGAGTAAGGCGTTAGCACGGCATTTTTACACCGATTTGATTGTACTCGCGTATTGTGGTCACGATGCCGCTATAGATACACCCGCAAAACTGGCGCATTATCTGTTGGAAATTGTGGGGGCGACTAAGCCGCAAGTGCAGTTTTCTGTGGATAGTGAGCCTGCCAATACTCAATATGATTGCAACGATTTATTGGAGGAAGAAATAGCCTTAAACGAAGCGATATTTGCTGTATGGGATGACAAAGCGCTATCCACTCTTGAAACCAAATAATCGAGAGTGAATAGCGCAGTTAACACATTGTCTTATTAAGCTTTAGCCACTACGGTTTGGCCTATCGGTGTGAGGCTGATTAAAGCTAACTTAAGATGTTGTATCCCAAAGGGAATACCGATAATCGTCACAAAACAAGCTAAGGCGTGGACCAAATGCCCTATGGCTAACCAGATCCCAAACAGTAAGAACCAAATGATATTTCCTACCATGCCTAATGCACCTGTGCCCAAGTCTTCACGTCCAGTTAAGTGGCGACGGTTCATTTGTTCTTGGCCGAAGGGCCAAAAGGTCATTTCGCCGATAACAAAACAGGCGCGGCCGAAGGGAATACCAATGATACTGATAAAACACAGGATACCTGCGAGCCACCAAGCGAGTCCCATCACAAATCCGCCGAGTACAAACCAAGCTATGTTGAATATTAAGCGTAATACAGCCATTGAAAGCTCCTTATGTTTACCCTGTTAGCCTTTATCGTTAGCTTCGATAAATTGAATATATGTCAATGTCTAAGCGATAACTATGCCAACTATTTAAATTGTTCATAATCAATTGGTTAATTATATGTATTCGAGATTCATGTGTCATTTTCACTAGTTTTTCGCCAAATTGATAATTTCTTAAGGGCGTAACAGGAAGGGCGGAGTTACACTAGCCTTCCCTTAACTGGTTTAAAAACCAGAGAATTTAATCGTTTGAGTAGCTTGATGTTTGCAAATTCCCCTGTCGATACATTTGCCTTTGCTGGCAGAGACATATTCCTAAAACGTGATGATTTACTGCATCCGGCGTTTAGTGGCAATAAAGCTCGCAAATTCGGCTATTTTTTAGATCATGAATTTGCAGGCATCAGCAAGGTGATAGGTCACGGCTCGCCATTGGCTAACTCACTGTATTCATTGTCAACATTAGCGAAGATGAAAGGCTGGCAATGTGATTTTTATGTAGATCATATTGCCAGTCAAGTGGTTAAACATCCTACGGGCAATTACGCTGCCGCTTTAGCGAATGGCGCTAATATTATCGATTTAAGTGTGTTAATAGCACAAAAGCAGGCGTGCACTCAGTCGCAATCTGAGCCTCACGTTTTGTCAAATCTTAATGCTAGGCCTGACCCTACTGCGCAAGTGGGCGATGTGCGACTGAGTTGCCCAGATTATATCGAGGCTCAAGTACTCGTGAATGAGCCGACGGCGCTTTTTATCCCAGAGGGTGGTCGCTGTGCTTACGCCGAATACGGGGTTAATAGATTGGCGCAAGAGATAGTACTGTTTGCGAATGCGAATGGATTGGTTGATTTAACGGTGTTTTTACCATCGGGGACGGGAACGACTGCGTTATTTTTAAATCAGTATTTTATCCGTCAGCAAACGGATATTCGCGTCGTGACTTGTGCTGTTGTCGGTGGCGATGATTATTTGCGCTTGCAATTTTCCTTACTTAATTCCAATACCAGTGAGCATCCACAGATTGTTAATGTCGGCAAGAAATATCATTTTGGTAAACTTTACCCCGAATTTTATGCCATGTGGCAGCGGGTCTGCGCCTCAGGCGTGCAGTTTGAATTACTCTACGATCCCTTAGGTTTTATTGTGCTTGAAGATTATTTACAACGTAGTGAACCAGGTCATGTGATGTATTTGCATCAAGGCGGATTATTGGGGAACGAGACCATGTTGCCGCGTTATCAGCGTAAATTTGGCCAAAGTGGCTAATCCTGTGCCTCAGATCATTGACTTAGTGACACTAAGACATAATATGTTTGAAGCTGTGTAATGCTAAGTTAAGCTGATGATTTGGAACGATGGGGAATATCAATGACTGAAGCGGAATATCTCGCCAATTACAATCCTAAGGTTTTTAAGGCTCAGCTACTGACAGTGGATGCCGTATTGTTTACCTATCACGATCAGCAACTTAAAGTACTCTTAGTACAACGCTCAAATCATCCATTTTTAGGTTTATGGGGATTACCTGGAGGGTTTATCGATGAAAATTGCGATCAATCCCTTGAGCAAACTGTATTACGTAAACTGCATGAGAAAACCGCAGTAGTGCCACCTTATATTGAGCAGCTTTGCACTGTGGGTAATAGTCGTCGCGATGTCAGAGGCTGGTCGGTGACTGTGTGTTATACCGCCTTGATGAGTTATCAAGCTTGCCAAATTCAGATTGATTCAGTGAGTGATGTTAAGTGGTGGCCATTAGCGGATGTGTTGCAGATGCCCTTGGCGTTTGATCATTTGCAGTTAATCGAGCAAGCGCGGGAACGCTTAACACAAAAAGCCTTATATTCTTTAGTGCCAGGATTTGCACTGTCTGAACCTTTTACCTTGCCAGAATTGCAGCATGTACATGAGGTTTTACTGGGCAAGCCTATCCAAGGTAAATCTTTTCGTCGGCGGGTTGAACAGGCTGATTTATTGATCGATACGGGATTAAAGCGCACCGAACGTGGTCGTCCTGCTAATTTATACCGCTTGAAACCCAATACCGCATCGTATCGCTTCTTAAGAAATTTAGAATGTTGATCACAGTGAATATGGATTTAAGCAAGATATTCGCCTTGCTCAATATGAGTAACGGCGACTGCTTATGCCTTATTCATGGTGACTTTGAATCAGTAAAGGCTGTTTAATTACTGATTTTGCCTTAATGTCTCCGGTTCTTGTATCACTTGATACCCATATTGTAGCTTCTTAGTTGTCTTTCCCACTAATAGTGTCTAAAAGACACTATATGCCATTTAAGCATAACATTTCAGGTTGCTCCGTTTGAAATAGTCTAAAAATCAACTTTACACAATAATGTCTTTAAGACACTATTGTTCATGTAGACAACAAGGGCGCCGTCAATTTCGGCAATCTTGCCACAGACAGGAGGTTACTATGTCTCAACGTATTCAAGCGTCTCAACGTATTCAAACGTCTCAAGATGCTTCTCACGCTCAACGTTCGCAAGCCGATTTTTATCGGTTACCCGCAGCTAGCGATGAGACTCACTACCGTTTATTTCAATTTGGTGCGGGGGAAAACCATGTTCAACTACTGGTTCCTCCAGCGAAACGCGTCACAGTTTTCTTCGGTTATCGTGGCGATCATTCCATCATGCAGCTCTTGTTGTTAACTGATGCATTGCGTCGTAGTGGTGCAGAGCAAATTGAGCTGTTACTGCCTTATATGCCGGGCGCTCGCCAAGATAGGGTGTGTAATGCCGGTGAGGCCTTGTCGGTAAAAGTCTATGCTAGCCTAATTAATCAGCAGCAATATGCTTCGGTCACTGTATTTGACCCTCACAGCGATGTCACCGCCGCATTGTTAGACCGAGTTCAGGTTATAGACAATCACAGCTTTGTCGCCGCTATCACTGCCCAATTATCGGGTGAGCTAGTGTTAGTCTCGCCCGATGCGGGGGCGAATAAAAAAGTATTCGGCTTAGCTAAAGCGTTACAGGGAATGCCGGTGATCAGGGCCGATAAACATCGCGATGTGGTCAATGGTCATATTATCGCTACCGAAGTGTTCTGTGATGATTTATCGGGTAAAACCTGCTTAATCGTCGATGACATTTGTGCTGGTGGTAGAACTTTTATCGAACTTGCCATCAAGTTAAAGCAAAAGGGGGCCCAAAGCGTCATTTTGATCGTGTCACATTATGAAGATAAGGCCAGCGAATCGGCTCTGCGCGAGGTGGGCATCGACAGATTATTTTGTACCGATAGTTTAGGTGTCCCTGCACATATTTCGAGCGAGTTCTGTGATTGCCATGCTGTTTTGAGTTATATGAATCATTAAGGAAAATATTATGTACTTGAATCCCGTTACCGCCATTGATGGCTATAAAGTCGACCACCGTCGTCAATATCCCGATAATACTCAAGTGATTTTTAGTAACTTGACCGCCCGTAAATCCCGTCGTGGTTATACAGACCAAATGGTGTTTTTTGGCTTGCAGTATTTTATCAAGCATTTCTTGATCGACAGTTGGAACCGTGATTTCTTTCAACAACCTAAAGATCAGGTCATTCGTCAATTCTCCCGCCGTATCAATAACTATCTCGGGCCGAATAATGTTGGCACTCAGCATATTGAGGAGTTGCATGATTTAGGTTATTTACCAATTAAAATTATGGCATTACCTGAAGGCTCAGTGTATCCATTAAAAGTGCCTTGCTTGATTTTGTACAATACCGATGAGCGGTTCTTTTGGTTGACCAATTATCTCGAAACCATCCTTTCCGCTAATGTGTGGGGTATGTGTACCAGTGCTACTACCGCGCTGCAATACCGCAAAATATTTGAGACTTACGCGCTAGAAACCGATGGTGACATCGCATTTGTTGATTGGCAGGGCCATGATTTTAGTTTCCGCGGCATGTATGGTGCAGAGGCTGCGGTAATGAGCGGCGCCGCCCATTTACTCAGTTTTATGGGTACAGATACCATTCCCGCGATTGATTTTCTTGAGCAATATTACCGTGCCGATAGTGATAATGAACTCGTTGGCGGCAGTGTGGCCGCAACGGAGCACAGTGTGATGTGTGCAGGTGGCATGGAGAATGAATTAGAGACGTTCCGCCGTCTGATTGAAGATATTTATCCTACGGGCATTGTCAGCATTGTTTCAGATTCTTGGGATTTTTGGCAGGTGATGACAGAATTCACCTTAGCGTTAAAAGACCGCATTCTTGCCCGCGATGGCAAAGTGGTGTTTAGGCCTGATACCGGTTGCCCTGTGAAGATCATTTGTGGCGATCCACAAGCACCAATCGGGAGTCCTGAATATAAAGGCGCTATTGAGTGTCTGTGGGACGTCTTTGGGGGTAGCACAACTGCCAAAGGTTACAAAGCGCTGAATAGCCATGTTGGACTGATCTATGGCGATTCAATCACCATAGAACGTGCTGAAGCCATTTGTGCTGGTTTAAAGGCCAAAGGTTTTGCGTCAACCAATATTGTGTTTGGGATTGGCAGTTTTACCTATCAACACGTGACCCGAGATACTGACGGTTATGCCGTGAAAGCGACCTTTGCGAAAGTTGATGGTAAAGATAGAGAAATATTTAAAGATCCTAAAACAGATGATGGCACTAAAAAATCCGCTAAGGGTTTAGTAGCGGTATTTAAAGATGAGCAGGGTCAATTTTATCTTAAAGATCAAGCCAGCTGGCAAGATGTCAACAATTGCGAGTTTGTTCCCGTATTTGCCGATGGTGAACTATTAACGGAATATTCTTTGGCAGATATTCGCGCAAGGTTGGCAGAGTCTAGAAGTTGAGCTTATCGATTTGTGATTTTTAACGGCTATCGACAATAGCGAAGATAAAACTGGCAATGTGATTTCTATTAGGGTCATATTGTCAGTTAAGTTTTGAATTTATTTTACGTCGTGTAAGTAAAGCGCCCCATAAATAGTCAAATGCAAATACAAGCGATTAAGACAGTAACTGGTTCCGTTTAAGAATTTTATAGGTACGACGGCCAATGTTTTCGAGGTTTTTTAAATCTTTTAGGCTAGGCGCCACCTCACTAAATTGCCAATAACTGATTTCGGCATCTAACATTTCCAGCATTTTCTTCGAACAACCTAAACATTGTCCCTGGCACAGTTGTGCTTCTTCTAAATTGAATGGAATAGTCTCTTTGATCTGGTTTATCAAGGTTTGCATGGCAATTTGAGTATTGGGTTTTGGCATAGATGATGTGCTGAACAGTATTCATGTGTATGAATATTAGCGGATGCTGCAATGGAAAGAGGTGATCTAACGCTGGATTTGACTCATTTGGTTCGGCAGGTATCTGTGTGAGAGAGATACAGCCTGAACCAAATGTGCTCGTCATAATGACGTAAAAAAGGATAGCGTGTTCGTGACATTCGGCTATCAGTCTACTTAAGTGCTCGGTACTGCGAAGATAATGGAAACCGATTAAATACACTTGAGTAAACGGGTACTGCGGTATTAATTTTTAACTTATCGTTTTACTTACTTTTTGACTTATTTGTTCGCGGACAATAACCATTTCATAAAGCTGATGGCTTCTGTACGTTTAGAAAAAGTCTGTCTGTTTTTACCTTGACGATCGGTAAAAGCAATTGAGGTTTTATTTACTGAGATTGAATCTACAGGGAAGTTCACTGTAATTTCATGTCCATTAATTTTGTATGACATATGCCACACTCCTTTTTGTTAATTCACCCATAGGTGAGATAGTTGTAACTATAAAATATCCTTAGCAATTGTGCGAAAGATTCGTTCTATTGAGTATCGAGGTTACCCCATCTTTGATTCATTAATCAAGAGATGCTTAATCGATAAATATTTCATGTTGTCGATTACGTCAATGGAATAACTCGATTCAACCAGTTGACCATAGCTTAATGACAATACTATGACAACAAGGAGAACGGTAAGTTCACAGACATAACCACATGATTTTAGTGATATCGAATGATTGAGCTTATGGGGTTTTGCTTGTAGTAGGCTTTCTTTATGAGGACCGAACTCTGATTGCTAAATATCAGGCTGGGTTAAAAAGGTAAACAACAAGGTGTATCTCAAAACGACGTGCAGTATATCAATAAAAATGGCTTATGCAAGTTTAATTTTTATTCGATGTCATTATTTATTTGCTAATGTTGAATTAAAGTGTATTTTTCGTGGCTATTTACTTGATTTAAAGAGGTATAGTTAGGTCTGTTTATGGGTTGTTTTTTATTTTTGTGGTAATTGACTAAGGTTAATATTGCCGTTTTATAGGTAAATGTTATAAAAAATCCCACTAAAATAGGTCATTTTAATGGGATTAATCGTAGTCAGTTATGTAATGGACTCATTAAACTGAATTTATAAATGAATCTATGCGTTTGCTGTTGTTTAAAAACTCAGTCAAAAGGTTTAATAAATCAGTTCACCTATGGGATTGAGTAGCTTACTCAGACCTTTGGTAAAATGCAGCGGTGCATCTAATACTGTGTAGCATAAGCAACCGTTAATGGTTTTCGGTGAGTGATGATGTTGGCCGTCAAGCACGATAAAATCACCTGGCACATAGACACCATTAAGATCGGAAAACTCTCCGGCTAGCAATAGTGTTAGTTCATAACCTTTATGGGTATGTTGGGGGATTTCACCTTGGGCATCTATATGCAATAGGCTAGCGCGGGTGTTCGTTTCGTCGACATCAAAACGCATGCGACTGACTTTGCCTAATATTTGCCATGGACGGGCCAAATGCTGACGAAACACCGAGGGCACAGTGTAATGCTGTTGCTTTATGTCGACATCGATAGGGGCGTTATTAGGCACATTTGTCGCTGCCGGTTGAGCCATGATTTGCGCCATCATAGCGTCAATGTCCAATGCCGATTCTTGATTGTCGCCAGAGTGTTGCACCTCAACATACTCTCTGTGCATCAACTCTTCGCCCGTATCATTTGCAGCATGACCGCCATCAGGATTTAATGCTAAATTTGCAGCTTGTTCTGTGAATAGGGCAAGCTGCTCTCGACAAGTCTCACATAGGTCGCAGTGTGCGGATATTGCTATCGCCATTGATAAAGGTAAGTTCCCATTGGCATGGCTGACGAGTAATTCTTGTTGGGGATGATGCTTAATCATTGTGTGTCTCCAAGAAGCTTTTCAACTTTTCTAGCCCTAATCTTAAACGGGACTTTATGGTCCCTATTGGTACCTTTAGGGCATCGGCTAGCTCTTGTTGAGTGAGTTCTTGCATGTAAATGCCTTGCACAACTTGTCTTTGTGCTATGGGAAGGGCATCAAGATGTTGGAGTAATTTAGCCGTCAACTTGTGATCAGTGAGTGTGTCTTGAGCCATGGTCGCATCACACAGCGGCCAAATATCATCACCGAAAGTATCTTCTCTATTGTGTTGTACCCGTCTAAGCATATCGAAACATTGATTACGCATGATGGTAAACACCCAAGTTGTCACTGACCCTTTTTCTGCATTATATAGATGAGCCTTAGTCCAAACGCTGGTCATGGTTTCTTGTACTAAATCCATCGCCAATCCTTGTTGATTCAGTCTTTGTAAACCAAAGGCTCGGATCTTGGGCATGAAATGCTGAAATAAGTGACCAAAGGCGGCTCTGTCTCGGTTGTCTGCTACTTGTAGCATAAACGTGATTAAAGCATCCGCTTGAGGCTCGCAGGTTTGGGAAGCTGGAATTTCGTTATCCATAGCCGAATTAGTCAGAGACGTGATTGGGACATGATACCGAGTTTGCCTGCTTTGTGATTGAATATTTTCCATTATTTTCGCTCTTATCCCAGTCGTGAGTGCTGAGTGTGATATCAGTAACGACAAAATTGAGAAGTGTGTTGTACTTCTGAGCCCAGTTTTGCTGTCAAACTTTCAATCAATACGAAGTGGCTTAAATAAAGGATCATTCACAGTATTATTTAATGACGGCCCGCAATAGATCTCGGGTCATAATATGATCTAAGGCATTAATGCAGGTGTACTTTTCGGATGCTTGTACGGGTAATATTTCTAGCCAGCGCTGGCAGACCCAAGCGATATCATCGAACTGTTCTGTTTGGTAGTGCTTGAGATGTTGCGGATATTCCTTAAGAATGTTTTGTAACATTTGACTCAAGTAACGTTCATCGGTCGCAATACGTACAGCAGGCCAATTGTCGATTAAACTGACGTCTCCGCGCTTTAAACCATCAGCTTCGACACTGATTTTATCAAGTTTAAAGCGTTTTGAACCTTGAATACTGATCCCTAATAGTCCGTCTGGTAAGGTTTCAAAATCAATAATATGCACTAAGGTGCCTATGGGCTGAATGGTTTTACCATCCTCTTCAAGCATACATAAGCCAAAGCCTTGGCCTGACTTTAATGATTCGGCGACCAAGCGCTTATATCTAGGTTCAAATACCCGCAGTTGCGTGTAACCTTCGGGCAATAAACAAATAGGTAATGGAAAAAGAGGTAATTTCATCGTGGCCTCTGGTGAACTTATGTTCTTATCATTACGTACCATAATGGCAGTTCGATCAGTAAAATTATTCAACAGTAGTTTACCCATAGTGAGAGGATGGCATGAAATTAAATCCATTTGAGAAAAAGATCGTTCAGCATCCATTACGTTTTTGGCTACAAAATCATCTCGAAGCGCCTTTACTAACGTCTATGATGCCAAAACCTATGGCTTTGTGCGAACGCGCATTAGAAATAGGTTGTGGGTTTGGTAACGGCATTCAGTTGATCCGCGAACATTTTGGCGCGGGACATATCACGGCCGTGGATATCGATCCTGAAATGGTTGCCTCCGCACAATCCCGTTGGCAATCTCGGCCGCAAGGGTTAAAAGGGTTGAGTTTCTCGGTTGCTGATGCAACATGTTTACCCTTTGGCGATGGCGAGTTTGATATGGTGTTTGATTTTGCCGTATTCCACCATATTCCAGAGTGGCAAGCGGCCATTAAGGAAGTTGCAAGGGTGCTAAAACCGAACGGATACTTTGTGATAGAGGATTTATATCGTGCCGCAATTTGTAATCCATTGAGCCGGCGCTTATTTGAGCATCCACAGCAGAATCGCTTTAATCATAGTGAGTTGTTAACGGTATTGCGCCAGCTGGGATTTGAGATTGTCCGCGATAGAAATGCCTTTAATCTTGCGGGTATGGTGCTCGCCCAGAAAATATTGCGTTAGGCGTTAGAGTTGATGATTAACCTAAATTGAATCGTTAGGATTAAATGATCGCGTTAACACTAAGACCAAATATTAGCAATGCCGCGTATTATCTGAAGATATCAGCTTAGGGATATAGATATCTGCGATGCGCTAAACGAAGTTTATGGCCGAACTTTGCGAGAGTGGTTGTAATTTTTAGATAAAATAGACTCTCGGCATGGTTCTTCATGGGAGTTTACCGCTATAATTTGAGCTAATCCGTCGCATGTGGGGAAAGGATTTTCCTCAAGAGTAGAGAAGCAGCATTATGGCAAACGTACTTGCAACCGTAGATCAGCGTACCAAACTCGTTGGTGAGAACCGACTTGAGTTGTTGCTCTTTAGCATTAATTCCACGCAGTTATTTGCCATTAACGTCTTTAAAGTCAAAGAAGTCGTCAAGCTTCCTCCCTTGAATGCGATGCCGGGTAGTCATCCGCATATTTCTGGTGTTGCTAATATTCGTGGGATTTCTATCCCCGTGATTGATTTACGTTCGGCCATAGGGTTTAAGCCCGTGCCGCCTAACGAAGATGCCAATATGATCATCACAGAATATAACCGCAGTGTGCAGGGTTTCTTAGTCGGTAAGGTTGAACACATTATCAACATGACTTGGAGCGATATTATGCCGCCGCCGAAAACGGCTGGGCGTAATAATTATCTAACGGCAATTACTCGCATAGAGCATCAAGGTCAGTCGCAGTTAGTGTCTATTATCGACGTAGAAAAAGTCTTGGCGGAGATCATTCACTACGATATCCGTTTATCTGAAGGTGTACTCGACGAAACCTTAGTCCATGAAATGCCAGGTAGAAAAATCCTGATAGTGGATGATTCATCGACCGCCAGACGTCAAGTGCGTGAAACGTTAGGCCAACTGGGTATCGAAATTATTGAGGCATCTGATGGCCTACAAGCGCTGACGTTATTGCAGAAATGGCGTGATGAAGGTAAACAAGTTGCTAAAGAATTATTGATGATGATTACCGATGCCGAAATGCCCGAAATGGACGGTTACAAGCTCACTTCTGAAGTGCGTAGCGATAAAGCTATGTCGGATTTATTCATCACCTTAAATACTTCGTTGAGTGGCAGTTTTAACCATGCCATGGTTGAAAAAGTGGGCTGTGATAAGTTTATTTCTAAGTTCCAACCGGATTTGCTGGTGGAAGTGGTGCAAGAAAGATTAAGACAAGTGATCAATCACTGATCGCATTTTGAGATTCGAACTATCGGTGATTGACCTTGAGTCGATCATCGGTAGGTTTAGTGTTTTTAAGGAACGCTTTAATAACAGTTTTTAATACGGTCTTTGAATCACATTCTTTTAACTGCTACCTTTTCAACTGCTTTTCTGCAAACATCTGCCAACCCACTACCTATAACTCGCTCGATTATAACGCTAATTCGGCTGCTACATCGTCTAATACTTGGCGCTTCATTTCTTTGGCGGCGGCGATATGGATACGGGCGAGCCTTAAGGCATAGTTGAATCTTGCTCGACCGACGAGGCGCACAAGTTCGGCAAAAAACTGTGGATCTAAAGTGAATTGCGTCGAATAGTATTGGATAGCGGCATTGACTGAATTAAAAGTCACGCCATCGAATTCAAAACCTGCGCTATAACCTTGGTCGTCAATTTCTTCGCCCTCTAATACCAGTGGCCAACCGGGTGCATTGATACGGTCGCGGGCAATTTGGTACATCATCCAAGCACTTTTTTTAAAACCTTCAAACACTTTGCAGGAGAATTCGGACTCAGCAAGCTCTTCTTCGGTCCAATTAATCCCAATGGCGAGGTGTTTCGCATAAATACGCATCAGTGCATCTTTGACGGCCATACGACAATCCCAAATGGAGCTAAGAGTATGTTGTTTGGCTAATCGCAAACATTCGCTGCAGGCGGGCACAGCTAATGAAGAATGTGGTGTATGTGTGTGTGCAATATATTCGAAGTGTTGATGGCTCGGTTCGCCACAAAACCAGCAGGTATGGCGTTTGTCGAAGGGAATATCGATAAGCGGAATAGCAGACATCAAGGAATGAGCACCTCAGTCCTTGATATCATCAATGGCATACTGAAGCGATTAAACTTCTTCAACATCAACCAAATCTTTTGCTAAAACAATTGGATCAAGTTCAAGACAATCTTCATCGGTTTGCCAATCAACACCGATCAATACACCATCGTCGTTTAGATCTGAGACCCAATATTCTAGAAATTCTTCTAATGAAATAGAAACGGGTTGATAGTCGTGCCATTCGTCGCTGCAATGGGATTTTGCAGTAGCTTCATTTGACCATAATGGCATCACATCTGTGTCTTCAAATTCTGAAGAATCACAAACGACCCAGCCTTCGCCAGTTTCATCCATTAGACCCCAAAGCGTCTGATGTTGTTTTACATTTTTGATAAAGCCAGCCAAAGCCGCATTGATTTCAGTCATGATAGGTCTCTTTGATGTGTGCTGTTAACTTATCCATTATACGGTAACGTGCTGCGATACCAAGGGATTCTTTGTTAAGAATTTTTTTGTGTTGGATAACTGAGCAATAAGCCTATGCCGCAAGGTATTTATGGCGATAAGGATTGTGTTACGTGTCACTATGGGTCAGGATTATCGATAATGAGTCGCCTTGGTACAGGCTGTTTTACTGACTAAATGTGGCTTAGATAGGGGCTTTACGTAGCTGAGAAACGTGTCTTCTATGCTTTTGGCCGTTAAAGGTGTTTTGGATTCTAACCTTTAACTCGTTATGCCAAGGCGAATATCTCTCTAGGGCAATTCCCTCTTGAAGACGGAATATTGTCGTGTTTAGCCACAGCAGTGTGATTACTGTGTCATTGTTGTGAGATCAAATATTGGAGTTGTTGATTTGATTAAAATTAAAGGGTTAACTTATCTGTTTGCGAGTATTGCCGCCTGTGTCAGTCTGAGTGCCTGTTCAAGTGCGCCAACGGCGAGTGCTAATGCAACCAGCTCTAAAGCAAGTGGCATAGCTGCTGAAGTCAATCAAATGCCCGATATCAGTGTTAGTGTACAATCTAATGCTGAGGCGTTTCCAATGTGCTTGACTGGACTGCAAGCGCGGGCACGTGCAGAAGGCCTGTCAGAGGCGACGATAAACTCTACCATTGCGAACTTGAAATTTGTCCCTCGAGTGATTGAGCTGGACCAACAGCAACCCGAATTCAGCCAGACATTTGATAATTATTTCAGTAAGCGCGCGACCGAATGGCGGGTCAATGAAGGCCGCCGCTTATTGCAAAAGCACAGTGTTCTACTCAATCAATTAGCGCAAAAATACGGCGTTCCGCCGCAATATATCTTGTCTTTTTGGGGGCTGGAAACGAACTACGGTTCCTATAAAGGCAAAATGTCGGTATTGAATTCGCTGGCGACTTTGGCCTGTGAGCCACGCCGTAGCAATTATTTCACCATAGAGCTGATGCAAGCCTTAAAACTGAAAGAAAAGTATCAGTTCGATGATGACACTATGGTGGGATCATGGGCAGGTGCTATGGGACATACGCAATTTATGCCTTCTGCGTATGCCAAATATGCGGTCGATGGCGATGGCGATGGTAAGGCCGATTTATGGAATAGCACTACAGATGCGCTCACTTCTGCCGCGAATTTTTTGCAGCACTTAGGTTGGCAGCGTAATCAGCGTTGGGGGCGTGAAGTCTTGTTGCCAAAGGATTTTA
This sequence comes from Shewanella sp. SM87, assembly GCF_025653705.1. NCBI lineage: Bacteria > Pseudomonadati > Pseudomonadota > Gammaproteobacteria > Alteromonadales > Shewanellaceae > Shewanella > Shewanella sp. SM87. The sequence goes on from NZ_JAKKSC010000005.1 coordinate 16,246, forward strand.
GTTACAGTCATTTAGGTGCGAAACAGCCCTTGTCGTTATCTGAATGGGCTGCGCTCAATGTAACGCAGTCGAATGGGCAACCTTTGCCTGCCGTCGATATTCAAGCTGCGCTGTATTTGCCTGCGGGACACACAGGCCCAGCCTTTTTAGGTTATGAGAATTTTAATGTGATCATGCGTTGGAATCGCTCCGAATTTTATGCCATTACGGTAGGGCACTTGGCCGATCGTATTAATGGTGGACAACCCTTGACAGTCAGTCCGCCTGAGCAACCACGCTTAAGCCGCGAGCAAGTAAAGCAACTGCAAACAAAACTGAACGAGGCTGGATTTGATGTTGGTAAGCCTGATGGTGTGTTGGGACGTAACTCTATGGCAGGGTTGCAAGCCTTTCAACGTAGCAAACAGATGATTGCCGATGGCTTCCCAAGCCCAGAGGTGTTTACTGCTTTAGGACTATCACTTTAGTTACTGTAGCCAAAGAGCGCTCGCTGTGGGTTTTGAGTGCTTTGAGGCCGGATAAAAAAGTGGAGTGAAAAGCACAGTTTTGTTAAGCTCGGCCCACAATTGAAATCGAAGAAAATCAAAGGATATTCGATGAGCATTAAAGACGATATGGTTGTGCAGTTTAACTACACACTGCGCGACGAGAAAGGTGAAGTGATCGAGACGAACGAAGGTCGCGATCCTATTGCCTATTTACACGGTCATGACAACATGATGCCTGGTGTAGAAAACGCGATAAACGGTAAAGCCATAGGTGAAAAGTTCACTGTAACCTTGCCTGCCGCTGAAACCTACGGTGAGCGTGTAGCTGATGCTGACGCACACCAACGTGTGTCAGTTAAGCATTTACTGGGTGCGACTATGTGGAAACCAGGCATGACAGCTGTGGTTAATACCGACCAAGGTCAGCGCCAAGTGACTATCGTTAAAATGGGTAAGTTTATGGCGACTGTGGATGTAAACCATCCATTAGCCGGCCGCGAACTGACATTTGATATTGAAGTCGTAGGTGCCCGTGATGCGAGTGATGAAGAAATCGCCCACGGTCATGCCCATGGTGCAGGTGGTCATCACCACTAATCTTTAGGCTTCGGACTCGTCTTCGAATTTGGCTTCTATTTGACTCAATGTGAGTGGAGTATAAGTTCAGTATGAGTTGAATGAATCGAGTCTTAAGACTGAATAGCAAAAGCCCAAACCTAGGTTTGGGCTTTTTGTTTTTATGGTGCTAATGGCTTAATGATTGTCGCAACCGCTAATGGCTCCTTATCTCGCTAATGGCTCCTTATCTCGCTAATGGCTATGTTCATGCTCGAGTGGTTTGTCGGCAAACATCATATCTAGGCTTGCTTGGGTTTGGGGATGGTAGCCGCTGTGAGCTCTGATATAGACGCTTTTGGCCCAGTCGTATTTATCAGAGCTTGCTAGCTTTTGATATAAAGGCACGATTAAGCGCATGCGGCCAATATGGGTTAAGTGTTGTTTTAATGCGGGTAGTACTGCGTAATAGCCGTTGTCTAGGGCGAGTGAATACCATGCGAAAGCAATTTCACTGTTGCCAGTGCCCGTAAAATGGAACGCCTTATCTAGCTCGGCAAGTTTGGTTTGATCTAGATTGATCCTTGGCATTTCATTGATGAATCTTAACCACTGGTGGACTGTCCAAGTGCTGGTTTTCAACTCGCTTGCACTGAGTTTACCCTCGAGCCAAGTTTGTCTTTGAGCATCAATATCATCGAAGGCATGGGAATTAGGCGGCACAAGAAATGACGGTAAACCTTGACCTTCAATCCAAGTATCCACTTCGCCTTCACTGACAAGATGGGGATATTTGTTTAATAGATTCAAAGATAAATATTCACGGAATTGCGCCGTAGTAATACTCTGAAATGCAAAATGATCGAAGTAGCTTTTTACAAAAGTGTCGAAGCGTTCACGGCCAAATTTTTGCTCTAAAAATATTAAGAACAACTGGCCTTTTACATAAGGGACACCGCTGAAGGCTTCGTCGGGCGAACGTTTACCGAGATTGAGATGTAGCACTGAATCGGCAGGAGTAAGTTCTGCAAGCTCGGCAAGCAATTCAGAGTAGCCGATGGTTTGCTCCATCAGCGCTCGGTCACGACCATAGAGATCTTCCATGATGCGGTTCTCAACATAGGTCGTAAAACCTTCATTAAGCCAGAGATCGCGCCAAGTGGCGTTGGTCACTAAATTACCCGACCACGAGTGCGCAAGTTCGTGGGCGATGAGGCTCACTAAGCTTTTATCACCCGCGATTACTGTGGGTGTAATAAAAGACAAACGCGGGTTTTCCATGCCGCCAAAGGGGAAACTTGGTGGCAAGATAAGCAAGTCATAACGTCCCCAAGGGTAATCGCCATAACGTTTAGCCGCGATTTTGATCATTTCTGGCGTGTCGGCAAATTCTTTGCTCGCTTTGTCGAGGATCTCTGGCTCAGCCCAAATGCCCGAGATGTTATCTAAGGGAGCAAACTTTAAATGTCCTGCCGCAATAGCAATCAAATAAGCTGGAATAGCCTGCGGCATAGTGAATTGGGTTTGAGTGCTCGACAGGGTTTTACGATCGGCACTCATGACCACAGTTATGGCTTTATCGGCCGTAATCGTTGCGCTATAGGTTTGGCGAACGGCTGGCGTATCTTGCAGTGGGATCCAACTGCGGGCGTGAATAGCCTGACTTTGACTGAACATAAAAGGCAACTGTTTACCTTGGGTTTGCTCAGGAGTTAACCATTGAATACCAGACGGATTATTCGATGTGTGATAATTGATTTTGACCTTTTGACTATTTTCATCAGCAAGTTTGATGGTTAGCGCGGCGCCTTTTACAGCGTCCACTTTGGCTAACGTGAATGGCACGCTTTGCCATTCCCCAGCTGTATTTAAAGCTCTTACGCTGTTAATCGTCAGACCTCGGGTATCTAAGATGAGTTCTGTCCCCGCCTTATGCCAAGCTAAATCGAGGGTGGCTTCACCGGATAAGCGGTTTTGCTTAAAATCGACGGTAAGAGTTAGTTCCAAATGACTCACGCTGACTTCAGTGTAATTGGCGTAGGTCAGTGCATCTTGGTTCTGCTGCGTATCAGCTTGTACAACAGTTGCAGTAGGCTCAGTGGTTAAGGTATTTGGAGTGCTATTGGCATAAGCGCAGGGAAGTAGTTGCAGGGCAAAGACTAGGGTGCTGCAAAGGACTGTTCGGCGAAGTGAAAGCATTATTTATAGTAGCCTAATGATGAAGTATGTTAGTTCGAGTTTGGGGAGATAAGACCATCAATTCAGCTTGGTTTTCTGTTAACCCACTCTATTAGCGCAAAAGTTTACCTGATAATTCACTGGATTTGTTATCTCACTGTTAGCTCAAATGTAATCAAACTTTAATGGCTTGGATGCTGGTCAGGAAATGCCATCGGTAAAAGAGCACAAGTTTGCTATGATGACGGCGTTTTCACATAGGGCGGTTATCAAAATGGTGTTAGATTTTTCGCAGGGTAAGTTAATCGTTACTGAGTTCGAGGTTCAAGTGCGCCTCAACGTTGCCAGTATCGTACTGCAAGCGAGTGCTGAGGATATCGGCTTGAGACGTCAGCCTCCTATGCTGATCGCCGATGGTGGCGGTGTACGTTGGAGCTTAGTATTGGACTCAAATACTCAGTTACGTGCGATTCAAGATGTGCTGGGCATGGATGCTGAATAACCTGTGCCCGAGTGGTGATGAGTGTTTAACGTATAGATTTATCATCATTTTTTAGTTGATGAGTGTTTAATATCGAATTGGGAATTTTTAGTATGTCAGTTTCTCTTGAGCGTATTGTTGTCGAACCTAAGACGCCTGCTACGGCTGTGGTTATTTGGTTACATGGATTAGGGGATTCGGGGGCAGGATTTGCTCCCGTAGTGCCTGCATTAGGCTTACCTGTAGATCATGCTATTCGATTTATTTTTCCCCATGCACCAGAGCAAGCCGTGACCATTAATGGTGGCTACGTTATGCGCGCTTGGTACGATATTAAAAGCATGGATTTGCATGACAGAGCCGATATGCAAGGCGTGCTTGAGTCGGAGAAAATGGTTGCCGCATTAATTAATGAACAAATCGCGGCGGGTATTGCGAGCCAACGTATCGTATTAGCGGGATTCAGTCAGGGTGGAGTAATGAGTTTATTCTCTGGACTGCGTTTCCCTGAGCCACTTGCAGGGATTATGGCGTTGTCTTGCTATTTGCCGACGGGCGATGTGTTACCCGCTGAATTAAGTGCGGCGAATCGCAATACACCCATATTACAGCAACACGGTCTACAGGATGATGTTGTACCATTATCCGCTGGAATGTTAGCAAAAGAAGCCTTAACGGCGGGCGGCTATCATGTTACGTGGCAGACTTATCCAATGCCTCATTCTGTCATTCCTGAACAATTGAAAGCGATTTCTAATTGGTTATTACAGCGATTTGAAATGTAGATAAGTCTAATTGCTTATAAAAACATCATGCGGTAAGTTGAAATTTACTCATGCTTGTTTTTTTAAAGGAACAATCGCGATGTTTTTTCATATTTCCTAAGTTATTTATAACAAACGATTAAAATCCATTTATTCCATTTTTATTTTGTATTCTCTAAATATATAAAAATCAGTCATTCAGCTTATTTTTTATATGAAACAAATCCTTCTTAAAATGCCCGCCAAATTTCATATAAATGTCAAGTTTTTAATAAAAATGACACAATTTATCTTTATTATTTGCTATTATCCGTGACGCTGAACTTGATGGAGTTCACGGCAATCTTTCTATGATAAAATAATTAAAATCAAGGGGTTGATGTAATGAGACATATGCTTATTAAAGGATTAGTTGCAACTGCTGTTCTCGCTGCACTTGCGGGTTGTAATAATAGTGATGACGATAAAGTTCCAACAACGTGTGCTGAAGCGGGAAGTGCTTGTAAAACCTTTACCGTTTTACATACCAATGACAACCATGGCCGTTTCTGGGAAAACAGTGATGGTGAATATGGTTTAGCCGCTCAGAAAACTCTGGTTGATCAAATTCGTGCAGAAGTGAGTAAGAATGGCAGTCAAACCTTATTATTATCTGGTGGTGATATTAATACGGGTGTACCAGAATCTGATCTTCAAGATGCCATACCAGACTTTACGGGCATGAATAAAATCGGTTATGACGCCATGGCTGTTGGTAACCATGAGTTTGACAATCCGTTATCAGTACTTGATATGCAGCGTCGCCTTGCTGAATTCCCTATGTTAGCGGCGAACATTTACCGTAAAAATGCCGAAGGCAAACCTGGCGAACGTTATTTTGATGCCTATAAAGTATTTGACATTAATGGTCTTAAAGTTGCTGTTATTGGTTTAACGACAGAAGACACTGCTAAGATTGGTAATCCAGAATACATTAGCGATCTAACATTCACCGATCCCAAGGTGGAAGTTGCTAAAGTGATTAAAGAAATTAAAGATGCCAAAGCAGCAGATATCATTTTCGCTACCACGCACATGGGTCATTACGCAGATGGTAAAAATGGTAGTAATGCCCCTGGCGATGTGGCTATGGCTCGCGCATTGAAAGAAGGGGATTTACAAGTTGTTATCGGTGGTCATTCACAGAATCCAGTGTGTATGGAACCGGGAACTGACAACAAAGCTTATGCAGCCTTTAAGCCTGGTGATGCATGTGCACCTGATAAACAAAATGGCACTTGGATCATGCAAGCCCATGAATGGGGTAAATATGTTGGCCGTGCAGATTTTGAATACTTTAACGGTGAACTCCATCTAGCGAGCTACAAGCTTGTCCCTGTGAATATGCGCAAACTGGATGATGCTGGTAAGAAAACTGCTGACTTAGCTGGCACTAAAATTGAACCGGATTCAGAGTTAAAAGAGCTGCTTTCTTACTATCAAGAGAAAGGTCAAGCTAAGTTAGACGAAGTCATTGCGACAACGGATGCCCTGTTAGATGGTGAGCGTGCAAACGTGCGTAATAAGCAAACTAACTTAGGCCGTATGTTAGCGATGGCACAAAGTGCTAAAGTGACTGCTGATTTTGGTGTAATGAACTCAGGCGGTGTACGTGCATCTATCCAACCAGGCAACATTAGTTACCGTGACGTGCTGACTGTTCAGCCATTTGGTAATATGGTTACCCTTAACGAAATGACGGGTACTGAAGTTGCGGCTTATTTAGGCGCAGTCGGCAGTCTTCAAGTTGGTTCTGGTGGTTATGCACAAATCACTGGTGTTAAAATGACCATTGACTGTGTGGCTAAAACAGCCAACATCAGCGACATCGGTGGCAAGGATTTTAGCCCAACAGCCACTTATAAGTTCACTGTACCTAGCTTTAATGCTGCGGGTGGTGACGGTTATCCTAAACTAACCAGCCCAATTCAAACGGGTTTTGTTGATGCTGATTTACTCTATTCTTTCTTGAAAGAGAAACAAGTGATTAAAGCTGCTGACTACAATCCTGTAGGCGATATTGTTTATGAGAACTCAAAAAGTGTTGAAGGTTGCCAACTTTAAGTAATCAATCATTACTCAGTGTTTCAATATTAATGCCACTCAAATGAGTGGCATTTTTTATGGTTAATTAATATTGAACTAAGTGTAAATTAATATTCAGCGTTTTATTTTAGATACACTTTGATTCATTTGTGGTGTGAGTTTCTCGGTATTCTTTTAGTTAACAATTAAGATTTATTGTATCAAATTAAATATTTAATATATTCAACAGGTCTGTATTGCTTAACCCCATGATGTATATCCGGATATCTTATATTCAAGTTGATTTATTTTGTGTCAATTTGTTTTAATTTGAGATTAATTGTTTTTAATGGTTGACTTAGATGTTGCGCATTAACATTATCCCTACAGCGAAATAGAGTTCGCATGCCAAATATAAAAATAACAAACATAGGGTTTTATTTACCTCAAGGAGAGATTAATGCGCTATTTAAGTTTAACGGCCAAAGCCGTTCGTACTAGTTTAATTACAGTGGCGACAAGCAGTGTGGTTTTTTCTGGAATAGGCTTTTCTGCGGCGGTAAATGCAGCAGAAGAAAATGCGAAAGTTGAACGCATTGAAGTGACGGGTTCTCGTATTAAACAAGTTGATATGGAAACTGTTTCACCCGTGACTGTCATTAATGCTGCGGATATTGCCATGACGGGTGAAAAAACCGTTGCTGACGTATTGAATAACTCCGCGATAAACAGCTTTGGTTCTTGGCGTGGTATTTCTGGCTATGGATCAGGAGCAAGCTCAACCAGTGATGTCAATTTACGCGGTTTAGGATCGTCTGCGACATTAGTGTTATTAGATGGACGCCGTATGCCTGGCACGAGTTCAAGCTCTGGCTCTGTGGCCGATACATCTTCTATCCCTATGGCTATCGTGGAGCGTATTGAAATCCTGCGTGATGGCGCCTCGGCAGTATATGGTTCCGATGCGGTTGCGGGTGTGATAAACATTATCACTAAGAAAGAGTTTGAAGGGTTTCAGCTTGATTACAGTACTGAGCAACCAAGCGTAGAAGGAGGCGATGCCAACCGTTTATCACTTGCAACGGGCTTTAATACTGATAAAGGCAATATCACGCTAACCTATGAATATTATGATACTAAAGCGGTAATGGATCGTGATATTTGGCGAATGGACGATTCAAGTTATAACGCATATAGTGGATATAGCTCAGTACCAAACGGTAAATATGGACCTGGCAACGGTAGCTGGTATAGTAATTCAGATATATGTGAAAAAACGGAAAATACCATAGACTCAGGTGATGGTCGTTGTTTATATAATCATGGTAATGTCACTAAGTTATTTGGCGATCAAACTCGTAATTCGCTGTTATCTAATTTCTCCTATGAGATTTCTGAGAATATAAAATTCCGAGGTCGTGCTTCTGCTTCATTAGCAGAAACTGAAACCCGTTATGCGGGTACGCCAGTATCAACGAATACCCCTGTGATGAGTGCCGATAATAAGTATAATCCAGTTGGCGAAGAATTAGTGATTTCTATGCGAGGCGCGCAACTTGGCGAGCGAGATACATTAACTGAAACCAACAACTTTGATATTCTAGGTGGCTTTGTTGGTACAATAGATTCAGGGAATGGTATCGACTGGGAATTAAATGCCCAGCACGCAACATCGACGACAAATAGTTTTAATTATAATTTACTGAACGACGATATTATTCAGCAAGAAATTGATTCAGAGCAATATGATATTTTCAATACCTCTGGCATGAGTTATGAGCAGTGGGATCAACAGATGACAGATCTGTATCGTAAAGCTGCGCATACTGGGGTTTATCAGGGCAAATTTGAAAGTACTCAATTGGATGGTCTTGCTTCGACCTTACTGCTCGATGACGGTGATCTTTCGGTCGCTATGGTCGGCGGTCTTGAATATGAAATGATCAAGTTTAAGCAAACCAGTGATCCAGAATCGGCCGCGGGTATTATCTCCGGCGGTTCGGGTGGTGATGATGTGGATGCCACGCGTGACCGTAGTGCCGCTTATTTGGAACTCCAAGTTGGCTTACCTGCCAATGTTGAGTTTTCTGCCGCAGTACGTTATGAGCGCTATGAGCAGGAAGGAACTCTCACAGGGCCTCAGGGGGAAGTTGTTAATTCATCGACCTTCGATGCCGTGGTGCCTAAGTTTGGTTTAAGCTGGCGTCCTATAGACACGTTATTACTGCGTGCTAGCTATGGTGACTCATTCCGTGCGCCGAATATGAGCGAAATGTTCTCGTCTCAATCCTTGAGTTTTGAGAAGGGTGTTGATTCTTTATGGTGTAATGAACCTGGTAACGTGGATGCCATATATTGCGCGACTAATAATCAACATAAAACCTGGTATGGAGGGAATCCTGATCTAGAGGCTGAAGAGGGTAACTCGTTAACCTTTGGCGGCGTTTGGAATGTCACTGACGCATGGAACTTGGAGTTATCTTATTACTCAATCACCTATGACAACAAAATTGAGTCAATTGATGTGGATGATATCCTGCGTGATGAAATCAAGAATGGTTCTTCTCCCTATGTGACGCGCGGTCCTGATGGCAAGATTGAATATATTGAAGCCGGAGTTCGTAACTTAGCTACAGTTGAGACCTCAGGTATCGATTTTGTTACGGCTTATAACTTAGAAACAGGCTTTGGGGATTTCAATTTCAAACTGGATTTAACTCATGTGCTTGATTTTAAAAAGCAGGATAACGCTGAAGCAGACATGATCGACTACGCAGGGTCGACTGACTCGCCCGATTGGCGCGGTAACTTTGCGACCAGTTGGAAATACGATGATTTCTCTGCCGCATGGACAGTTGTTTATATTGGTAATCAATCAGCAAGTTATTTCAACGAGTTAGAAGAAACCGACCGTTATGTTGATTACGATAATTACTTTAAACATAACATTCAGTTTGGTTATACCCATGCTTATAACGGCTCTATCACAGTAGGGGTGAATAATGTGTTTGATGCTGAAACACCAAACTATTACACCTATGCCGATTATCGCGATGTGAATGTGGGTTTATATGATGTGTTAGGTAGAACGTATTACCTGAGAATAAACCAGAAGTTTTAGGTTGTCCGCCCTCCCTGGATAACTCAAACCTCCGCTTGCGGAGGTTTTTTTGCTTATAAGGCAGTTTACTGGATGTCGAATGAGCGCTATCAATGCGTGAGGCGCAGTTCGTGGCGGTGTTCATGCTGATAATGCTCGGCGCAGGAGGTGCAGCGTTGTTCGGTGGGATCTTGGCTTAAGCGTTCGGTTTCAATTTCTGCCTCACAATCCGAGCAAAGACCGTAGAGACCTAAGTCGAGCTGGCAAAAGGCGGCATCAAGTTTATTTAATCGGCAAAATAGTGGGTGTTCAGCCAGTGGTGTCTGAGCCAATTTATCAATTAATTCTGCCAGACTCAGGCTAGCGTAATGCTCCCCTATGGCTTCGAGGAACAGAGGGAGCGCGCCTATTTCTTTCCTTAGATTAGCTTCAAGCTCTGACAATTCATGTCTGATATGGGTGGTGCTCACGTAAAATCGCCTATTTCATTTGACTCTAGGCGTCCAGTCTAATAGTTCCACTATCAACGACTATGATAAAGATCAAGTATCTGCCACATTTTCGGTTTTTTAGCCGTTAAAAATCGAAAAAGTACTTCATTCTTATCGCATTATATGTGCTACGGCAAAAGCCCTTTTATCATAAATATCGTCGCGATTATTCGTCGCATAAGTTCCGTTGCGCCGTTTCTAATACGCGGACAATTTCTTCCGTTGTTTTAAAGACTCGCAGTTCCCTAAACAAGGTATCGGCTTCGGGATATTGACGGCTGAGATAGGTGAACCACTGTTTGATCCGGGCTGGATAATAGTCACTCTTACGGCCATTGAGTTCCCTTTGGGTATAACTGAGCATGAGCCCTAAGGTTTGCGCCCAAGTATAAGGAGTAGCTCCTGTCTTGATAGTATCTGCCAAGTTCGGCAATGAAATTGCCCCGCGGCCGATCATGATACTGTCGCAGCCCGTGACCTCGATACAACGCTTAGCATCGTCACTGTTCCAAATTTCACCGTTGGCGATCACTGGGATCGGCAAACGTTTGCGCACTTCGGTGATGTATTCCCAGTAGGCTGGCGGTCTGTAACCGTCGACTTTGCTGCGCGCATGGATGGCAAGTTCAGTTGCACCGGCTTCATACACAGCAATGGCGTTTTCCATAAACAGTGACTTATCTTCATAGCCCAAACGTATTTTGGCCGTTACGGCATGCTCTTTTGGTACTGCTTGACGCATGGCTTTGACAATATCGTGCACACTCTCAGGATATTGCAATAATACGGCGCCACCTTTACTGCGGTTAACAATTTTTGCTGGACAGCCAAAGTTTGCATCAACACCGTGTGAGCCTAGCTCAATGGCACGCAGGGCATTTTCGCCCATACATTGGGGTTCTTGACCAAGCAATTGTACTCGTACTGGCGTACCTGAAGGGGTGTTGCCGTTGTTGAGCAGTTCAGGACACAGTTTGAGAAAGACCTTTTCAGGCAGCAGTTGGTCTACCACTCGCACAAATTCGGTGACGAGCAAATCGTAGGGATTGATGGTCGATAGGATGTCACGCATCAAAGCGTCTACTACACCTTCCATTGGAGCCAAAATCACACGCACTGCAGTAAACCCATATCTGTTGCAAAGGGCGAGCATTCTACCTTATCAGCCCTAAGTTACAAAGTGGCCTAGTGAAGGAGGATGAATAGGTACGCCAATAAATAAAATCCAAGCTAAACTGATTGTCCTAGCAGGATATTTTGACCATTTCTGTGACTTAGTGATATTTTTTGCAATAGAATCGAAATAAGGCAGGTCTTTTGTTATAAGCCAGCTACTTAAACTGTTGTTGGTCATTATTACTCAATAAACAAGAAGGGATTATTTATGAATTCAGTTAAAAAAACAGCAGTTGCAGTAGCGTTAGGTTCAGTTGTGATGAGTTCAGCTTTTGCTGTCAATGCACAAACTAACCCATTTGGTTTTGAAGCTATGGATGCGGGCTATCAAATTGTCGGTTCAGAAGGCAAATGTGGTGAAGCCAAATGCGGCGCAGACATGAAGAAAGCCGCCGCTGAAAAAGCCAAAGAAGGCAAGTGTGGTGAGGCTAAATGCGGTGCTGAGATGAAAAAAGCGGCTGCAGATAAAGCTCATGAGGGGAAATGTGGCGAAGCGAAATGCGGTGCTGACATGAAGAAAACCGCCGAAAAAGTGGATGCTAAAGTCGAAGCCGTTAAAAAAGAAGTGAAGTAAAGTGGGTTAGTTTTATCCCTGCAGTTATTGGGATAATTGAGCCTAAAGAGGCCAGCCAGCGCTGGTCTCTTGTGTTTTATTCTTAAGCGATTACAGGTTAGCGTTCGTGAGGTTCTATGAATGATCAAAAAAATACGGCACAGGTAGGGCTGGGATTAAGACGAGAAATGCTCAGTGAATTTTGTTTACAGGTGCCTGATGCTATTAATTTTTTTGAAGTGGCGCCTGAGAATTGGATGACCTTAGGTGGTAAATTTGGCCGCCAATTTCGTGAGTTGACTGAGCAACATACTTTCTACTGCCACGGTTTGAGTTTATCTATTGGTAGCCCTGAACCTTTAGATCTCGCGTTTGTAAAAAATATCAAAACCTTTATGGATTTACATCAAATCCAAGTCTATTCCGAACATTTAAGTTATTGCTCAGGGCAAGGTCACTTATATGATTTAATGCCTATCCCTTTTACCTACGCTGCGGTGAAGCATGTGGCGGCGCGGGTCAAGCAAGTAGAAGATATTCTAGAGCGGCCGCTTATTTTAGAAAATGTGTCTTTTTATGCCGCTCCAGGTGCGCAAATGACAGAACTTGAATTCGTTAATGCCGTGCTGCAAGAAGCCGATTGTAAACTGCTACTGGATGTGAACAACATCTATGTGAACTCGATAAACCATCAATACGATGCCGATGCCTTTTTACATGCCATGCCGACGCAGCGCATCGCTTATCTGCATATTGCTGGGCACTACAAACAAGCTGAAGATCTGCTCATTGATACCCATGGCGCAGCCATTAACGATCCCGTCTGGACATTATTGCAGCGCTGTTATGCCTTGCATGGGGTAAAGCCGACTTTGCTGGAGCGTGACTTTAATGTGCCGACAACTGCTGAATTGTTGCTCGAGCTAAATCAAATCCACGCTTATCAAGCGGCGGCGCCCAGCTCTCACATCCAAAATAGCGCTCATGCCGTAAAGAGGAGCGCCTAATGGATTTTAAGCAAGTGCAGCAATCCTTTATCGATTATATCCGCGATCCCTCTTCGCCATTGCCCGTGGATACTGATTTCCGGCGTATGCAGGTTTACCGCGAGTTATTTTTTAATAATGTGCTGGGATTTGTGTCGAACGGCTTCCCCGTGCTGAAAAGTTTGTATTCTGAGGAGGATTGGCTGACTTTGGTGCAGCGTTTTTTCAGTCAACATGATTGTCAATCGCCCATCTTTATCGATATCGCGGGTGAGTTTTTAGATTTTTTACAGCAGGAATATCAGCCCACGGCAAATGATCCTGTTTTTATGCTCGAATTAGCGCACTATGAATGGCTAGAGTTGGCCGTTGCGGTCGCACAGGCGAGTGAGGATGAATCTCAACTTAGCCCAGCGCAAATGTCGACGCAGGCTTTATGTTTGTCGCAGACGGCGAGGGTAGCGCAGTATCACTTTGAAGTGCAGCACATTCGTCAGGATTATCGTCCGCAGCAACGACTCGATACGCCAGTGTTTTTTTGTCTCTATCAAGATGCCGATTGTGAAGTGTGCTTCTTACAGTTAAATCCCTTAAGCGCACAGGTGCTGGCATTTCTTCAAGCCCAAGGCCAAGCGGGTTTTAAAGAGATAGTTGATTGGTTAACAATTACATATCCTCAAATGGCGCCAGAGATTATTGAGCAAGGTTGTATGCAGTTACTCGAGCAATTAGCGGCCAAAGGGATAGTGCGCGGACGTCAGTCTTAAGGTTGGGATTATTGCCGAAATAAATGCAATAACCCTACATTTAGAGGGTTTTTATTAATTTGACAAACCGCTACAATGTCGGCCGTTTTGTGATCTCAATCACTGTACGATTCCTGCGCACTTATACTTGCACATACTAGAGGAGCTGTAATGAGTAGTCAGCCGTTCAAAGACCCATTTAATTTTTTGTATTTTATTGGTTTTATTTTAGTTTTACTGTTGCCGACTCTGCCAGCAAGTCTGTCTTGGTTAAAGCATTTAGGTTTAATTTAAGCGAGCGTTAATCTCTAGCGCGTAGCCTATTGGCCACTCTTCGAGTGGCTTTTGTTTTTCCGATAAAGGGCATTTAAACCTATGGTATTAAAGCGCGGATTATTTTTACTGTTAGGCTTAACCGCTTTAGTCTTAGGTTTAGTCGGTATCGTGCTACCGATATTGCCGACCGTGCCTTTTATCTTGCTTGCTGCCTTCTGCTTTGCCCGCTCGAGTGAACGTTTACACCATTGGTTGATGACACATCCCTGGTTTGCCGACGCCTTAACCCAGTGGCAAGAGCAGCGAGCAATGCGTAAGGGATTGAAACGCAAAGCCATGATAGTTAGCGCACTCAGTTTTAGTGTCAGCATTATTGTGGTCCCTATCCTTTGGGTAAAAGGTCTGCTGTTTGTCATGGCGTTGGTCTTACTTGGGTATCTTAAAGGTATACCTGAAATAGAGGGATGATTGAGTGATTGAATGGGCTCAGGCGCTGTGACTGAAAGTTTAGTCGTGTTCTTGTTGAGGATATTTAACACAGTGCCGACAGGGTTTGATCTAAGGCACAAATTGATAACCTTTCCATCACTTGTGCATTGTGATTGTTGCAACTAAAACTAAAGCGGCATAAGCTTTGTTCGACTTTCGACAATGCGTCCACCCAGTGTGGACGTTTTGTTTTATACCGCCACCGCTAGGTTGGTGAATTGATTAAGTAACTTATTAAGCAAATATGATGGCTATGAATACAGAAACCTTATCCTTGATAAAGCAAAGCATTAAAACGATTCCTAATTATCCTAAGGAAGGGATTTTATTTCGAGATGTCACCAGTTTGCTTGAGAATGCAGCAGCCTATAAAGCGACCATCGACTTGTTAGTTGAACATTATCGTGGTCAAGGCTTTACCAAAATTGTGGGTACTGAAGCCCGTGGTTTCTTATTTGGTGCACCGTTGGCTTTAGAATTGGGTATCGGTTTTGTACCTGTGCGTAAACCCGGCAAATTGCCGCGTGCAACCATCAGCCAAAGCTATGAACTGGAATACGGTCACGATAGCCTAGAAATTCATACTGATGCGATTAGCGCAAATGACAAAGTGCTCGTTGTTGACGATTTACTCGCCACTGGCGGTACTATCGAAGCAACCGTTAAACTCATTCGCCAACTCGGCGGTGAAGTTAAACATGCGGCCTTTGTGATCTCATTACCTGATTTAGGCGGTGAAGCCCGTTTAACCGCATTAGGGCTTGAGTTGGTTAAACTTTGTGAGTTTGAAGGCGAATAAATCTGCAGCTAAAGGCGCCTTGGGATAGTTTGATGGCATGTCAAATCATGGCATGTTATCTTTCAAAGTTCTCGGGGCGCATGCTCCCGCTTTTGTATCACATACTCTGGGGAGTTCCATGTCATATCAGGTGTTAGCCAGAAAATGGCGCCCTGCCACATTTGATCAAATGGTTGGCCAAAGCCATGTTTTGCATGCCTTGACCAATGCGTTAAGCCAGCAGCGCTTACACCATGCTTACCTGTTTACGGGAACGCGCGGTGTCGGTAAAACCAGCTTGGCGCGACTCTTTGCCAAAGGCTTAAATTGCGAACAAGGCGTGACAGCCACTCCCTGTGGTGTTTGCGGCAGTTGTGTGGAAATCGCCCAAGGCCGTTTTGTCGATTTGATTGAAGTCGATGCCGCATCTCGCACTAAGGTCGATGATACCCGTGAGCTGTTAGACAATGTGCAGTATCGTCCAACCCGTGGCCGCTTTAAGGTTTATCTCATCGACGAAGTGCATATGCTGTCGCGCAGCAGTTTTAACGCACTGCTAAAAACCTTAGAAGAACCCCCCGAGCACGTTAAATTTCTTCTGGCGACCACCGATCCGCAGAAACTGCCAGTGACTGTGTTATCTCGTTGTTTGCAGTTCAATTTAAAAAGCCTGACCCAAGCTGAAATTGGCACTCAGCTCAATCATATCTTGACCCAAGAGCAGTTTCCCTTTGATGTAGAAGCCCTAAAATTGCTGGCTAAAGCTGCCAATGGCAGTATGCGTGATGCCTTGAGTTTGACAGATCAAGCCATCGCCTTTGGTGGCGGTAATGTGATGCTTGGCCAAGTGCAAACCATGCTTGGCAGTATTGATGAGCAGCATGTAGTTGCCTTGCTTAATGCCTTAACCGATGCCGATATTGGTGTGTTAATGCATACCTGTGCCCAAGTGCTTGCGTACGGCGCAGATGCCCAAGAAGTGCTACGCAGTTTACTTGAGTTGTTACATCAAATTACCTTGACCCAATTTGCCCCCGCGTGCGCGCAGCAATCCTTGTATAGCGCACAGATTCGCGCCTTTGCCGAACAGCTTAAGCCGGAACAGGTGCAGCTTTATTATCAGATTTTATTAACAGGCCGCAAAGACTTACCCCATGCACCGGATCCTAAATCGGGTCTTGAGATGGCGCTATTACGCGCTGTGGCGTTTGTGCCGGAAAAGCCAGTAAAGCGCTGGCAGCCTGATGCGGTCGCTGAGATCAGTTTATCCGAAGGGCAAACGCCAGTTGCGACAGCGCAAGCTCATGATGTAAAAGAACAACAGTTTGCTGAGCCACATACTGCGGAACAACTGCCTGCTGAAAAAAAAACAGCATTAATTGAGCCTGCCGATACCGCAGAGCAGGCACTTGATGCTGAGCTCCAAGCGGATGCGGCATTAATTGCCGAACAGGCGGTGATTCTAAGTCAGGCGCAGAGTCAGGGATTTAACGCTGGCAGCTTAAACGTTGAGATAGTGAATGCTGAGGTCGAGCCACAAACTCAAACAGTATCAACCGTTCAAGCGTCTCTTATACACACTTCAGAATCCGTTACTGGTATCGAGGCATCGGTTGTTAGTATTGATACTCATAATATTCAAGGAATTGAATTAGTCACAACAGCTTCCGAGCTGAGTCTAGTGAATACGGCAGAGCCTGAAACTGCTGTCAATTCAACAGCTGTTGAGTGTGGTGACAGTGTAGATAAAGCTCTTTCTGATAAAGACCCTGCTGCAGAGAACATCTTCGATAACAACACTTTTGAGCTAGGGCATGATGCCAATAGTCTTGATGGAAATGAAGCTGAGCATTCATATCCAGCGATAGGGGATTATGCCCTAGAGTCAGCTCCGCTTGATTCCTATCAAGACGTTTATGCTGATTTCTCCTCTGGCGCTTATAATGATGATAACTTTAACCATGGCTTTGATTCGCAAGAGGCTATAAATTCTGTTGATGTTCAAAGTTCTGTAGGTGTTTCAAACGCTGCAGGCATGCAAGCTTCTGCTGATCGTCAGTTAGCACCTGTGGCTCAAGTCTTCACTCAATCACAGACCTCAGTATCAGATTCAATACAAGAGCAAGCGCTACAACAAGCCGCTTCTGTATCCTTAGCCGATGATGATATTCTCTCGGCGGTGTTGGCGGCTCGGGATTCACTGCTATCGGATCTTGACGCCTTAAGTGCTAAGGACGGTGATGAAAAAAAGTCGTCATTGGACTCAAAACTTAAGACGCCAAACACTAAATCACATGGTGTAACCTTACCTAAATCGGTTACTAAAATTGAAGCGAGTCAGCCAAGTGTGGCATTTTCTGTTGATCCAGCATCTGATTTAGACCCTGATTTAGCGATAGATTTTGATGATGACTTCGACTTAGATCTTGAGCCTATCGATCTGCACCAAGCAGTATCTTCAGTCGTCATTTCAACTGGAATTGTCTCTGAGAAGCCTGTCAAACCGTCAACTGCAGATGATCGTCCGCCTTGGGAGGCAGCGCCTGAAGCTGAATCTATCGAAGTGACGCAAGTCGATAGCAATAAGACTGACAGTGTTCAGCCTGTGAGCGCGCAAGCTACTGATATAAATAATGTTCAAACCAGTCATGCTCAAGAGCTTTTAGGCGAGAGTTACACACCTAATCATGCACAAGATGACACTCTATCCCTGAGTGACGGGCAGGTCGCAGCATCAAGTTTGAAGTCGGAAATACTTCAAAATCAGGCTGTACGTCAAGAAGAAATACCCGCCTCAGAGTTTGCTTTGGCTAGCACAACAGCACTGACAAATGCGTCAAATACAGTGGAACACACGCAGGAGACACAAGTCGCGCTCAGTTCGACTCAACCTATTAGCGGTCATCCATTAGATTTACATTGGTACAAGTTGATGGCGAGCTTAGAGATCGGCGGGCGAGTGCGGCAACTGGCGGTTAATTCTGTCTGCCAAA
The DNA here is from genome assembly GCF_025653705.1 of Shewanella sp. SM87. Lineage (NCBI taxonomy): Bacteria > Pseudomonadati > Pseudomonadota > Gammaproteobacteria > Alteromonadales > Shewanellaceae > Shewanella > Shewanella sp. SM87. The sequence goes on from NZ_JAKKSC010000005.1 coordinate 34,364, forward strand.
CCTTGAGCGATCCTTTGCCGTTGCTGCTTAAACCAAACCAGAAGCATTTAGCGGCCGATGTTGCCATAGTGCAGCTTGAGCAAGCCTTAACTACCGCGCTCGGGAACCCAAGACGGGTACAAGTGGTCATAGGAATCGATGAACAGCGGGAAACGCCCTTAGAGTTACGTAAGCGTTTCCACCAAGAGTTGCTGCAACAAGCGCATCAATCATTGATTCATGATGACAATGTGCAATGGTTGATCCAACGTATGGGCGCCGAACTCGATGCCGATAGTCTAGTATATCCGCCAGAGTTGTTGAATTTACGCAGTCAGCAAATACAAGCGTTACCTGAGTTAACTGAGGCTGCGAGTTAGCCATTATTGGCGAGTCTTTGGGTAAAATTTTCATCGTTAATTTGTAACGCTGTGGTTTAAATTTAGGCTTCGAGTGCATATCTATAGTGATGCTGCTGAGAAACTCTGCATCGAGATCATAAGTTTATTAACAAGATAACGGCATTGATTGCCAATCCCATTTATTTAAGTAAGATTAGCCGCGTTAATGCTTGCGACTAACCCTAATAGAAGAGAAATGACTATGTTTGGAAAAGGCGGTATGGGCAATTTGATGAAACAGGCCCAGATGATGCAAGAAAAAATGGCCAAAATGCAGGAAGAAATCGCCCGTATGGAAATGGTGGGGGAATCTGGTGCAGGTTTGGTGAAAGTCACCATGACTGGCGCGCACACAGTGCGTAAAGTCGAAATCGACCCAAGCCTGATGGAAGACGACAAAGAAATGCTGGAAGATTTGATTGCTGCGGCTTGTAATGACGCAGCCCGTCGAATCGAAGAAAACCAAAAAACTAAAATGGCTGAAGTTACTGGTGGCATGCAATTACCACCAGGCATGAAAATGCCATTTTAATTGAGATAGCCGATGAAATTTAGTCCATTGTTAGATGAGTTAATTCAGTCCCTGCGTTGTTTACCTGGGGTTGGGCCTAAATCGGCGCAACGTATGGCGTTTCAGTTACTTGAACGCGACCGAAAAGCAGGGCTTAAGTTAGCCAGTGCGCTGTCCAGTGCGATGAGTGACGTCGGTCATTGTCAGTCTTGCCGAACCTACACTGAAGAAACCCTCTGTCCGATCTGTGCTAGCCATAAACGCGGAACCTCCTCCACCATTTGTGTGGTGGAAACGCCGGCTGATGTGTTAGCCATTGAAGCGGGTGGACATTTCACTGGCCGTTACTTTGTACTTTTAGGCCATTTATCGCCCCTCGATGGTGTGGGGCCAGAAGAGTTAGGCTTAGCGTTACTCGAGCGCCATTTGGCATCGGGTGATGTCAACGAACTGATTTTAGCGACAAATCCAACAGTAGAAGGTGAGGCTACAGCACATTTTATTGCCGATATGGCCAGACGTCACAAAGTGATGATAAGTCGCATTGCCCATGGCGTACCCGTAGGTGGCGAGTTGGAATACGTGGATAGCACTACGTTAGCGCTGTCCTTTAATGGTCGTTTACCACTTTAATTAAACAGTTTCTATTGGTCCATGCTATTGATTGTATTGGATTAATTTAAGATTGAAGTATTCAACTCAATTATCACTTTAGTGCCTGAATCTTATAAACCCGCCAAGATCCTATCTTGAGCGGGTTTTTATTTACCCAGAGTTTCAACCTAGGTGTTGAGGCTGGGTTATGGAGACAGGGCGGTGGTTGATTCAATTCCTATATTGATTGATATCTATCTATATAAAATCCATGTTTATCAATAGTTTTTTAAATTTCATACTTGTCTTATGCGAGCTTCATCCGTAAAGTAGGTTTGATAATAATCGGGTTGAGTTGCTTAATCACAGTGATCCACAGTATGTCTAGTCAATTCGTTGGGCTTAGATCTGTGTGCTTAGTTCTGTGTACGTTGAATTGGCCACGTCTTTTTTATTTGAAAACTAGGGAGGGGACTCATTGGGAAATATTACGATTAGGCATGCAGAGAAGTGTGACGCTGCAGCCATTCAAGCAGTATATGCCTGCCCAAATGCCTATGCCGGTACCTTGCAATTACCTTTGCCATCGACCGATAAATGGGAGGCGCGTCTTGCTGCAACATCGAATCATGTTCATCGTTATGTTGCAGAGATTGAAGGTGAAATTGTCGGTGAGTTGGGTTTTGAAGTGTATGAGCAACCTCGCCGTAGGCATGTTGCCTCCTTTGGTATGGGTGTAAAAGACAGTTGGCAAGGCCGCGGTATAGGCTGTGCCTTGATTAACGCGATGCTTGAGCTTACCGATAAATGGATGAATATAAAACGAATTGAATTAACGGTTTATACCGATAATTATGCCGCCATTGGTCTATATAAAAAGTTTGGCTTTGTAATGGAAGGTGAGTAGAAGGATTTTGCTTTTAGAAATGGTGAGTTTGTTAGTGTGTATCATATGGCGCGGTTAAATTAATGTGCTGATATCTATGCTATTTTAGCTGTTACTTAAGGCTCTCACTCTAAGCACTAACTTTAAGAATTTGCTCTAAGCGCTCAATTTAAGAACTTACATCAAGAGGTCACTTTACGAACCGAGGTATTGGAATAGCATTAAGCGCTCATTTTCAGAGCTCGCTTTAGGTGCTAAGTGTATGTCTATCCTAACTTTTAAGGATAAAAATGGGACTCATTTTATTGCCGCTGCTGATACTTTGGTTGGGTGTTGGTATTTATGCCATACGTATCGGCTATCAAGTATTGGCTGGGGCTTCTCAATTAAGCTATGCACTCAATGTTTGCACTCTCGCCTTAGTGGCATTACTGCTTTATCTCTATTTCGGTTTCGCTCAATTTAAGGAAAATAAAGAGTTGTGGGCATTCGAAATATCGATGTTTTTTGCTGCGAATAAGTTTGCTTTTGGCATCATGATGCTTGGTCTAATACTGCACTGGTTCGGTCAAGGTGTTCTCATTTCTGCTTATTTGAAACCTCTACCTTTCATAATGATTTTCACCGTTTCCTTTGGTGCTATGGCAGGAGTCATATTGTCCGACACTTTTATGGCGAAATTTGACATCCAAAAAATGCATTGATGTCAGCTGATCAGTTTAAATCTTATTTTGGACGCTGTTGTTGAAGATGATTTGAATTGATGGCTTTCATCGGTTGTTTATAGGTCGTTGAATCCGATGAGCTACCATGGTGATCTGGTTAGGATTTTACAGAGAGTTATTACGAATTTTAGATACAAAAAACCAGCTTGTGCTGGTTGTTTTTCTCTTTTATTAAAGAGAATTGGTTGCGGGAGCCGGATTTGAACCGACGACCTTCGGGTTATGAGCCCGACGAGCTACCATGCTGCTCCATCCCGCGTCCGATTGTTGCTGTTAATAACTGTTTTAATTCTGTCATCTAAGAATTGGTTGCGTGAGCCGGATTTGAACTGACTACCTTCGCCTGTTGTTTATAAGGAGTTGAGCCCGATAAGCTGTTTCTCATTATAAACACATATAGAAATTGGTTGCGGGAGCCGGATTTGAACCGACGACCTTCGGGTTATGAGCCCGACGAGCTACCATGCTGCTCCATCCCGCGTCCGATTATTGCTGTTAATAACTGTTTTAATTCTGTCATCTAAGAATTGGTTGCAGTAGCCTGATTTGAACTGGCTACCTTCGCCTGTTGTTTATAAGGAGTTGAGCCCGATAAGCTGTTTCTCGTTATAAGCACATATATAAAGTGGTTGCGGGAGCCGGATTTGAACCGACGACCTTCGGGTTATGAGCCCGACGAGCTACCATGCTGCTCCATCCCGCGTCCGATTGTTGCTGTTAATAACTATTTTAATTCTGTCATCTAAGAATTGGTTGCTGGAGTCGTATTTTAACTGACTACCTTCGCCTGTTGTTTATAAGGAGTTGAGCCCGATAAGCTGTTTCTCGTTATAAACACATATAGAAAGTGGTTGCGGGAGCCGGATTTGAACCGACGACCTTCGGGTTATGAGCCCGACGAGCTACCATGCTGCTCCATCCCGCGTCCGATATCTATCTGTATTACTTTACTATTTTGCTTTTAAATGGTTGCGGGAGCAGGATTTGAACCTACGACCTTCGGGTTATGAGCCCGACGAGCTACCATGCTGCTCCATCCCGCGTCCGTCTTCAAAGCGGGGCAGACTATAACGGCAGCGCCTTGGCATTGCAAGGACGAAGATCGAAAAAGGTGGTGAACGCTTAAATATAAAGCGGAGTGGGGGGCTTTCATACAATTTAAACATAAGTTAGGGATTTTTCGTTGATTATCTTAGGTCGAGGATGAGACTAAATGAGGTTTCGGCTAATAACTGTTTATCTTTTATGTATTCGAGCAGGTATAATGTCGCTTTGATTTTGACTGCGTACTGATTATCCCATGCTTAATTTTTTTGCCGCCGCCCCTAAGGGCTTTGAATATAGCTTAGCCCAAGAGCTGACAGAATTTGGTGCGACTGAAGTAAAAGAGAGTGTTGCTGGTGTGTATTTCACTGCCCCCTTAGCTTTAGCGTATCGGATTACTTTATGGACACGTTTAGCCAGCCGTATCGTGTTGGTTATCTATAAAGGCAGCTGCGAGTCGGCAGAGCAACTTTATAATGCCGCCTATTGCGTCGATTGGCCGGCGCATTTTTCCAATAAAAGCACTTTTAGTATCGATTTTCATGGTACGGGTGGTTTTATTAATAACACACAGTTCGGCGCACTCAAGATTAAAGACGCGGTTGTGGATAGATTTCGGGACGATGACGTTGAGCGCCCAAATGTGTCACGCGTCGATGCTGACTTTAAAGTTGATGCCCATTTTCGTAATGGCGTAATCACGATTGCGATGAACTTCTCTGGTCCATCATTGCATCAACGTGGCTATCGTTCTACTACTGGTGAAGCGCCTCTGAAGGAAAACTTAGCCGCCAACATGTTAGTACGCAGTGGCTGGCAAGCAGCGCCTTCGACCTTGCTCGATCCTTTCTGTGGTAGTGGAACTGTGCTGATTGAAGCGGCTTTAATGGCGGCCGATATTGCACCAGGCTTACAGCGTAGCCGTTTTGGGTTTGAACATTGGCGTCGTCATGATAAAGCTGTGTGGCAAGAAATTGTTGAAGAAGCAAAAGCGCGTGCCTCACTAGGCGTGAAACGTTGTGAGATTAAATTTTACGGCTCAGATATCGATTCGCGCTTAGTCGCGTTAGCCAAACGTAACGCCGAAAATGCCGGTGTACTCGAGTTAATCGAGTTTCAAGTTGCAGATGCGTTGACGATAACGCCGCCTGCAGAAAGTGGATATTTGATCACTAACCCACCTTATGGTGAACGTTTAGGCAATGTGTCTGAGTTATTGCAGCTTTACTATCAGCTAGGTGACAAGTTTAAGAAAGAGTTTGGCGGCTGGAAAGTGGCCATGCTGTGTAGTGATATCGAGCTTGTATCATCACTTAAGCTTAAAGCCGACAAACAGATGAAGATGTTCAACGGTGCCCTAGAATGTGCCTTTAACATTTATACCTTGCATGCGACCAGTACGCGTCGTGATACACCAGTGCTGCCAGACGGCGTCGACATTGCCGATATCGCCCCTGCATTTGCTAACCGCATTAAGAAAAATGCCAAGTTATTAGAGAAATGGGCGAAGAAAGAAGGCATCGACAGCTATCGTATTTATGATGCCGACATTCCTGAATATAACGTCGCAGTAGATAAATACTTAGATTACGTGATTATTCAAGAATATATGGCGCCAGCAACTATACCTGAAGCCGTAACCAAGCGTCGTTTAAGCGATGTTTTGTTAGCACTGCCGTCGGCCATTGGTATCAATCCGAACAAGATGATCATGAAGACCCGTGAGCGTCAAAAGGGCACGAGTCAGTATCAAAAGCTGGATGAGCGTAAGTTAGAGCTTATCACTACCGAATATGGCGCTAAGTTCAAACTGAACTTAACCGGTTATTTGGATACAGGTTTATTCCTCGATCACAGATTGACACGCCGTTTAGTCGGTCAAAAATCTAAGGGACGCCGTGTACTTAACCTGTTCTCTTACACAGGTTCTGCTTCTGTGCATGCGGCGCTTGGTGGGGCTAAATCGGTGACGACGGTGGATATGTCAAATACCTATATTGCTTGGGCGAAGGACAACTTTGCACTCAATGGACTGCAAGGTAAGCAGTATGAGTTTGTTCAATCTGACTGCATGCAGTGGATCCGGGATTGCCGTGAACAGTACGATCTGATTTTTATCGATCCGCCGACCTTCTCAAATTCTAAGCGTATGGAAGATTCATTCGATGTGCAGAGAGACCATGTGAACTTACTGGCATCCTTAGTGAAACTGCTCAGCCCAACAGGCGAGCTAGTGTTCTCTAACAATAAACGTAAGTTTAAGATGGACATAGAGGCACTGACAAAGATGAACATTAATGTGAAGAACATTGATGACGTGACTTTGCCTATGGACTACAAACGTAATCCACATATTCATAATACTTGGCTTATCACCCATGCCTGAGTTGACTCAAGCAGAATTAGATAACAGGCATTATCTGCTATATCACACCGAGGGATGTCATCTGTGTGAACTGGCCGCAGCCTTATTGGCTGCGGCCGACATTGGCTATCGGGCCATAGATATTTGTGACGATGAATACCTCGCGCAGCGTTATGGCGTATCGATCCCTGTGCTTAAAGCTTGGGATGGTAGAGAATTACATTGGCCATTTAACGCAACGCAATTACAAGAGTTTACAGGAGCTTAGTTTGAGTCTGGTTCGTATCAATAGTGGCTCTTTAGCCTATGGTTACACTCCGTTGTTACAAAAAGCGGATTTTACTATTCAACGCGGCGAGCGCGTGTGTATTGTTGGCCGTAATGGTGCTGGCAAGTCGAGTTTATTAAAAGTGTTATCTGGTGATGTACTGCTGGATGAAGGCGAATTCAACATCGCTGGTAATGTGACCGTTAGCCGTCTACAACAAGATCCGCCAAAGGCTGAGCAAGGCACGGTATACGCTTATATTGCTGCGGGATTAAAGGAAGTGGGCGAGGCGCTTGAGCGTTATCATCAATTGTCCCACGATGTGGCCCATGCCGATCCCGAGCAAATGGATCGTATGCTGAATGAAATGCAAGGTCTGCAAGAAACCTTAGACCACTATAATGGATGGCAGCTAGATTCTCGTATCCAACAAAACTGCGAATTATTAGGACTCGATCCTGACAAATCCTTGAGCGAGTTATCGGGTGGTTGGCAGCGTAAAGTGGCGTTAGCCAGAGCACTGGTGAGCGAGCCAGATCTGTTGTTACTTGATGAACCGACCAACCACTTAGACATAGACACTATCGAGTGGCTTGAAAAGTTTTTACTCGATTATCAAGGCGCTATCGTCTTTATCAGCCACGATAGGGGCTTTATTGCCCGTATGGCGACGCGGATTGTCGATTTAGACCGTGGTGTGGTGACCTCATGGCCGGGCAACTATCAAATGTATCTTGATGGTAAGCAAGAATGGCTGCGCGTCGAAGCCGAGAAAAATGCCTTGTTTGACAAGCGTCTCGCCGATGAAGAAGTGTGGATCCGTCAAGGCGTGAAAGCCAGACGTACCCGTAACGAAGGTCGAGTTCGCGCACTTAAGGCGTTACGTGAAGAGCGAAGTGAACGTCTGAATCGTCAAGGCAATGCTAAAATGGCAGTATCGGATACTGAACGTTCTGGTAAGTTAGTCTTTGATGTGACCGATCTTAACTTCAATCTGCCCGATAAAAATCTGGTTAAAAACTTTAATACGACGGTTATCCGCGGTGACCGTATTGCGCTGATTGGGCCAAACGGTTGTGGTAAATCAACCTTGATCAAGCTGTTAATCGAGAAGCTGCAACCGCAATCGGGCGAAATTAAAGTCGGTACTAAGTTAGAAATCGCTTATTTCGACCAATATCGTGAAGCGTTAGATCCTGAGCAAACCGTTGAAGATAACGTTGGTGAAGGTAAAAAGACCATCACGATCAATGGTCAAGACCGCCACATTTTAAGTTATTTGCAGGACTTCTTGTTCTCGCCTATGCGTGCCAGAACGCCAGTGAAAGCGCTGTCGGGTGGTGAGAAGAACCGTTTGTTATTGGCTAAGTTATTAATTCGCCCTGCAAACTTAATCATTCTCGATGAGCCAACTAACGATCTTGATATTGAGACCTTAGAATTGCTAGAGTCGTTGCTCACTGAATACCAAGGTACGTTGTTGCTAGTGAGCCATGATAGGGCATTTATCGACAATACTGTGACCAGTAGCTGGTGGTATGCGGGTAATGGCCATTGGAGCGAGTATGTAGGTGGTTATCAAGATGCCGTGAACCAAGGGGCAAAGTTTTATTCTGAGGAACCTAGTTCACAAAAGGCGGTCGAAGCTCCTGCGGTTGAAACTAAACCCGTTGAAGTTAAAACTGCAGAACCTGTGAAAGCGGTAAAAAAACTGTCGTATAAGCTACAGCGTGAGTTAGAGTCGCTACCTAATGTGATGGAGCAATTGGAGGCAGAAATTCTCGCATTGCAGACCACTATTGGACATTCAGACTTTTATAGTCAGGCGCAGGATAAAGTCAATCAGGTATTGAGTCAGTTGGCTGATAAAGAAAAGCAATTGGAAGTTTGCTTCGAGCGTTGGGAAGAGCTTGAGTCACTGAAGTAAACCAATAATAAAAATGGGAATAGAATTAATGAAGTCAAAGTTGGATAAAGCCCTTTCCTTGGTTGCCTTAGGTGTCCTTGGTGTATTAAACAGTGCCCATGCTGCACCTGTCTATGAAATCGTTAATATCGATAATTATGACCTGCAGGGCACGCTTGAAGGCACTCGTAACGGTTATGCTTTAGGTGTAAATGCTAGTGGTGAATTAGTCGGTATTTCAAAGGGTAAGAAAAAACTCAGCAGTTCAGATGTCGAAGGCGGTGTGATTGATGTTGCCGACGGTATCGCACCAGAAGAAACCATTACTTATTCTATTACCGCTGCTATTGTTGCAAATAACTTTGCTTTTATTGCTGCAGAAAATGGTGCAGCTGGGGCTTGGTTACCGACATTCGACAGCATTAATGGTACTACACCGCCAAATGATACTGCTGTGATTAACTCTGTTGATACCTTTTATTACGGTATTAATGATGCCGGTATTAAAGTGGGCAGCATGACTGCGCCTGAAAAGAAAACACAGAACACTGCCACTACTGATGTTACCGATGATTATTGGTATTACCGCGACTATGAGTTCCGCGGTGTTGTAAAAGTGGGTAGCACTGAAATTCCATTAGTTCCTCCTTACACGCAATTTGTTAATGCTGATAAGACTAAAACCGCAGAGTTAGGTGGATGGTCTGCTGCTACAGCTATTAATAATAATAACTTAGTGGCTGGTTATGCCAGTACTGCTATCAGTAAATATGGTAGTGATCGTGTTAATTATTGTTTAGGCTCGGATAATACTTTGCCGTTGGATATTTGTGTACAACGTGAGCAATATCCGAATACAACGGGTACGCGTAACATTCAGTACCAGACCCGTGCCTATGTATGGCAAATCGACAATAATATCGCTACGGGAATTGAGTTGCCTTTAGGGTTAACGCCTAAAGCTGATAACACTTTAACCTTTACTGCTCAGGCGCTCGGCGTGAATGATAACGGCGTGGTTGTTGGTCGTTCGCACGTTTATCGTAATAACAATACAGATAAGTTGCACCAAGATGCGGCTTATTGGGCTAAGGATGCCGAAGGTAATTATAAATACCACTGGATCCCAATGGGCGAATCGATTTCAAGTTCCATTGCCTATGACATCAATGATAGTGGTATTCTTGTTGGTAGTTATCGTAGCTATATTCAAGGTTATTTGCGCGACAAGTTTTTCTATTTTGATACTAATACACCCGATGTTGGCTATGTAACCCCTAATGATTTTGCCTCAACGGCAACGGATCTTTCGAGTAAACCCAAGGATATTAATAATAAAGGTCAAGTAGTTGGTTACGTTGAAACGACTTACGATAAAGAGAAGCCACGCCCCAAAGCGGGTTTCCTGTATGAGAAGTCGACGGGTGAGTTTAGCAATATCAATAAATTGCTGACCTGCGAGTCTAAGGGTTATGAAAAATCAAACGACGGTAGCTGGGCACGTCATCAGGTCGAAGTTCAAGATGGCTCGGGTAAAATTCTTCAATATAACGCTGATATTTTAGTGGTTGAAGGTACGAGTATCAACGAAGATGGCACTATCGTAGGTACGGCTTTTATTCGTAAACCTTCTTATCAATTTGATAAAGATGGCAACATAGTTATTGGTGAAAATGGCTTACCGCTATTTGAGCTGAGTGGTAGTGGCGAGCCTGTAACGGCTTATGTTCCACGTATGGTTGTACTTAAACCGGCTACCAGTGGTGAAGCTTGTACTGTTGAAGATAGCACCGATACCGGTAATTTTGAGCGTTCTGGTGCGGCAACGTTAGCTTGGTTATTTGCCTTGCCATTGGTGTGGTTCCGTCGTCGAATTCGTTAAGTTTTAAGCTTCAATTCAGACTAGAAAAATTGAGGCGAAATGCCTCGATTTTTTTTAGCTAAGATCTCAATAGTTTAATAAATAGTCAGTATAATAGCCGATTTTTTGATTGATCTTGGCGTCAAAAAGCACTATTTCTATGGGTGAAGCTTTTGCTTCTATTTTATGTAGAACAGAGGACGCTTGCATGAAAAGACAAAAACGAGATCGTTTAGACAGAGCTTTTTCAAAAGGATTCCAAGCTGGGGTTGGTGGACGCTCTAAGGAGCTCTGTCCATATGCAAATCTTGATTCGCGATCGCAGTGGTTAGGCGGTTGGCGTGAAGGTGTGGATGGCCGAGTTAATGGGTTATTTAATAAATAATTGAGTTTTACTCATTAATTAAATAGCCCAGAACAAGCAAAGTAATGCAGCATATTGCCCTCAGATGAGGGCATTTTTATATCTGCAGTACTGATATCTTCAGTGTATTGGAGTAAGACTGATCAGAATGTAGACGTATCGCTAAAGACACCGACTTTAAGATCGGTTGCACTGTAGATTTGACGGCCATCAACTTCAAGGATTGCATCGGCAATACCCATCACCAGTTTACGGTGAATAGTACGCTTGATATTGAGTTTATAAGTGACTTTCTTAGCGCCTGGTAATACTTGACCAGTAAACTTTACTTCACCTACACCCAGAGCACGTCCTTTGCCTTCTGCGCCTTCCCAGCCTAAATAGAAGCCAACGAGTTGCCACATGGCATCAAGCCCTAAACAGCCAGGCATTACCGGGTCGGTAATAAAGTGGCAGTCAAAAAACCATAAGTCTGGATTAATATCGAGTTCAGCGACAATTTCACCTTTGCCAAACTCACCGCCATTATCATTGATAGTAACGATTCTATCTATCATCAGCATGTTATCGACAGGCAGACGAGGTGAGTTTGGACCAAATAATTTCCCATGGCCACAGGCGATGAGTTCTTCTTTATTGAAACTGTTTGCTTTGTTCATTGTTTTACTACTCCAGCAATAAGAGTCGCCAAGATTAGCGAACACGTGTAAGCTAAACAACTCCGATCAGCTAATTAGCGGCGAAAAAATCCCAATTTTGCGAGTAATCTCGTGATTATGCCGATTTCCTCCTCGCCATTTCCTGCGAGCTTGTCTAATCGTTCCTGCACAAGGCCGTATAATGAATCATGTGGAAAATCATTATCTTCATCGGCTACACCCGCAGGCATTTGCATTAATAGCTCAACAGCTTGGTCCATATGCTCGATTGCATAGAGGTGAAATAAGCCTTTGCCTACAGCTGTAATCACTTTGGGATTGAGGTTAAGCTGTAACACGTTCGATTTGGGCATGATGACGCCTTGTTCTCCCGTGAGACCACGACGTTCACACAGATTAAAAAAGCCTTCAATTTTCTCGTTGATGCCACCAATCGCTTGCACATTACCAAATTGATCCAATGCACCAGTTATTGCCAGTGACTGAATAATGGGTTGTTCGGCAATCGCTGACATCAAACAGCAGTATTCGGCGAGTGATGCGCTATCACCATCAATTTCTTGATAGGATTGCTCGAAAACGATATTGGCATTTAGGTGTAATGGTGCATCTCGCCCAAAGATACGGTACAAGCAGGCAGAAAGGATCATCATTCCTTTGGCATGTATATTGCCACCAAGTTCAGATTTTCTTTCGATATCGGCGACTTCACCATCACCATAGTGAACAGATGCCGTGATCCGCGCAGGCTCACCATAACTGTAATCGATGGCATCAATGACAGTTAAGCCATTGATCTGACCTACCATAGCACCCGAAGTTGGCAGATTTATGAAGTTGTCATCGAAGCTTTGACCTGAATACTCTTCCGAGCTGTTATGACGATAGTTGGCTTGGGCTAACGCGAGCTCAATACTGCTCGCATTGATACTCGGTTTACCACAATAGGCTTTAGCTTGTACCATCAGTTGGGCAAACTCGAGCATAGACAAACTGAGGCGGCGCTGATGTTCGGTTAACCGTGCACTATAACGAAAAAGTGGCGCTAGGCTTGATTGTTCTAGAGTGACCTCGACACTTTGTGCAACCGCTTGCAACCATGCGACGTATTGTGACTCTGTATAGCGGACCAAGTCGATTTCGCTAGCGAGTTCTGCTAGTAGGGTAAAGTGACGTTGAAATTGCCAATCCTCAGTTCTGACTTGGCTATAAATCATTCCTGCACCGATAAGGACAATTTTACAATTGAGCGGGATAGGACTTAAGTTATTGCTAATCTGATACGCTTTATGGGTTAGGATTTGCATCACTAATTCCCATAAACCTTCACGTTTCCAAAGTGACTCGGCGCAAATAAATACATAATGACATTCGGCCAGAGCACCAGCTTGATACTGGCTTGTTGTTCCTGTTTGTGCCATACGGCCAATGAGGTCTACACGGCGAATATTACCACTGAGGTAGCGATAGCGAGTCGTTTTTTCGGCAATACTGACCTGATTTTCTAGTGGTTTCTCTGATTGCCACTGAAATGTTACCGCTTTATCAGTCGGGCGTGTTGCCACTAAATAAGCTGGAGATAACGGCGCTAGGCTATCAATACAGGCTTGGATCATTAATTGGCGGTCAATGCTCGGGAAATCAGCTAGATACAAGTGCTGATCGACAATAGCTTGGTGGAGTTTAAACGCATCCACAGCACGCTCTTGTCCTAAGAGTAATGCGCTTAGATTGTCAGCCGTTTCGGGAAGGGTTGGCAGGCTAAATTCAGGTGCGAGTGAAGACGTGGGTATCAAGAGTGAATTCATATAAGCATTTACCGTGAAAAGTTGCAGTGATTTTACCATACCAAGACGACAAGTCTCTCACTGTATAGGTGTTTTTACGTCTGTTTACTCGATTATTCGTTGAAACTGGTCATGTATTTGTTGTAAAAAACATCGGGGTGAACATAAGTTGAGCATTTGACTCGATATTTAAAAATTGAGGTTTACAAGTTAGCGGTATACTTATACTATTTTCGGCGTTCGGAGGGGTGGCAGAGTGGTTTAATGCACCGGTCTTGAAAACCGGCGTGGGTTTATAGCCCACCCAGGGTTCAAATCCCTGCTCCTCCGCCATATTTAGTCAAAAAGCCGCTAAGCAATTAGCGGCTTTTTGCATTTATACAGTTTGAACCCTTGGGTTCCTGATTTGAAGTGCAGCTCCTGCGCCATATTCACTAGAAAGGCCATCAGTAATGATGGCCTTTTTGTTTGTGCAATTTGAACCCTTGGGTTCCTGATTTGAAGCGGAGCTCCTCCGCCATATTCACGAGAAAGGCCATCAGTAATGATGGGCTTTTTTATCCGCGCTTCTCATTTATGGTCTACACTAAGTTTGTGGCCAAGTTAATGGTTTTTATGGCCTTTAAAATTTGCACTAGGATGGTGCGACGTATGATTCTCGACAGTCTTGGATCATACGGCCGAGCAATTCTCCCATCTGGGTGACTTATTTTAAGTAGAGAAAGCTATGTTGTTACCTACACGTATTTCGCAGCGGCTCACAATGGGCAGTGTAGTGCTGCTTCTACTGACCGGGCTCGCGGTTTTTGGTGTTATGTCACTTCGAGGGCAGCCTCGAGTGGTGGCGGCGAGTCAAGAGTTAATTGAGCAAACGGGTAGCAGTATCGTAAGGCAACTCGCCCTTAAGTTGGCAAGCATTGAGGGGATTACTTTAAGCCTTGCACACCTCGCCGAAGTGTTGCCCCACGAGCAAGCTCTTTATCTTAATTCTTTACCTAATCTAATTGATAACAATGGCGATCTCACTATTGCTGGGGGTGGGATCTGGCCTGAGCCAGATAAATTCGTCGCTGGGAGTGTCCGCCACAGTTTTTTCTGGGCCCGTGGTAGCGATAATCTACTGGCTTATTCGGATGACTATAATGCGCCATCTGGCCCTGGGTATCATAATGATCCTTGGTATACGGGCGCGCGGACTAGCTCAGTATCTCAATGTTTATGGTCAGAGGCTTATCAAGATCCGGTTACAAAGGTGGCTATGGTGACATGCAGTGTGCCATATCGTCTCACGGGGACATTTGCTGGGGTCGCAACGATAGATTTAAAACTTGATGATTTAGCCAAATTTTTAACAGAACATGGCAATGTAACTGACGGTTATGCTTTCGCTTTAGACCAAGCGGGTAATATCTTACATTTTCCTGAAACGAATAAGTCCGACACTATGTTACGTTTTACGGATATCGTCGCGCAGTTACCTTGGCTTGCCCCCGTTGAAACTGCACTTAAGCAAACCTCAATCAACAAAGTGGTGTCTGTAAGCTTAAATAAGGATGGAAGACTTAATCAGGCGAGTGAAGTGAGCCTTTTTGTGATGCCTGATACCGGATGGGTGATTGGCCTTGTGACGCCTAAAACGCGAGTTACAGGGCTTGCCCGTGAGCTAACCTTTGATATTTTATTGTTTTTATTACCATTGCTCACCATTTTACTTTCTCTGGCTTGGTTATCGGGTAAAAAACTGTTGGCGCAACTTGAGGAAACCACAGATCAAATTGCTTCCCTTGGGAGCGGTAGTTTGGGGGCGAATGTTGAGCTGCAAATTCAGCGGGATGATGAGATTGGCGCTTTGCGCCGAGCCGTAAACACCTATGCAGGGACGTTAAGGGCAATGTTAGATCTGATCACTCAAGAAGCGAAGAAAATTCAATTTGAGGCAACGCAATTAAGCGGACTTAGCCGTAAGTTAGCTCAGCGCGCAGAGCAACAGCGGCTGGAGAGTGCACAATTAGCCGCTGCGATAACGCAAATGTCTTCAAGCGCCATGGAAGTCGCGAATAATACCAATGATTGTGCTGCAACTGCGCAATCGTCTTTGATTGTAGTGCGAGAAGGGCAAACCCGTGTTGCAGCCAGCAATACTTCTATTGAGGCATTATCAGGAGAAATTGCCAACGCAACTAAGGTTATATCCCAATTGGCCCAAGACAGTCAAAAGGTGGGTGCTGTATTAGATGTGATTAAGGCGATTTCTGAGCAGACTAATTTGCTCGCTCTCAATGCGGCAATTGAGGCAGCTAGAGCGGGCGATCAGGGTCGTGGTTTTGCAGTCGTTGCTGATGAAGTTCGAACCCTTGCGGGGCGAACTCAAGATTCCGCCAATGAAATTAGTACCATGATTAACGCTTTGCAATCGGCTTCGCGCCTCGCTGTGCAAGCAATGCAAGCTGGGGAGTCCCGCACTGTCCATGCGGTTGCGGAGGCCGAGGGCGCTGCCAATTCTCTATCGAGTACCGTACAAAGTTTCGATGATATTTCACAGCGTGCCCAACAAATCGCGTTAGCTGCTCAGCAGCAAAGCCAAGTCACTCAAGAGATTAATGAGTTGGCAGTGCGAATAAATAGCATTAGTGAAGATAACTCCCTCGATGCAACGGCGCTTGATGTGTTAAGCCTTGAGATGCAGAAACTATCTGACCGTTTAATCAATATCAATCGAGCTTAGTCTTAATATAGTGTGAAGTGTGCCACCTTAAAATGGCGCTTCAACTGATAAGGGATTCAAAGATAAGTTGAATAACGCGATATTTTTAAGCGGATTGGATGTAGATTGACCATGTAGATTGTTTCTTTAAATTAAGGGTTTACAGCAGAGTAGTAGATAGCTATTATCTCGCTCGTTCGGAGGGGTGGCAGAGTGGTTTAATGCACCGGTCTTGAAAACCGGCGTGGGTTTATAGCCCACCCAGGGTTCAAATCCCTGCTCCTCCGCCATATTTACGAGAAAGGCCATCAGTAATGATGGCCTTTTTTGTTTGTGCAATTTGAACCAAGGTTCCTCATTCTAAGTTCAGCTCCTGCGGCATATTTAGTCAAAATGTTGCTAAGCAATTAGCGGCATTTTGCATTCATACCGTTTGAACCCTTGGGTTCTTGATTTGAAGCGCAGCTCCTCCGCTATATTCACGGGAAAGGTCATCAGTAATGATGGCCTTTTTTGTTTGTTTAATTTGAACTAAGGTTCCTCATTCTAAGTTCAGCTCCTGCGACATATTTAGTCAAAATGCCGCTAAGCAATTAGCGGCATTTTGACTAAATATGTTTGAACTCTTGGGTTCTTGATTTGAAGCGCAGCTCCTCCGCCATATTCACGGGAAAGGTCATCAGTAATGATGGCCTTTTTTGTTCGTGCAATTTGAACCAAGGTTCCTCATTCTAAGTTCAGCTCCTGCGACATATTTTGTATTCATACCGTTTGAACCCTTGGGTTCCTGATTTGAAGCGCAGCTTCTGTGCCATATTCACGGGAAAGGCCATCAGTAATGATGGCCTTTCTTGTTTGTGCAATTTTCATTTCAGTTTTCTCATCCTAAGCCCTTTGTTGTTCACGGCTTTCGATTTAAGTGAATATGAAATAGTCAATCAACACTATTAACCATAAATTTAAGTTTACAGTGGCGACAGAGATAGCTATTATCTCGCTCGTTCGGAGGGGTGGCAGAGTGGTTTAATGCACCGGTCTTGAAAACCGGCGTGGGTTTATAGCCCACCCAGGGTTCAAATCCCTGCTCCTCCGCCATATTTTTACAAAAAAGGCCATGTTTATTCATGGCCTTTTTTGTATGTGAAATTTGAACTAGGGTTCTCCATTCTAAGCGTATCTCTTCTGCTATTTTCACGTGAAAGGCTATCAGTAATGATGGCCTTTTGTTTTTCTTGAACTGAAAAATTGTCTATATTTGCTGGATATTTTGATATCGATTTAACAGGGATTTTAGGCTGGTCATTCTGGGGTTATTGCTTCGTTTTTAAACGCTTTTTATTGGTATGCTATTCTGGAATCCTTCCTTTAAATATCATCTAGTTAACAATGTTGAATTTATGCTTTGCGAAATGGGGTTGTTGGGCTAAATTAGCCCTATGAACTCGTTATCCGTTTGCCATGTTGCTTTTTCTAACACACGGATCGAGCTGTAAATTGTAAAAGGTGGGTTAAGTTGATTTCGATATATTTGGTTGACGATCATGAGCTTGTGAGAACTGGGATCCGCCGCATCTTGGAAGATGAACGTGGGATCAAAGTCGTGGGCGAAGCCCCTGATGGTGAGACTGCTGTGCAGTGGGCTCGCCAAAATGAAGCGGATGTGATCTTAATGGATATGAATATGCCTGGGATGGGCGGATTGGAAGCCACTCGAAAAATTTTACGATATCAACCCCATGCAAAAATTATTGTATTAACTGTACACACGGAAGATCCGTTCCCAAGTAAGGTGATGCAGGCTGGTGCTTCGGGCTATTTAACAAAAGGAGCGACGCCGCCGGAAGTATTGCAAGCGATACGTCAGGTCTCTCGCGGACAACGTTATTTGTCCCCAGAAATTGCCCAACAGATGGCGCTGAGTCAGTTTAATCCTGCCGATGAAAACCCGTTTAAGTCTTTGTCCGAGCGCGAGTTACAGATCATGTTGATGATCACCAATGGCGAGAAGGTTAACGATATTTCTGAGCAACTGAACTTAAGTCCTAAAACCGTTAACAGTTACCGTTATCGTTTATTTGCTAAGCTGGGGATCAGTGGTGATGTCGAACTAACGCGGTTAGCTATTCGCTATAAGATGTTGGATGCTGGCCATTTTTAATGGGAAGTGGATTGCGTTGGTCGATGACTTTAATCTAGCGAGTTCTTGGGTTATATGTTCCTATGTTGTTTGTGTTAAGTCTCCAAAACTGTGGGTGTGAATGATGTCTAATGAATTTAACGCCCAAAGTTTCTTACGTACTGTTTCATCCTCCGCTGGGGTTTATCGCATGTATGACGTCAAAAATGACGTCATTTATGTGGGTAAAGCCAAAGATCTTAAAAAACGGCTCACCTCGTATTTTCGTAAAAACCTCGGTAATGTTAAGACCCAAGCCTTAGTTTCACATATTCACCATATTGATGTGACGCTGACCCACAGTGAAACGGATGCTCTGTTGCTTGAGAATGATTACATCAAGCAATACATGCCAAAATACAATGTGTTGTTGCGTGATGACAAATCTTACCCTTACATCTTATTAAGCCAGCATGAGCACCCAAGGCTTGCCTATCATCGTGGTCCGCAGCGGGAAAAAGGCCACTATTTTGGTCCTTATCCCAATGGCGGTGCTGTGCGTGAAAGCCTGCATTTGATGCAGAAGCTGTTTCCTATTCGTCAATGTGACGATCTTTACTACAAATCGCGCTCACGCCCTTGTTTGCAATATCAACTGTCTCGCTGTAGCGCGCCCTGCGTGGGCAAAGTCAGTAACGCTGATTATGATGAGCAAGTGAAATTAGCCAGCCTGTTTTTAAAGGGGAAAGATCAGCAAGTGATCAGCGCCTTGGTTGATAAAATGGAACTTGCGGCTGAGCAGCAAGCCTATGAACAGGCTGCACGATTTCGCGATCAGATCATGGCGCTGCGTAAAGTTGCCGAGCAACAGGAAGTCTCTAATAATAAAGGCGATATGGATGTTATTGGGGTGCATTATGCGTCAGGCATCGCCTGTTTCCACCTGCTATTTATCCGCGAAGGTAAAATTTTTGGCAGTCGTAGTTATTATCCTTCAGTGCCAGCCCAAACTGATATGGATGAGGTGCTACGCTCCTTTATCCTACAGTTTTATTTAAATGCAGATATTCAACGCACTATTCCAAAAGAAGTGGTGATTAGCCATAATTTTGAAGAATTACATGAACTTGAAGCGGCAATTTCAGAGGCGCTAGATAAAAAGTTTTCGATTAAGACCAATGTTCGCGCCGACAGGGCGAGCTTCTTACGTTTAGCCGTGACCAATGCGACGAATGCAGTGGTTACGCGCCTATCCCATAAGAACACCGTCGAACAGCGTTTTGTGTTACTCGAAGAAATCTTAGAGTTGAGTGGGCCTATCCAGCGGATGGAATGTTTCGATATCAGTCATACCATGGGGGAAAGCACCGTTGCCTCCTGTGTGGTGTTTAATCGCGAAGGGCCGCATAAAGGCGAATATCGTCGTTATAATATCGAGGGTATTACGCCGGGCGATGATTACGCGGCAATGAAGCAAGCGGTAAGCCGCCGTTTCGATAAGATTGAGGTAGGCGGTAAAATCCCTGACATTTTGTTTATTGATGGTGGGCTAGGGCAGTTGCGTATTGCTCAAAAGATAGTGGATGAAAAGTTTGTTCATTTGGATAAAGCACCGCAGCTTATTGGGGTGGCAAAAGGTGAGGGCCGTAAACCTGGGCTTGAAACCTTGATCTTAGGGGATACCGAAACCAGCTTTTCCCTCGAAGGGGATTCGCCAGCACTGCACCTTATCCAACATATTCGTGATGAATCCCATCGATTTGCAATCACTGGCCACCGTAACCGTCGCCAGAAAACCCGTAATACTTCAACACTGGAATCGATTCCAGGTATTGGTCCTAAACGCCGTAAAGCTTTGTTACAGCATTTAGGAGGCTTGCAGGAAGTGAAAGGTGCAAGTGTGGCGGAATTAGTCAAAGTACCAGGGATCAGCATAGAAATGGCACAAACCATTCATGATGCATTGCGAGGGTGATAAAATTAAGGCAAGATTGGCGCTGCTTTTGACTAACTGGTTTGATCATGCCGTTTAACTTACCTATAGCATTAACTCTTTTCAGGCTTTTTTTACTGCCCATTTTTGTGGTGCTGTTTTATTTACCCTATGACTGGACCCCTTTTGTTGCCGCATTTACCTTTTGGCTCGCGGCGTTAACGGATGCATTAGATGGTTATGCTGCCCGTAAATTGAAACAATTAACTCGTTTTGGCGCTTTTCTTGACCCAGTCGCTGATAAGTTGATGGTGATTACAGCTTTAGTTTTGTTGGTCGATCAATACGCGAATATCTGGCTGACATTACCCGCCCTGTTTATGATAGGTCGTGAGATTGTCATTTCAGCGTTGAGGGAATGGATGGCTGAAATTGGTAAACGTGGTACTGTCGCCGTGTCTTGGATTGGTAAATATAAGACGGCTGCGCAAATGGTGGCAATTATTGGGCTGATTTGGCAATACAATCCTTTAATGACGAATGCCGCATTTGTACTGTTATATATCGCCGCTGTATTAACGTTTTGGTCAATGATGAGTTACATTTTAGCCGCTTGGAAAGATCTTACCGCTGAATAGTGCAATAAAAAATCAAAGAGATTATTTAGTGTGCAAGCAGTAAGTTATCGATAAAACAGCGGTTGACACTGGGTGGTAAATCGGTAGAATGCCACCCCGTAGACAAGAGGCAATGTGCAAACAAAGTCTTAACGTTACCAAATATTGATGTTTGATATTAGCTAGGTAATAAAGTGAAATGCTTTGTTTATCTGAGTGACTAGTAAAACAAGATGCGACATTAGCTCAGTTGGTAGAGCGATACCTTGCCAAGGTATAGGTCATCGGTTCGAACCCGATATGTCGCTCCAATATTTTTAAAGTCTAATTCTACTCAACATGAGTTAGCAACTATGGCGCGATGGCAGAATGGCTATGCTGCGGATTGCAAATCCGTCGATCTCGGTTCGACTCCGGGTCGCGCCTCCATAGATTAAAGTATTAATGACACGATTCCCGTCGTTAATATAATGAGTTTGCCCGAGTGGTGGAATCGGTAGACACAAGGGATTTAAAATCCCTCGCTGGTAACAGCGTGCCAGTTCAAGTCTGGCCTCGGGTACCATTATTTTGATAGTGATGGTAAAAATAAAGTCAGAATTTTAAATCGGCTTTTATTAAAGATTTGATTGTTGTACTAAGCGTTAGCTACATAGAGTTAATAATATTTTTGACATGATTCCCGTCATGAATATTCAGAGTTTGCCCGAGTGGTGGAATCGGTAGACACAAGGGATTTAAAATCCCTCGCTGGTAACAGCGTGCCAGTTCAAGTCTGGCCTCGGGTACCAAAAAAGAAAAAGCCTCGATATTTATATCGAGGCTTTTTTGCATTTAGATTTCTACTTTTAGTCGGCATTCTTTGTGAGGGGTTTAAGGTCAAACTTGACTGACGCACTTAACGTACTGCTTACTTTAGTTCGCAGAGGTCCTTGCGGCGACGCACATCAGGAGAGGCTAATAACCCTAAACTCACATAATAGTGCTACGTTTTAAGCTGATAGTGTCATTTTGAAGTAAGCCAGTAGTTATGCTGGCAGAGAAGTCGAGCGATAAGGTATGGGATTATGTTTGCTGAAAAGCAGGTCATGAGTTTTTAGCCTTGGCTTGTTCTATTTATGCTAGAGATAAAACCTATAAATAGTAAGCCTATAAATAAAACCCTAGGCATAAAAAAGCGCCAGTAAATACTGGCGCTTTTTATTCACTTACTCGGTCAGTTTATGTTTGTTAGACAGTGATACTGGTGAATATCAGTTTACTGCCAATCATCGCTATTCCAGCGGTACAGCCAAGTCGCTGCAAGTGGTTTATCGTCTTTCTTAAGCTGTATTCTCAGTTCGGCTACATTGGTACTTTCTGGTTCGAAGCTGATAAATACTCGAGCGCCATTGATGTCTGGGTGGGCGACAATCCGAGACGACAGGATTTTACCTTTGCTGATGCTGGCATCGATGATAATTTTATCAATGTCTTGCGGCTTGATGTTACTGAAATCGATAAGTAATTCTTTGCCTTTTGCTAATACTTGCCCCTTAGTACTGCGGACAACACGTGCTTTTGACGCCGTAGAAGGGCTGTCGTTTGAGGCTGTTATGCGATAGGAGTATTTATAGGGCTGATCCTTTTTTAGTCCGCCTTGCGGCTCCCAATAGGCAACTATGTTGTCGTTGGTTTCAGCATTAGAGGGAATTTCAAGCAACACTAGTTGGCCTTTGCCCCAATCATTGAGGGGTTCAATCCATGCAGAAGGTCGAAGTTGATAGTTTGCACTCAGATCTTGATAGTCTTCAAATTTACGATGGCGCTGGATAAGACCAAACCCTTTTATATCTTCATCGCCAAAAGCACTGATCTGCAGTTTGTTAGGATTATTTAATGGGCGCCATAGGCGTTCGCCATTACCGCGATCGATTTGTAGGCCATCGGAGTTATGTACTTGTGGGCGGTAATCGGGTTTATCTGAGTTATCGAGTCCGCCAAAGAGGAACATAGAGGTCAGCGGTGCAAGACCCACATGCTGGATATCTTTGCGTGGGAATAAGGTTACATCCACTTCGACACGTGATGGTGAACCGGGATAAATACCAAAACGATAGGCGCCAGTGACACTTTGGCTATCTAGCAGAGCATGAACCACGATTGCCGTCTGATATTTAGATGGGCGCTCAACCCAGAAACGCTTAAACAGGGGATATTCTTCACCTTTTGGCTGGGCGACATCAATCGCTAAACCACGATTAGATAAGCCATAGGTTTGCCCTTTAGAGAGCACGCGAAAATAGCTTGCACCTTGAAACATGATGAATTCATCTTTTATTTCATCATCATTGATAGGGTAATGTAAACGCACACCCGCGTATTGGCCCACTTGAGTGATGAGTTTTTCAATGGTGTCGTTAGGGACATCGAACGAAGCTTCTGTTAGCTCAATTGGAATAGCTTTGCTGTTTTCGACCACGTCGATATCGACAAGGTTTTTATAGAGAAAGCCTGGAGCAAAAAGTTGTACCGAAAATTTGGTCGGTGTTCCACCCCAAATCGCGGCATTTTCTTGGTAATTGATTTTGCCATAGGTCGCGAAATCGAGATCAACCAGTTCTTTAGGTGCTTTTTTCGCTTCTTTAAATGGTTTTTGCGACAGTTGTTGAGCGAGTTCAATAACTGTGTCTTGGGAGAATTTTTTAGATTTCTTCTCTGGTGCAGGCGTTGGTGTTGTCTCTGCCGCTGCGGCATTGACGTTGTTTATGCCGACGACATAGACGATGGCGGTCAAGATGACAAAAGGTAGTTTTTTGAGTAATGCCGGATAACCGGTAGGGTAATTCATCATAAGATTCATTCGCAAAATGGAAACTCCTTACTAAAATGACGCTGATTCATAGGCACAATGTATGCTTCAGTCTATCTAATCCCTAAATATTAATAACTTGTCTGCTATAAAATCCTCAGTCGTGGGATTCGAGTAGCTGAGGTGAGGGATAATTTTACCTGCGTAGCTAGAGATTTGTAACATAAATTATGCTTGGCGCTACTTTAGGTGCCGTTCTCAATACTTTGCGGTGTGATTTTACGATAAGTAATCGCAATTGGTACTGCAGTAAAAACTGTCTTGGCTGAGCTAACACTGTTCTCATTGAATTCAGTGGCGTTTTTACACAAAATTGGCGCAGTTGAATCGAGAGTGTTAATTAAAATTTTATAATATCAAATGGTTAATCTTAACTATTGCTAATGAGTGATTCAGGCTCACGGTTTTAACTATGAGCCCATTTAGATATGTTAACGTGGATATTAGGACTTGAGTAAGTGCGATAGGTCACTGCCCACAGGAATTAGGATCTCTTGCTGCTCACCACTGAATAAATACGCAGGTTTGTCACCTAAGAGTGATAGTGTGTCTCCTTGTCGCCACAAAGCTGAGCCTTCAACTATGCCGATCACTGGGGTTAATGGGTCGACTTTAGTGAATTCTAATAATCGCTGGGCACGGGTTTCACCATTGTGGCCCGGTGCTTGGTAATTGGAATAGTGTGGATTGAGCTGGAACGGCACTAAGTTTAATGCGTTGAACGAAGGCGGTTCGATGATCGGCATATCATTAGTGGTGCGAATACTCAGTCCCGATACGTTTGAACCCGCACTCCAGCCGATATAAGGTTTACCAAGGGCGACTTGCTCACGAATAAGCGCGACCAGATCATAATGATATAGTTGGTGTAACAGGTGAAAGGTGTTACCCCCACCGATTAAAATTCCATCGGCATCTTTTATTGCTTGTTTAGGATCTGGATGCTGATGAATACCACTGATATCGAGTTCAAGCTCAGCTAACCCAGTCACGACAGACGCTAAATAAGTGTCATAACTCATGCTAACCCCTGCATAGGGGATAAAAATCCATTTTTGTGCGTTGGCGGTGAGCGGTTTAATAAAAGGGATCGCGTGGGCAAGATAAGGCGTATCACCGACACGAGAGCTGCTCAGTAGTAGGGCGTTGATTGTCATTTTGTATCCTGAAATCTCGGAGTGTATTGGTATGTTAACAAAGATTAATTCCGATAAACATAGAGAGTTAAAGCAGAATTGCGCTCTAGCACGGCTAGCAGCGGTGTTTTTCAAGATAGTTATCCCCACCAAGATGGAGCGTTCGGGGCATTCTACTTCTGTGTGGCATCAATGCAAAAGTCAGTGGTTGATGCGCCTTGAATTAAAGCTCTCAGAACGCGATGAAACTCGTCTCTTGAGGTTGCTTGGGCATAAGTTTAAGTTTCGATTAATATACTGTCCCTAGACTCTCGGCCATGAAAGGCAGTGTCTATATACGAGAAAGATAACCTATTTTAAAAACTCTTTTCTTTTACCACTTGAATTTCGATGATTTGGACATATTATGTCTTTGAACAAAGTTAAATGGCCTATTCTTGCCCTAAAGGAGCTGAAATGAAGCGTATATTTCTATTGATTGCGACTAACCTAGCTGTGTTGCTAGTAGCCTCAATTGTGATGTCTATTCTAGGCGTGAACACGTCTACTATGGGTGGACTGCTGGTGTTCGCTGCCATTTTTGGATTCGGTGGGGCCTTTATCAGCTTAGCCATTTCAAAATGGATGGCGAAAAAGACCATGGGTTGTGAAGTCATCACCACCCCACGTGACAGTACCGAACGTTGGTTAGTGGAGACGGTTGCCCGTCAAGCTAAGCAAGCGGGGATTAAAATGCCAGAAGTGGCGATTTATCAATCGCCTGACATGAATGCGTTCGCTACAGGCCCAAGTAAAGACAATTCATTAGTGGCTGTCAGTACGGGTCTATTATATGGCATGAGCCAAGATGAAATTGAAGGCGTATTAGCCCACGAAGTTAGCCACGTTGCTAACGGTGATATGGTGACCTTGACACTGATCCAAGGTGTGGTAAATACCTTTGTGATCTTCGCGGCCCGCGTAGTTGCTGGCATTATCAACAACTTTGTATCGAGCAATGATGAAGAAGGCGAAGGTTTAGGCATGTTTGCTTACATGGCCGTTGTTTTTGTACTGGATATGTTATTCGGTATCTTGGCTTCAATTATCGTCGCTTACTTCTCACGTATTCGTGAGTATAAAGCCGATGAAGGTGCGGCACGTTTAGCGGGTAAAGGTAAGATGATTGCTGCGCTTGAGCGTTTACGCCAAGGTCCTGAAAGTACGGCAATGCCTGCACAAATGTCAGCCTTCGGTATTAACGGCAAACGTTCAATGGCGGAAATGATGATGAGTCATCCTCCATTAGAGAAACGTATTGCTGCGTTAAGAGCGAGCTAATAAAGAGTGAGTTAACTCTTAACTCTTAAATGTTAAATCTGAGTCTTTAAGACTCACTTGATATTAGATTGAAGGCTTTTAACATCGGGCTCAAACTTTGGTTTGAGCCCGATTTTTTATGCCTGCAGCAAATTATGCTGCGCGGTTGCCGCAAGGGCACGGTAAACCAGTGTCGTTTGTTTTGCTTTGATATTCCAATGCTGCCAAAACAGCGGCACGCGCATGCGCCGTTCTGGGGTGATCTCAATCAGTATCCCTTTATCGATTAATGGTTTAGCTTGTAAATGCCCAACGAGCCCATAACCTAAACTCAAGTTAATCGCTTCTAAAAAGCTCTCGGAAGAGGGGATAGTATGTTGCCACCATTGCCCTGGCGTCATATTGAAATACTGGGCGAGAAACTTCTCATGCAACTTATCTTTGGTGGAGAACACTACCGCTGGCGCCTTTGCTAACTGAGCTTGGTTGATGGTGTTGAATGACGAGGTGTCACTAAATGATGGAGTGTCGCTCAGATCGCTAAAATAGCGCGCGGCAAATTCGGGCGTGGCCACACAAAGGTATTCCATGGTGCCTAAAAACTCACTGCTGCAACCCGCCATCGGCACTTCGGTTGTGGTGACACATCCGACCGCTTCACCATTTTTCAATAGATGATGGGTGTAAGACTCATCATCGACAATTAATTCCAATAACCAAGCGTGGCGACTGAACATGCCTGCTAGCGCAGGTAAAAACCACGTGGCCAAACTGTCGGCATTCACAGCGATGCGCACTGTGGTTGGATGGTTGGGATCGTCGGCGTCCATCTCGGCTCTTAATTCACTCTCGAGCAATTGTACCTGTGAATAGTGACGCAGCAGGCGCTTACCTGTGGGCGTTGCGACCACAGGATTGGAGCGAATAAGCAGTGACTGACCGACTTTTTCTTCAAGTTGTCGAATACGCTGTGATACAGCCGACTGAGTAATGTGCAGCACTTTAGCGGCGCGGTCGAAGCCGCCTTCTGAGACTACAACGGCGAGCGCTTTGAGATTGGCGTATTCCAGCATAGTCATCCTTAATCGATCTGTGTTTGATGGTTATTAATTTTACTTATGATACATAAAAAACATTAGTTATATTAATTTTGTTGTTTTGACTATGCTAGCGCCTTCTTTGAACATGAGAGGTGGTTATGCAAGCGGCATTTATACAGGGTATGGGGATTGGTGGGAGTTTGATTATTGCTGTGGGCGCGCAAAATGCCTTTGTGCTCAAGCAAGGCATCAAGCGCTCATACCCGTTACCGATTGCCTTGCTCTGCTCTATCATTGATGCGCTGATGATCACTGCGGGTGTAGCGGGGCTAGGACATATTATTGAGTCGTTTCCCACTATTAAGCATGTGGCGAGTTTCGGTGGCGCCGCGTTTCTACTTTGGTATGGTGCGAATGCGCTAAAGGCGTCGTTTGTGGCTAAGGGCATTGAGATGGATCAGGCCGATAATGCGGACACATTTAAGAAAGCCGTACTGACGACGCTTGGGATCAGTTTGCTTAATCCGCATTTGTATCTTGATACTGTGGTGTTGCTCGGCAGCATTAGCACTCAATTTGATGATTTCGATCGGCCTTGGTTTGGCGCGGGTGCTGTACTGGCATCATTTATTTGGTTTTTTGGCTTAAGTTTTGGTGCGCGTTTGTTAGCGCCCATTTTTACTCGCCCAGCGGCATGGCGTTACCTTGACCGTTTTATTTGGTTAACCATGTGGAGCATTGCCGCTGCGATTATTTGGCCCTATGTGGCAGGATAAACCGACGTTGTGATGCCATAGAATACGGGCATAGCTGAATGCTTTTGCGGTTTTTTGCTCGGTTAGACCGTATCTTGTGATATGAAAGTGAAAATTTTTCATGAAAAAGGTCCTGATTTCAGGACCTTTTCGTTATCGATTGCCGATTATTTATTCAGGCTACCAAAATCAACTGACAACGTTTACACTTTTGTGCCGATTAAAGCAGCAGCTTGAAGCCTTGTATTCGTCGTCATATTAGTCATTAACCCGCGATTTGCGCGAGTACGACTTCATGGTGATCTTTGGTTTTAAACTTATCGAATACGTGGGCGATGGTGCCGTCGGTATTGATAAGGAAGCTTAATCTGTGGATGCCATCATAGGTTTTTCCCATGAATTTCTTTTCACCCCAGACCCCAAAAGCGTCGGCGACACTGTGGTCTTCATCGCTCAGCAAAGTGAAGTTGAGTGCTTGTTTCTCTGCAAATTTAGCCAGTTTAGCCACAGGATCTGGGCTAATGCCAAATACAGTGACATTATGACTATCGAGCTCGGCTTTACTGTCACGTAGACCGCAGGCTTGAACTGTGCAACCCGGCGTTGATGCTTTCGGGTAAAAATACACTAAAACAGGGCCTTGCTTAAGGCTGTCAGCCAGCGATACTGAGTTGCCATGTTGATCTTGCAGTGTAAAGTGAGGCGCTTTTGCCCCAGCCGTTAAGGTATTCATCTATTATCCTCTGTCCTCTAAGATGGCAGTGCCTTCCATACGACGAATAGTACAATCTAAGGTCATATCTTGGGCGAGCTGATAGATACTCTGTTCGAGCTTTTCTAGTTCAACTTTTTCAGGAATATTAATGGTTAGCGACACATTTTGCGTTTGTTCACCACCGGGGAGTTCCTCAGAAAATGAACGTACTGCGGCAAGATCTAATGACCTGTCAGCAAGGAACTGGGTAATACGTTTAATGGTGCCGCGTTGGTCTTTACCCGTAAAGCGTACTTCGAGGCGAGAAAGGTAGTTTTGTGGTGTGTGTTTAGAGGTGCGTTTCATCACCGTCAGCAGTTCTAACTCAACGCTGAGACTGGGGAACATACTTTCAATTTTCGTTATTGATGCCCACGAGCCAGACAACATCATGATCAGGGTAAATTCGTTACCAAATAATGCCATACGGCTGTCGACGATATCGCAGTCACAGTCACTGGCAAGTCGAGCTAGTTTACTTACAAGTCCAGGACGGTCGAGACCCATCGCTGTTACGACCAGGAAATTGGTCATGAATTTTCCTCACTTTTTCGATATCATAGAGCGAAAACTCAGGGTTAAAGCTGAGTTTTTGTGCGGGATGTAATGCTACCATAACTAATTCAATTTGAGAGCCCCGTTAATGCTTGTCATTAGTGGTTGGCATCAGTACCATAGCGAATCCTGAAATCTTGGGGAAAGTCAGATGATAAACGGAAGCATCGTAGCCTTAATCACGCCAATGAACAGTGATGGCTCAGTAGATTTTGCAAGTCTTGAAAGGTTAGTCGAATTCCATATTGACCAAGGCACAGATGCCATTGTGGCCGTTGGTACTACTGGCGAGTCAGCGACTCTGCCTATGCCTGAGCATGTAGCGGTCGTTTCACAAACCGTTAAATTTGCTGCGGGACGTGTTCCTGTCATTGGTGGCAATGGCGCCAATGCCACATCTGAAGCCGTTGAGCTCACCAAGTCCTTATCTAAGGTGGGTGTTGCCGCTATGCTTGGTGTAACGCCATATTATAATAAGCCAACGCCTAAGGGATTGATTGCGCATTATAAAGCCGTGGCCGCTAGCACAGATATTCCACAAATTCTTTATAATGTTCCAGGCCGAACTGCCGTTGATATGCTGCCAGAAACTGTTGCCGAGCTTGTTAGCGTGAGCAACATTATTGGTGTAAAAGAGGCGACCGGTGACTTATCCCGTGTAAAACGTCTGCGCGAACTGTGCGGCGACGATTTCCTCTTGTATAGCGGTGATGATGCCACTGCCAGAGAGTTTTTACTCTTAGGTGGAAATGGCGTAATTTCGGTGGCTAACAACATAGTACCAAAGGCTTTTAAAGCTATGTGTGATGCGGCGCTCGCGGGCAATGCCGAGCTGGCTCAGAGCATAGATACCCCGCTACGCGGTTTGTATAGCACACTGTTTTGTGAAGCCAACCCTATCCCAGTAAAATGGGCTGCCCATCGTATGGGTTTGATTGAATGTGGCCATATTCGTTTACCTTTGACTGAACTTTCTGAGCAATGTCATGGTCTGTTGATAGAAGCAATGACTCGTGCCCAGATAGAGGTTAAATAATTAATGTTAAAGAAAGTCACTCCACTGATCTTAGTTGCTGCTGTTGCAGCCTGTAGTTCGCCACTTGATCGCCGCCAAGCGAACGGTAACGACGACTATGTTCAGGCCGAGCAAGCGCCTTTGCTTAAGATCCCCGCGGGATTAAAAACGCCACCCTACAATAAAGAATTCGATGTACCAGCACTGGGTTCTAAAGTGAATGCTTCGCTGTATGGCAAAAACTTAGATATTCGTCCGCCACTGCAAGTACTGCCAATGGCGGAAGGTACTCATGTGGAAGAGGGCAGTGACAACATTAAAATCGTGGTTGAATCCATCGACAATGCTGTGGATTTGAAACAAGAAATCTTCACAAACTTAGATGGTTTCTTTGCTCAAAAAGGTATTGCTGTTCGTAGCCGTGATTTTGACAAAGGCAACGTAGAAACCGATTGGATTGAAAGTCGTGAAGTGATTGAATCGAGCATGTGGGGTGCGGATAAAGTTTATCTGTTGCGCCAACGCTATCGTTTTGATGTGGAAACGCGTCCACATGGTCGTACTGCCAATATCGTTATTCACTTAGTTGAACACGAAGAGTTCTACGACGATAAAGCGCAACAAGTTTTATTAAGCGGTGAAGATAAGCAAAGATACACTATTGATATGCTGAACAGCGCCATTGCGTATATCAGCGTTAAGCGCGATCAAGCGATCCAATCGAATCGTTTGAAGCAAACCTTAGGTATTAATGTTGATCTCGTGACGCCTGAAGAAGGTAAAGCTTACTGGTCTGCTAAAGCCTCTTATAAGCAAGTGTGGGATCGTCTACGCATAGTGCTACCAGAAATGGGCTTTGAAATTGCCGATATGGATAGTGCTAAAGGATTGTACTTTATCAAGTTTGACGATAACTCTGGTTTCTGGAGTTCATTGTGGGGCGAAGATAAGTTAGCACTGAAAGAAGGTAGCTACCGTTTACTGCTTGAAGATGGTGATACTCCAGAAGAAACGAAAATCTTCCTTCGCGATAACGAAGATCAGCCATTAAGCGATGAAGTAGTTAGCAATGTGTACCAGTCACTGTCAAACCTGATGAAAGAAGAACGTCAAATACGTTAATTTCAGCAGTTGACTAGAAAAGGGCGAATTATCGCCCTTTTTTATTGGCTGCAATTTGAGTTTTAAGCAGGGGATTGTCGATTATCTAGGCGATCTGTGTTGCAGAATTAAATTATCTATATACCAATCTTTTTCAAATGGTTTTAGTGATAAATGTTGATTTAGTGGCAATAAGTAAAATTAATCACTTAACAACATTGTTATCGTACTGCATTCTGGCAACTCAACCATTGATATCGCCAAAGACACTTAATCATACATATTTTGCGCTATCAGCGTAATTTGTAAGAAAAAGTAAAACGTATTGATGCGATGATGTGAGTGAGTAAACTAGCAGTCATTAATGCGAGTCATTCCTTGGAAGCCCGATGAAAAAAATTATTCTAATAATCGCCATATTGGCCGCGGCATGGTTTGGATACCAAGCCATGCAACCGCAAGAGATTACTGCAGCCCAGATTAAACTCATACCTAATGTGGTGATTGCCACTGCCGCTATGGCGCCCATTCGCGATGAAGTTGAAGCTATTGGTAGCAATAAAGCCACAGAATCTGTAACGATAACGCCTAAAGTCACCGACATGGTGATAGCGCTTAAATTTGACGACGGCGATATCGTTAAAAAGGGCGAGTTATTAGTCCAACTGCAAAATGCTGAGCAGATCGCTAAGGTTAAAGCCGCGCAAGTCAAAGTCAGTGATAATCAACGTGAGTTAGCTCGGATCAGTTCGTTGGTGACTAGCCGCACTGTGGCCGAGTTAGAACGCGATAGATTACAAACCCTTATTGATACCACCCGTGCCGAGCTCGAACAGGCGCAATCATCACTCAATGATCGCAGTATTCTGGCGCCTTTTAATGGCCGTTTAGGCTTACGTCAAATCAGTGTGGGCAGCTTAGTGTCGCCCGGCACTGTGATTACGACATTGGATGATATTTCTACCATTAAGCTCGATTTTTCAGTGCCAGAGCGCTTTATTCAAGATTTAGAGCCAGGTAAAAAGGTTGAAGCCAAAGCGGTCGCTTTCCCTGATGTGACTTTCAAAGGTGTGGTGACATCGATTGATAGCCGTGTGAATCCAACCACGCGCACAGTGATTGTTCGCGCCGAAATCCCCAATCCTGATCTGCGTTTATTACCGGGCATGTTGATGAAGGTCAAACTCATCAAGCGTAGCCGCGAGGCCTTGATGTTGCCTGAATCTGCCATTATCCCGATCCAAAACAGCCATTATGTTTATAGCGTCAATGCCGACAAGGTGATTGAACGTAAACAAGTCACTATTGGTATTCGCACCCGTGGCTGGGTGGAGATCTTAGACGGTTTAGCCTTGGGCGAAAACGTGGTGATCCGCGGCTTACTGAAAGTTCATCCTGGGGATAAAGTGCAAACTGAGTTCGCGGAAAAGTTTAGTTATCTTGCCGATACGAACGCGGAGCCAAGTGTATGATCCTTACTGATCTCTCGGTCAAACGTCCCGTATTTGCCTCAGTGATCAGCTTGCTGCTGGTTGCTTTCGGGCTTGTCTCCTTTGATAAATTACCCCTGCGCGAATACCCAAACATAGATCCGCCAGTGGTATCTATCGACACGAATTACCGCGGTGCCAGTGCTGCTGTGGTGGAAAGCCGCATTACCCAATTGATTGAAGACAGGATCAGTGGCGTCGAAGGGATTCGTCACGTGAGTTCATCGAGCAGTGATGGCCGCTCATCGGTTACCTTAGAGTTTGATATTAGTCGTAATATTGAAGATGCAGCTAACGATGTGCGCGACAGGATATCAGGTTTACTCGACAATTTACCCGATGAAGCTGATCCCCCAGAAGTACAAAAGGCCAATGGCAGTGATGAAGTGATCATGTGGCTCAATCTCGTGTCGGATCAAATGACGACCCTAGAATTGACCGATTACACCAACCGTTATTTGTCGGACCGCTTTTCGGTGGTCGATGGTGTGGCGCGGATGCGTATTGGTGGCGGTAAGGTTTACGCCATGCGCGTTTGGCTTGACAGACAAGCCTTGGCCTCTCGCAGTTTAACGGTTGCCGATGTTGAGGCCGCGCTCAGAGCTGAGAACGTCGAGTTACCTGCAGGTTCGATAGAGTCGAAGGAGCGGCACTTTACAGTGCGACTGGAGCGGGGTTATCGCACTGCCGAAGATTTCGCAAACTTAGTGATCACCCAAGGGGAAGACGGTTATTTAGTCAAACTGAGCGATGTCGCACGGGTGGAAATTGGCTCTGATGAAGAGCGGATTATGTTCCGTGGCAACGAAGAGGCAATGATAGGTTTAGGCGTGTCTAAACAGTCAACCGCCAATACGTTAGAAGTGGCGCGCGCAGTGAATGCGCTGGTTGACAAAATCAACCCGACCTTGCCAGCGGGGATGTCGATTAAACGCAGCTACGATAGCTCAGTGTTTATCGAAGCCTCGATTAAAGAAGTGTATCAAACCCTGTTCACAGCGATGATTTTAGTGATTATCGTGATTTATCTGTTCCTTGGCAGCGTGCGCGCTATGTTAATCCCCGCGATCACTGTGCCAGTATCTTTGCTCGGCACCTTTATTGTGCTGTATGCGCTAGGTTATACCATTAACCTCTTGACCTTATTGGCGATGATCCTCGCCATCGGTATGGTGGTGGATGATGCGATTGTGATGCTGGAAAACATCCATAGACGTATCGAAGAAGGAGATTCCCCACTCAAAGCTGCTTTCCTCGGTGCGCGTGAAGTGGCTTTTGCTGTTATCGCGACCACACTCGTGTTGGTCGCGGTATTTATGCCAATCACTTTCCTTGAGGGTGATTTAGGTAAATTATTTAAAGAGTTTGCCGTGACCATGAGTGCGGCTGTGCTGTTCTCTAGCCTAGTAGCGCTCACACTCACGCCCATGATGTGCTCTAAGTTGCTTAAGCCGAGCTCGCAGGATTCTTGGTTGGTGCGTAAGGTCGACGGCATAATGACAAAAGTGTCAAACCGGTATCAATTGTCCTTAAAATCCGCCATGGCCCACCCGATATTGGTGTCGATTCTGGTGTTAGTCGCATTAGGTTCTAGTGTCTATTTAGTCCAAAAAGTACCGCAAGAATTTGCGCCACAGGAAGACCGTGGTTCGTTATTCTTGATGGTCAACGGGCCACAGGGCGCGAGTTACGAATACATAGAATCCTATATGAATGAAGTGGAAAACCGCTTGATGCCATTGGTCGAAACGGGTGATATCAAACGTCTGCTCATTCGTGCCCCCCGTGGCTTTGGCCGCGCGGCGGATTTCTCTAACGGTATGGCAATCATAGTACTGGAAGACTGGGGCAAACGTCGTCCAGTAAAGGAAGTTATCGTCGACATTAATAAGCGTCTTGCCAATCTCGCCGGAGTGCAAGCGTTCCCTGTAATGCGCCAAGCCTTTGGTCGCGGTGTAGGTAAACCTGTGCAATTTGTGATTGGTGGTCCTAGCTACGAAGAGCTTGCCCGCTGGCGCGATATCATGATGCAAAAGGCGGCACAGAATCCCAAATTATTAGGATTAGATCACGATTATAAAGAGACTAAGCCTCAACTTCGAGTCGTCATCGACAGAGACAGAGCCGCGAGCCTTGGAGTGTCGATTTCAAACATTGGCCGTACGTTGGAATCCATGCTGGGCTCACGCTTAGTGACGACGTTTATGCGTGACGGTGAAGAATACGATGTGATCGTTGAAGGCGAGCGCGATAATCAAAATACGGCGGCGGATCTGCAAAATATCTATGTTCGTTCCGAGCGCAGTCAGGAGCTTATTCCGCTGTCTAACTTAGTGACTGTGGAGGAGTTTGCCGACGCCAGTTCGCTGAACCGTTACAACCGTATGCGCGCGATCACCATAGAAGCCAGTTTGGAAGATGGTTATAGTCTAGGTGAAGCCCTTGATTATATGAATCAATTGGCGCGTACCTATTTACCAGCGGAAGCGGTGATTAGCTACAAGGGCCAATCCCTCGATTATCAAGAGTCGGGTAGCTCTATGTACTTCGTATTCATCCTTGCACTGGGGATTGTATTCCTCGTGCTCGCGGCGCAGTTTGAGAGTTATATCCACCCTGTGGTGATCATGCTTACTGTGCCGCTGGCTACCGTCGGCGCCTTAATTGGTTTGTGGCTTACGGGGCAGAGTCTTAATATTTACAGTCAGATAGGCATTATTATGCTGGTCGGGTTAGCCGCGAAAAATGGCATCTTGATTGTCGAGTTTGCTAACCAATTACGGGATAAAGGCGTTGATTTTGATAAGGCCATTATCCAAGCGTCAGCGCAGCGGTTACGACCTATCTTAATGACAGGGATCACCACTGCCGCTGGTGCCGTGCCATTGGTGTTGGCGGTAGGCGCAGGTGCTGAAACTCGTTTTGTGATTGGTGTGGTTGTGCTATCGGGGATTTTACTGGCAACCCTATTCACTATCTTCGTGATCCCAGCCGCCTATGGACTCTTTGCCCGCAACAGCGGATCGCCCGAAGCTATCGCCCAACAGTTAGAAAAAGAATTAGCCCAAGACTAACGCCTCGTGCAGGTTGATGTTGGAAGCATACATATAGGCGCTTGGTATTCATCAAGCGCCTTATTTTTCGCCATTCGAACCTCGTTTTAGCCCTTGCCCTTGAAAAGCAAATTTGGAGCCCCATTTAGTAAACACTAAGCGTTACTTTTACCAAATTGCGTAACAAATAAAGGAAAATTTCATGTCACAACAAGAAACTCATGGTTTTCAAACAGAAGTCAAACAGCTGTTGCATTTGATGATCCATTCTTTGTATTCCAACAAAGAAATTTTCTTGCGTGAACTGGTCTCCAACGCTGCGGATGCGGCGGACAAGCTGCGTTATCTGGCGTTGACCAATGACGCACTCTATGAAGGCGACGGTGAACTGCGAGTCCGTATCAGTGCCGATAAAGAAAAAGGCACTGTGACCATCGAAGATAACGGCGTGGGTATGACCCGCGACGGCGTGATTGAGCATTTAGGCACAATCGCAAAATCAGGCACCGCTGATTTCTTTAAGAATCTATCGGGCGAATCCTCAAAGGATTCCCAGCTAATCGGTCAGTTTGGTGTTGGTTTCTATTCGGCTTTTATCGTGGCGAAAAAAGTCACTGTTCGCACTCGCGCTGCCGGTCATAAGGCCGATGAAGCCGTATTGTGGGAATCAGAAGGCGAGGGTAACTTCACCGTTGATACCATCACTAAGGCGAGCCGTGGTACTGAAATTACGCTGCACCTGCGTGACGAAGAAAAAGAATTTGCCGATGATTGGCGCCTGCGTTCGATCATCACTAAATACTCAGATCATATCTCTGTGCCAGTCGAAATGTGGCAAGAGGGTACGCCAGAGCGTGATGGTCCTGATGGCGAAAAAATTCCTGCGACCGAAGGTCAATGGAAAGTCATGAACAAAGCCACGGCTTTGTGGATGCGCAATAAAGCTGACATCAGTGATGAAGAGTATCAAGAGTTTTACAAACACATTTCCCACGATTACACCGACGCACTACTGTGGAGTCATAATCGGGTAGAAGGTAAGCAAGAATACACTAACCTATTGTATATTCCTGCAAAAGCGCCTTGGGATATGTGGAATCGCGACCGTAAACACGGCTTAAAACTGTTTGTGC
This sequence comes from Shewanella sp. SM87, assembly GCF_025653705.1. NCBI lineage: Bacteria > Pseudomonadati > Pseudomonadota > Gammaproteobacteria > Alteromonadales > Shewanellaceae > Shewanella > Shewanella sp. SM87. The sequence goes on from NZ_JAKKSC010000005.1 coordinate 71,266, forward strand.
AACGTGTGTTCATCATGGATGACGCCGAGCAATTTATGCCATCTTATCTGCGCTTCGTGCAGGGCTTAATTGACTCAAACGATCTGCCGCTGAACGTATCCCGCGAAATTCTGCAGGATAACCACGTGACTAAAGCGATGCGTACTGGTATCACCAAACGTGTGCTTGGCATGCTGGAAAAACTGGCGAAAGACGATGCGGAAAAATACCAACAGTTCTGGGCTGAATTTGGGCAAGTGCTGAAAGAAGGGCCTGCGGAAGATTTCGCCAACCGTGAGCGTATTGCTGGCTTATTGCGTTTTGCCTCGACCCACACGGGCAGTGCTGCGCCGACTGTGTCACTTGATGACTACATCAGCCGCATGAAAGAAGGTCAAACTAAGATTTACTACATTGTTGCCGACAGCCATGAAGCCGCAGCTAACAGCCCACATTTAGAGTTGTTACGTAAGAAAGGCATTGAAGTCTTACTGATGTCAGAGCGTATCGACGAGTGGCTAATCAACCACTTAACTGAGTACAAAGAGAAACAACTGCACTCAGTGACCCGTGGTGATTTAGAACTTGGCGAGCTGGAAGATGCATCTGAAAAAGAAGCGCAAGAAAAGCTTGAGCAAGAATCGGTAGCTTTAGTTGAACGCATTAAAGCGGCATTAGGCTCAACCGTTGCTGATGTGAAAGTCACGTCACGCTTAACCGACACTCCAGCCTGTGTGGTGGCGGGTGAAGGCGAAATGTCGACTCAGATGATTAAGCTGATGCAAGCTGCGGGTCAACCTGTGCCAGAAGTGAAGCCGACATTTGAGATCAACCCAGCGCACCCATTAGTATCGCGCTTAAATGATCTTCAAGATGAAGCCGCCTTCGCGGATTGGTCAAATCTGCTGCTGCAACAGGCGCAATTATCTGAAAAAGGTAGCCTTGCGGACCCATCGGCCTTTATCAAGCTGATGAACCAAATGTTACTGGCTAACATGAAGTAAATGACTATCGGGGCCCTTCTTTGAACGGCCCCGATATTGTTTCTAGTGCAGGAAGAGTGGTTTGCGCCTAGCCTGTCACTCAATTCGTTAGCGGTAAGACTCGATTTTAAGACTTGGTTCTAACGCTTAGTTTTAAAAGAATAAGGCCTCCCATGATTGAGGCCTTAAACGTTAAGGGAATACTATGGATAATATCCTCAGTCTGACTAAAGACAACATTCAGCAAGTGGTTGACGCCTCGATGCAACAGATCGTGGTGTTAGCATTTTGGGCACAGCCACAGGAACAAAGTGTGGCTATGCTGCGCACCTTAGAGCAAATTGCCGCGCAAAATGCGGGTCGTTTCGTGCTCGCTAAAGTCGACTGTGAAGCCGAATTAGAAATCGCCAATTACTTTCGCATTCAAAGTCTACCGACCACGTTAGTATTGGATAAAGGTCAGCCTGTCGATGGTTTTGCTGGCCTGCAAGATGCGGCGCAAGTCACAGCCATGCTGGATAAACATTTGCCGCTTATGTGGCAGTTACAGTTAGCACAGGCCAAAGCATTGCTCGCCTTGAGTCAAGTAAGTGCAGAAGATCTTGCTACTGCGGCTGTGTTGCTTAAAGAAGCACATACAGGGTCAAATCAAGCGGGTGAGGTGAGTCTAGTGCTTGCCGATGTGTATCTGATGCAGGGCGAATTAGTGCTAGCACAAGCCATGCTTGAGAAAGTAGGGCTTGCCGACCAAGATGGTTATTACCAGAGTTTAAAAGCTAAGCTCGCACTGGCCTTAGATGCGGCGGATACCCCTGAAATTCGCGATTTGCAGCAAAAGTTTGAGCAAAATCCAACAGATTTAGTGTTATTACTCGAGCTGAGTAAGGCATTGCATGCTGCTCACCGCGATGATGAAGCATTAGAACTGTTATTCGGTGTGCTCAGTAAAGATTTAGGTGCTGAAAATGGCACAGTAAAACAAGTATTTATGGAAGTATTAACGGCACTTGGCCAAGGTAATCCCATAGCCAATCAATACCGCCGTAAGCTCTATACTTTGCTCTATTAATGAAAAAAATCGCTTAGTAACCGTAGTTTATTTGCGGTTTCTGAGGCTAAAGTCGAAGCTAAAACCCTTCTCAATGGCGGCCAGATGTGCGAAGATCGCCGCCCTAAGAAGAATATCAATGCGAAAAGAGGACTCTTGAGATGCGCATTATCCTATTGGGCGCCCCAGGTGCCGGTAAAGGTACCCAGGCCCAGTTCATTATGGAACAGTATGGTATCCCACAAATTTCCACTGGTGATATGTTACGTGCCGCGGTAAAAGCGGGTACTCCACTGGGTTTGGAAGCGAAAAAAGTGATGGATGCTGGTCAACTGGTTTCTGATGATCTGATCATCGGTCTGGTTAAAGAGCGTATCGCACAGGAAGACTGTGTTAAAGGTTTCTTGTTAGACGGTTTCCCACGTACCATCCCACAGGCGGATGCGATGGCGGCAAACGGTATTAGCATTGATCACGTGATTGAAATCGACGTGCCAGACGAAGAAATCGTTAAGCGCATGAGCGGTCGCCGTGTTCACCCAGGTTCTGGCCGTGTTTACCATGTGGTTTTCAATCCACCTAAAGTGGAAGGTAAAGACGACGTGACGGGCGAAGATTTAGCTATTCGTCCAGATGACGAAGAAAGCACAGTGCGTAAACGCCTCGCGATTTATCACGAGCAAACTAAGCCGCTCGTTGAATACTACGGTAAAGTGGCTGCCGCTGGCCAAACTCAATACAACAAGTTTGACGGTACTCAATCGGTTGCGGCCGTGAGTGAGCAGTTAGCTAGGGTGTTGAAATAACCGAATAAAGGTTAATTTACGAGAACAAGTTCTCATATTAAGAAAAAGCCTGCCGATGCAGGCTTTTTTTATGGGTATCGCAATGTTAGCCTCCAAGTGAACTTCATTAACCATGAGCCTAACGTTGAATCCTTCCCCTGCTTTTGGTGTGTTATTGGTTAACCTCGGCACGCCTGATCAACCTAGTCCTAAGGCCGTTAAACGCTTTTTAAGGCAGTTTTTAAGTGATCCGCGTGTCGTCGATTTATCGCCGTGGATTTGGCAACCGCTGCTAAACGGCATTATCCTCAACACCCGTCCGACGAAAGTCGCCAAACTCTATCAAAGCGTGTGGACGCAGGAAGGCTCGCCCTTGATGGTGATAAGTGAGCGCCAAACACAAAAACTGGCGGTAGACTTAAGCGCTACGTTTAACCAGACCATTCCGGTTGAACTGGGCATGAGTTACGGTAATCCCTCCATCGATGCGGGATTTGAACGCCTGAAAGATCAAGGAGCAGAGCGTATTATTGTGCTGCCTTTGTATCCCCAATATTCCTGCTCGACGGTGGCAAGTGTGTTCGATGCCGTTGCCCGTTATCTTAAAACCGTGCGTGACATACCGCAGGTTCGCTTTATTAAAGACTATTTTGACCATAGCGCTTATATTGCTGCGCTGGCACACAGTGTGACGCGCCACTGGAAAACCCATGGGCAGGCCGACAAGTTGCTCTTGTCATTTCATGGTATTCCACTGCGTTACGTGAAAGAGGGCGATCCATACCGCGAGCAGTGTTTTGTCACGGCTAAATTGTTGGCACAAAAACTTGAGCTGAGCGAGTCGCAATGGCAAGTGTGCTTCCAATCGCGCTTTGGTCGCGAAGAATGGTTAACGCCCTACGCCGATAAATTACTGTCCGAGTTACCTGCGCAAGGGATCAAAAGTGTCGATGTGATTTGCCCTGCGTTTGCGACCGATTGCCTCGAAACCTTAGAAGAAATCTCCATTGGCGCTAAGGAAACCTTTTTACATGCGGGTGGCAGCGACTATCGGTTTATCCCTTGTTTGAACGACGATGAGTTACACATTGAATTATTACGGCAATTAATCCAAGAACAAGCGGTATCTTGGGTATAGGAGCACTGGCTTCGAACTGATTTTGTGATAGAATCTGCGCCCTTCCGGCTAAGGGGTGGTTTTTTTGTCTCGCTAGCCTAGACTCAATATTTTTAGGATGCTGCTTGGCTTGACCGCCTCGGCAGACGCCAATTAGCATGGATGCCAGGAAAAGAGAGCCACTATGAAGTTTCCCGGTCAGCGTAAATCTAAACATTATTTTCCGGTTAAAACCCGAGATCCGCTGCTTGAACAGCTGACTCAACAGCCTCAGCCGTTTGCGACTTATATCAGCGGTATTGATCAAACCTTAGTGGATATCGAAGCGAAAGTGGAAGACGAATTGCTGAGCCGTTATGGCTTGCCCAAAGGCAATTCTACCTTGATCAATGATGAACAGGCCCACAGACTCTACACTGAGTTAAAAATTCATGGTTTGATTAGCGATGAATTTGCTGGTGGCACTATTGGTAACACAGTGCACAACTATTCTATTCTGGCTGATGACCGTTCAGTGCTGTTTGGGGTTATGAGTCAGAATATTGAAGTGGGCAGTTACGCTTACCGCTATTTATGTAATACCTCTTCTAAAGTCGACCTTAACTTTCTACAACCTGTAGATGGTCCTATCGGTCGCTGTTTTACCCTGATTTCTGAGTGCGGCGAGCGAACATTTGCGATCAGCAAAGGCGCTATGGATAAACTCACACCTGAATTTATCGATAAAGACGTGGTGCAGGGCAGTTCAGCCTTAGTGTTGACCGCGTATTTGATGCGCGCCAGTGATGGCGACCGTATTACCGATGCGGCCATGTGCGCTATCGAATATGCAAAAGCCGCCGAAGTTCCCGTGGTATTAACCTTAGGCACGCGTTTCTTGATTGAAGAAGATCCACAATGGTGGCAAAACTTCATCAAAGAACATGTCACCATTTTGGCGATGAATGAAGACGAAGGTGAAGCCTTAACGGGTTCACGGGATCCTCTGCTTGCCAGTGAAAAAGCCTTGGAATGGTGCGACATGGTATTAACCACAGCGGGTCCAATCGGGCTTTATACTGCGGGTTATACTGAAGATTCTGAAAAACGCGAAACGACTCACACGCTGTTGCCGGGTGCTATCCCTGAATTTAATCGTTATGAATTTTCCCGTCCAAAGCTTAAAAGTGACTGTGAAACACCAATCAAAGTCTTTGCCCACATTTCACCTTACATGGGCGGCCCTGAAAAAATCGGTAACACTAATGGCGCTGGCGATGGCGCATTATCGGCGTTATTGCACGATCTGGCGGCCAATACTTTCCACAAGACTAACGTGCCAGGCTCAAGTAAACATAAGCGTGATGGACTATGTTATTCCTCGTTTTCTCAAGTGTGTAAGTACGCTAACCGCGTCGCCTACGAAGTCTTAGCCCAGCATAGCCCGCGTTTATCCCGTGGTTTACCTGAGCGCGAAGATAGCTTAGAAGAATCCTACTGGGAAAGATAAGTCGATAGCTGTATTGGTATTAAGCTAACTGATTTACGCTAGGGCAATAACGGCAAACCGTTGTTGCCCTTATTTTTATGGCATTTATCAGCAATCAATCAGCCAAGCGCTAATTTTAACTACAGGCAGTTGCGAATAAATGTTAACGTTAGTTGGGTTCAGGTAGTCCAAATACAGCGATAATTTAAGGTGGAATTTTCGGTGAAAGCGCAAATCTTAAGAGAAATGAAGGTACTCACGGCCATAGAGCCTGAGTTCGAAGTGCAACGTCGTGTCGCGTTTATTAAAACCAAACTAAAAGAAGCGCGTAGCAAGGCATTGGTATTAGGGATCAGCGGTGGGGTGGATTCTTCTACTGCTGGGCGTTTGTGTCAGTTAGCGGTGGACAGTTTAAACCAAGAAAATAGCCAAGGCGGTTACCATTTTATCGCTGTGCGATTACCCTATCAGATCCAAAAAGATGAGCATGAGGCGCAATTAGCCTGTCAGTTTATTCAGCCCTCTAAGTTGGTCACTGTGAATGTGCATCAAGGCGTTGATGGTGTGCATAGCGCTACCGTTGCTGCGTTAGTCGAAGCTGGATTGCCTTTGCCCGATGTGGCGAAGGTTGATTTTGTGAAGGGTAACGTCAAAGCCCGTATGCGGATGATAGCTCAATACGAACTCGCTGGACTCGTAGGTGGGTTAGTGGTGGGGACAGATCACAGTGCCGAAAATATCACAGGTTTTTACACTAAATGGGGCGATGGTGCCTGCGATTTAGCGCCATTATTTGGTCTTAACAAGCGCCAAGTTCGCCAACTCGCCGCGTATCTTGGCGCGCCAGAATCGTTAGTCTATAAAGCGCCGACCGCGGATTTAGAAGACAATAAACCGTTACTCGAAGATGAAGTCGCGCTTGGCTTAACCTATGCGCAAATCGATGATTTCCTTGAGGGTAAAGACGTCGGCAAGGCGGTTGAAGACAAGTTAATTGGTATTTATAAGGCGACGCAGCATAAACGTCAGCCTATTCCAACCATTTACGACTAACCCTGAATCGTCCTTGAATATGCACTCGTTTGAACTCTGTTCACGAGTGCTTTTTTATGCCTTTGTTATTTGGTGACTAATGCTGTGGTGACAGCCGTTACCACAATCATAATGGAATTATTTACTGTGTTGGGGCTCTGGCGTTGCTAAGTGTTGCCGTGTCAGGGCGATCAGCTGGTTTGGGTATTGGCGATAATCCAAATAGGGCGTGAGTAAAAAATGCTGTCCTAGCGAAGATGGCAGCTTAAGTGCAGTTATGGATTTATTTTGGGCAGTTAAATGCTGCGCACCGAAATCGTTCACGGACATGGTGAGCCCTAAAGCATTTGCGGCCACTTGCCCCGCAATGAGATGAATCTTAGCCTTTGCCATCAGCTCTATAGCGCCTATGCAGATCATTTCATTTTGCTTGAGTAACACTTGGTCACGATAGCTGCGCCAGTCATCTCCAACCGTACTTATTTTGGCCATAATAGTGAAGATCTTACGCCAATGATTGCCATTGAGAGCTATAAGAGTCGCGACAGCGTCTGGCTGAGTGTAATGCCAGTTCTCAGGTACCAGCGGCGCGGTAGGAAGATAGTAGGCGAACCTAGCGTGTGGATTACCGATTATCATCGAGAATGTATAAGTTTCGTTGGAATAAGACTATTTTCGATCCTAACCCGATTAAGGCCTATGCGGCTAATAAAATTGCGAGATGAGTAAATTGGGGTGACTAAATTGAAGTGACTAAATTGGAGTGACTAAATTGGAGTGATTAAATTGTACTGTTTACACTAGTAGATTTTATCGCGGTAAAACGTTTGAAGGATGTTTTTATCTACCCGTATAATCTAGTTGCACATTTTATTTTCATGTAGGAACAGCGATGAAGGCTATCATCATAGGTTCGACAAAACACCTATTTTTAGCTGCAGTGTATGCGAGTACTGGCATAGTGGTGGCGTTACTCGCGACAGGGATCTATTTTCTTAATGCGCGCCCTGAGCTGTCACTTTGGCATACGGTTGAGCTAAAAAATGAGTTCCATTACAATACCAAACTTGCCAATTTTAATGAGTACTTAGCGCTAGAAGAGCGCCTATTCGCCGAAGTTGAGCGCAAAGTTGTACAGAAGATTCCTGCCTCTGAACTATCTCCCGTGAATCGCTATGTTAAAAATAGCTTATCCGATCCTGCCCATTGGCCACAAAATTGGAATCGCAGTTATGAATGGCCTGTGGCTAATGCCGAATTTGGAGTATTACTGCTCCACGGTATGTCGGATTCGCCCTATGCTCTATCTAATGTGGCGGCGCACTTTAAAGGTAAAGCCCATGTACTCGGTTTAAGATTGCCAGGACATGGCACGATTCCAAGTGGATTGACTGAGCTTTATTGGCAAGATCTGGCCGCAGCGGTGAATTTAGCCACAGCGCATATGCGGCAAACTCTGAAAGATAAACCATTATTTGTGGTGGCTTTTTCGACGGGTGCCGCCGTCGCGCTGAACCATGAGTTAGAACGTATAAGCCATGATAAAGCCCCTGATTATGATGGAATGATTTTTATCTCTCCTGCGATAGGGCTAGCGCCATCTGCGGCGGCTGCACGCTGGCAGAGTTGGATAGGACGATTGTTGGAGCTGGATAAACTGCAATGGAACAGTATTCAAGTAGAGTACGATCCCTTTAAATATACCTCTTTTGCGGTTAATGCGGGCGATGTAGTTTATCAATTAGCCCTGCGTAACCAAGGTTTATTGGCAGGATTAACGCCGAAGCAACGGGCGCAAGTTCCGTCGATACTCACCTTTCAGTCGGTAGTGGATGCAACCGTTTCAACCTCGGCAGTGGTGAATCATCTTTATCAGACATTGCCAGAAAATGGCCACGAACTCGTGCTGTTCGACATGAACCGACTCGATGTGAATGCCAAAATGGTGTCCAATGATCCGCTTGCGGGCTTATTGGCGAACATTAATAACCCTGAGTTACATTATCGCGGCACTGTGGTGGAAAATATCAGTAATGAAACCACGCAGGTTCAGGCGCGATACTTTGATTTAGATGAACTGGGTTTAGATGAACAAAATTTTGATACACAGGATATAGACACACAGGGTAAAGTGCTCACTCAGGTCAGTGAAAACGTGCGGATATTAGATTTATATTGGCCTGCAGGCGTGTATTCCTTATCCCATGTTGCGCTACCTTTTGGCATAGATGATGGGCTTTATGGCGCCGTGATCCAGCCTGATTTACATAGGATCCAAATCGGAGCCTCAGCTTCGCGGGGAGAGCGCGGCTTGTATAGCGTGTCAGCGTCTGAAATGTTACGACAGAAATGGAATCCATTTTTCCCGTATTTACTCGAGCGCATGGATGAGTATCGACTCGCCCATATGCACTCGCATTGAATGATGATTTAGTAAACGGGTGTCATTATGTCTGTTCTGCAGCTAAATCCTGTTTGAGTATGGACGTAATCAGTATCGAGCAATCATTATCGACGAAAATTGTGTCATTCAGAACATAAACTAAGCAGTTGATCAAAGAGATGTAATGAAGCCCTTGCGCAGTTGCGAGGCAATTGCTACAGTTCTGGCTCGCTTAAGATAAACCCCATAAACAGTATCTTAGGTGATAAGTAATTGAGCAAAAACCGTAAAGATTATCGCTAAACAATATTTAGCTAAGTCAGCACAGGTATGCAATATACTTAAAAATTCGGTATGTAGCGCAGCCCGGTAGCGCACTGTCATGGGGTGTCAGGGGTCGGAGGTTCGAATCCTCTCATACCGACCAAATTCCTCTTTTTATAAGAGTTAAAAAGCCTGCAAACTTAATCGTTTACAGGCTTTTTTATTTTTATGCGATTTTTAAGTTCTTTTTAAGCATACCAAAAGACTTAGGTATATGTATGGTAAAGTGTCTCCAGTTTGAATCATGAAAAACATAACAAATATGGGCAGGCTGCGCGTAGCTGCGACTTTATCCCAGTGTTGAATCACACCGAGGTTTGATTGATAGGGGGTAATGGATAGGTTGTATAGTTAAATAGAAATTTGCTGAAAGCTTTGGGTAGTGCTTTGAAGATTCAGGAGTGGCATTTATTGGGAGCAAAAAATTAGTTGGACACACTTTTTGTTCCCATCTTATGGTTGAATAAACTACATTAAAAAACCCAAATACCACGCCAACAAAGACGCCCAAGTATAACCCCAAACTGCCATCAATAAAGCAGCGGAAGCCAGCCTTGGGTGAAAAGCGCTGGCGATAACTGGTGCAGAAGCCGCACCACCAATATTACACTGACTCGCGATCGCGAAGTACATGATAGGTAATCGAAAAAATACAGTAAAAATAAATAAGATAATAATGTGTATAGAGAACCAAATAAGAGCGATACAAACGTAATAGGGCGCGGCGCTCAATGCGCTAATATCAAAGTTCAACCCCATCAACATTATCATGATATAGATTAAAAAAAGAGCTATTTGCTGAGTTTCCTTGACTAACACATGTCTTGCATTTGTTAAAGAAAATAATAATCCTAAAAAAGTTGCAATTAATACTGACCAAAAAAATTCAGAAGTAAGATTGTATTTAAATAAGTGTGGGAAACTATTAGCGATTCTTGTTGCAAGGAAGGATGATAATTTTTCACTAAAGAGAATTACAATGAAAAAAGTCAAGCTCAATATCAGAATCCAATAATAGCTTGTTTGTTTTACTATCACTTTACGTTTGATGTCAGTGCAAAATATCGGTCTATAGCTTTTATCAGCTTTCAGGAAATCATCGATTTTATCTTGGCGTTCTGCAATGAAAAGTAATATAACCATCCATATACCGGAAAAAAGAATATTAATAGCCATCATTACCGCAAATACGGCATCACCGACACTGTGGATTTCTTTTACAGCCAATTGATTGGCGGTTCCGCCAATCCAGTTTGCCATCAGTGTTGACATGCCTTTCCAAGCAGCATTATCTCCCTGCCAGACGAGTTCGTTCGGAAAAAATATAGAGCCCAACCATAGGCTTAATGGACCGCCAATACAGATGCTCACAGCACCTAGTACGTACATACCGAGAAGTTTTTTTCCCACTAAACTGAGAGCAAAGAAATCGGTACTTAAAATCAACAAAAATAAACAACCGGGCATTAAGTGTGTTTTTGCCATTTCGCTAAGTTGACTATGACTTGCATCAATAATATTTAGCGAGCTAAAGATGGCAGGTAAGGCGTAGCACATTAGCATCAGTGGAAAAATACGATAAATTTGCTTAAAAAGTGTAATAGAGGATGTGTGTGTATAAAATAAACTACATAGTAAAAAGACTAAAAAAAATCCTATTCCAAGATCTGATGATATCAATTTAATTCACCTAGTAAGAATAGCTGGTATACATTATTATATTTTACAGTAGCTTAATAAAGGCTAGGAAACTCATGCTTAATGCAGATAATTCTTCTCCTTCACGCTGAATTGACCAATAAGTTCGTTTATAATCCCATCCATCCATAGGTAATAAAATAAGGTCTTTTCTTGCTAATTCAGCGTCAATCGCTAATAGGGGTAATACACTCAAACCTATACCTGTTCCAATTGCCCTTTTAATAGAGCCAATGGTTGACATGCAGATTTCATCACGAACGTGGATATTTAAGCTTTTTAATAACTGAATTGCACGAATTCGAGAGAACGATGATTCATGGTCGAATATCCACAATTGTTCACTAAGCCAAGATTTTGTATTTAAACCATTCGCAGCAGGATGAGTTACGCCACACACAATGCAAAGATTATCTTGTAACCAATGCTCACAAATGAGATTTTTACTCGCGGGTTTAGCATCAATAAAGCCTAAGTCTAGTTCTTTTTCTGAAACCATTTTTTCAATAACTAAACTATTGTCAATGACTAGTTTTATTTTTACATCGGGATATTGGTTCTTAAATAATGGAATTTTTTTAGATAATACATAGTTACCAGTAGTCTTACTGCTCCCAATGGTTAACGTCCCCTTAATGCCATGTTCAGGGAATGAAAATATATTTTCTAACTCTTTTCCCTTGGATAGCATTTCATTAGCATAAGGTAATATTATTTCTCCATGCGCATTTACAACCAAACCTCCCGCCACTCGCTCAAATAATCTGCAGCCTAAAGAGCTTTCTAATTCTTTAAGTGCCATACTCACAGCAGGCGTTGACATATGAAGCACTTTTGCCGCTTTTGAGATCTGCCTCTCAGAATGTATGGCTTTAAAGATCATCAATTGTCTTAATGTTATCCGCATCTTGTGCTCCGCGAGGGAAAAATCAGTTATACTAGCAGTATAATAGTTTAAAATGATAAATAATTAACATGATAAATATCTGATTTTTATAAAGCGGCTATTTAGCCGCTTTATCTATAGAGGTTAAAATAGATATCTTGTAGATACAAAAATGAGAGTATCATCAAACTCAGTATGTCCTTTGGCGTCAGTATAATCACCATCAAAATAGGAAATACCTACCCCAAAAGTCAAATCCTTTTGAGCCTTAAAATCAACGCCTACAGAATATTGACTTGCATCACTCTCTTTTAGTGTTTTTAGATCTGCTCCGGCATTTTTTGTCACTTTACCCAGCCCAGCATCATCTTTTAAATATTGAAATTTTATATCATATTTATTAATAGGAACAATCATACTTAACAGATAGGAGTTACCTTTAATATCATCATAAATACTTGACTCAGAGTGCTGGTACATAGCCCCCAATTTTACGGATGAAATAGTAACACCACCCACCAGTCTTGTTGCCTCTAACTGGTTCAATCCATCAGCATAGGCTATTGAAATATAGTGACTATTCTTTTTAAGTGCTGCATCGCCTAGGGACAAGCTAATTGCATAATTGTTTTGTTTATCAGAAAGTTCTGGATTTTTTTGATTAAAATCCTTATCAAAACATAACTGATACCCATAGTAACACCTGCGACCTTAGCGCTATTTAATGTTACCGAATCGCCTAATCTATCGTTACCTGCAATGATCATATTCATATCGCTTGAGGTAATATTAAATAAATCTACTTTACCTTCAGCACTTTTAAAAACGGTATCATTTCTTCCGAAAACAGCCGAACCATAGTTAGTTTTAAAACCTAAGTAAGAGTTCCTCGGTTTGAAAATATTAGAGTCATCGTTATCAAAGCTTTCTATCCCAGCTTCAAATTTATATAACAAGCTAAAATTATCATATACACTATACTCACCTTTAACGCCTAAATATGATGCATAATTTTCAAGGGAAAATCCATCAACTTTCTCGTTACCAGAAAGACCATTACTTGAGTTGGCCACACCAAGCCACAGTCTTCCATAAAAATCTAGTGGCTCAGATAAAGCTGGAGTTGAACAAATTAAAATAAAACTAAAACCAATATATTTAGTGTTTTTCATCGACATCACCTTTTTAGAATGTAAAAGCAATGCCATATTAGAGATTTAAGCAAACACATCTCCGCTTTAGATCACATCTAATCAACAAAAATATCGAGTTAAGCATAACTTAAAGTGTGTTAAGTTATATTTAACAATTTCAATTTATTGCTCAATGTCACTATTTAAAAAAATTAAGAAACTATCATCACGCCAAATCTTACCAAAATAAAAACTGGAGAATTGCATGAAGATAAAATACTTGAGTATTATTGTCTGTTCGATTTTAACGGCGTCATCATGGGCTGCTGATAATAAAAATGATTTAGCATCATTCCATAAAGATGTTAATGGTTGTAAAACCTGCCATACAGCACCCAATAAAGTGAGCGATAGTGAGACATTTGAAAATAAACAATGTAAATCCTGCCATGGTGATTATGGAAAACTAGCTAATCCTAAACTAGAAATTGACCCACATTCTTCACACTTAGGTGATATTAATTGTACGTCTTGTCATAAAGGACATGAACAACCAAAATTATATTGTAATGAATGTCATTCATTTAAAGGGCTCGACATGCCTTTTAATAAAGCCAAATCTAAAGAACCGTGGGACAAAGGTTGGGATAATGAAGCAATAAATAAAGCGATAGCTGCAGGTCCTAAAGAAACAACGGATGTGATTGTTGTTGGAGCCGGTAGTGCTGGGTTTAATGCTGCGATTGCAGCTAAAAAGGCGGGGGCTAACGTTATATTGCTTGATAAAGCACCATTTAGTGGTGGTAACTCTATGCTCGCCGCAGGCGGGTATAATGCTGTGGGTACAGTGCAGCAAAAAGATCATAAAGTCGATGATAAAATCGAATGGTATGTCGAAGATACAATGAAAGGCGGTCGATATGCTAACGACTCTAAATTGGTACAAATATTAGCGGAGCAATCGGCTGATGGCATTAAATGGTTAGAATCTTTGGGCGCCAATATGGATGATTTAAAACGCTCTGGCGGCGCTAGAGTCGATAGAACACATCGCCCATCTGGTGGTTTAAGTGTTGGTCCACATATTATTGATGTACTAAGAAAAGCATCGGATAAAGAAGGGGTTGATACAAGACTCAACTCCAAAGTTGTTAAACTGGTTGTTGATGATGAACAAAAAATTGTGGGTGTTGTCATCCACGGTAAGCACTCTGGTCACTATATGGTTGCAGCTAAGTCGGTTGTTTTAGCCACCGGTGGTTATGGGTTTAACAAAGAAATGATTGCTTTTTATCGCCCTACATTTAAAGGCATGACAAGTTCAAATAATATCACTTCAACTGGGGATGGTATTGAACTTGCTAAAGCAGTCGGTGCAAGTATGACTGATATTGATTGGATCCAGACACATCCAACAGTAGGAAAAGATAGCCGTATATTAATTTCAGAAACGGTTCGAGGTGTCGGGGCCATAATGGTTAATAAAGAAGGCAATCGCTTTATCAATGAATTAACGACTCGAGATAAAGCCTCCGATGCCATTCTAAAACAACCTGAACAATATGCTTGGCTAGTATTTGATAATGAATTATATAAAAAAGCTAAAATGGTTCAGGGGTATGATCATTTAGAAATGCTTGAAAAGGCCAATACTGTTGCAGAGCTTGCAAAAATAACAGGAATGACCCCAAGTGTTTTAGACAAAACTATCACAAACTACAACCATTATTTCAAACAGGGTAAAGATGAGGCATTTAACCGTGAGCAGATGCCGCTATCAATAGAAAAATCTCCTTATTATGCCGTAAAAGTTGCTCCTGGCATCCATCATACTATGGGGGGAGTTGCCATTGACACTAAAGCTGAAGTACTCGATATACAAAGCCAACCGCTCAAAGGTTTATTTGCGGCGGGAGAGGTGACTGGTGGTGTTCATGGGTATAATCGACTGGGTGGTAACGCTGTCGCTGATACTGTGATTTTCGGTAAAATCGCAGGGACAAATGCTGCCAAACATGCTCTAAATACAAAGTAATGCTAAATCAGTGAGAGACTCGTTATTGTCTCTCACAACATCTCAAGTTTTATTCATCGTAAAAATTAGCAATAAAATTATTGCTTGAGTTAAAGTACTCCCCTGCTATTTTTTTGAGAGGCTAATGTAGCCTCTCTTTTTTATTTGTCGGCAGCATTAGATATCAGGATTTTGCTCACTTTTCGATGGCTTCATCTTTTTAGATAGCGCGGGAATATTGGCGAATTGTACTTACTCTGTCGATAAATCGAATAATACACTGTCGGCGAGTCCAGCATCGCACGGCTTCTTAGAGAACCGATTACAGATTTGAGCGTCGGAACCATAAGCCGGATACGCAGTAACGATTACTATCACTGAACCTATATTTCCAGTGTTTAAAATTATTACACATATATTGACCAGCTTTAATGCTCAATAGGATGGTGTTGTTAGACTTTCCTACAGAGCATCAAAGCGGGTGAGGCTATTTGGCTGTATTATGCCGCGCAAGCCAGGCACTCAAGCGCTCTTGTGTGCCGATGACAAAGACAAAAAACGCCGGTACGAAGAATATTGCCAGCAAGGTACCACTGAGCATGCCACCGAATACGCCAGTACCGATAGTATGTTGAGTTTCGGCGCTGGCACCGCTCGCCAGCATTAAGGGTACTACTCCGAGAGTAAATGCCAATGACGTCATCAGAATGGGACGTAGACGCAAGCGTGCAGCAGTCACTGCAGCGTCTATCAGCGTATGGCCCTCGGCGTGCAATTGGCGGGCGAACTCGACGATGAGGATAGCATTTTTTGCCGATAGGCCGAGGTGGTGGCTAGGGTGCAGGCGGTACTGCGACGCGCCCGCACAGACACGCCCATAAATACCCAAATGTTGCGCGTCGGCCCGTTCCAAATCGACTTAGACAGTCACGAGGCTAGCGTAATCTGTAACGGTCAGTAGCAGGCACTGGATCTGACTTTGACCGAGTTCAAAATGCGTGCCAGCATGCTGATCCTGGCACTTTGACAGTGCGACTCTACCGCTTGGGGGCAAGCTGTTATCTCAGCGTGGAAGATGAAGGCCCTGGTATCCCTGATGAAGCTGCAAGCTACATATTCGAGGCATTTCGCCGAGTTGATCCGTCTCGCTCTCGAAAAAGTGGTGGCAGTGGGCTCGGCCTCGCAGTGGTTAAAACAATTGCTGAAGCTCACGGCGGCCACGTGGTTTGCCAGCCATCGGGCCATGGAGGAACAATATTCGTTCTTTCTTGGCCTGTTAAGGCAAGTTAAGGCTCCCCTTAACTATGTCCTGATACTGGAATTATCTATATGAACGGTGACGTGCTTAGTGATTCCTGCACGTATGGCCACCGCGTCAAGCACATTGCTGAATCGGGAAAATGCAGGGATTGTAGGTCTTCCCTAGATCCCATTGGTTGTTATCCGATATTGACTACAACTAATGGGATGTTATTTTGTTTGAATACGCTCAATTTGTTGTACTTGTAGCCTTGATATCGCATTTGCGTGTAAGTGTACATAAATTGTTGAGGTAATTAAAATGTGAAAAATCATATAATTTGTGTTTAAATTTAGCAGGTTATGATTAAACGGTTCACTGTTGTAGAGTGTCAGGCGGCGGAGGTTTGAATCCTCTCAGACCGATCAAATTAGATGCTTTTTGTTAGTTTGTTTTAATCATTAAAATAACCAGCAGTTAAGTAAAACAAAAACCCGTGTTAGCATTGCTATACGGGTTTTGTTTTTTATACCTTTTCGCTGCCCATATGATTAACGCTGCTTGCGACTAAGGTTCAAGTTCGAGTGATTAGGCTGGCTTTGGCACAGCAAAAGGCAAAAATTTTCAAGGTGAAATCGTCAATTTCACAAATTATATGCATCCGCCATTTAGCATTTAAGACATTATTGAGTAGGACATTTACCTATGCGCGCGTTTGTTTTACGAGCAAGATCAGCACCTACTGACAGTCAGTTGTTTTTGGCTTCTGTCGGCCAAGAGGCACATACCGAGATTTTAGCTCATACCCTGATGAACACTATCTTTGTGGCTCAGTCCCATCGAAACGATGTTGTCGTTTATTTGGTGCTAGAAAGTACCCATGATTTTTCCCGCACTATCTGCTTCGATACTCGAAATATTTGCCATATTGGTGGTTTTCACGAGCAAGCTTTGCTCACTAAAATTGCCAAAGCCTTAGATATTTCTCGGGGCATGACGAAGGAGCAAACCCGTGTTGTTGACGAGGGCATCAGTGTTAGCACTATCAGTTTTGAAAAGCTGGTACAGGACCTCGCGGTGGATTATCAATTGTTTATGATGGATAAGAAGGGTACATCAATCCGTGAGCAAGAATTTGTGGGTAATCCGTGCTTTTTACTGACCGATCATATTCCTATGCCGAAGAAAAGTTTTAATACCTTGAAACGACTCGGTGCGCAAAAGATCAGCTTAGGGCCAAAGATGCTGTTTGCTTCTCAGTGCGTGGTATTGATCCATAATGAATTGGATATCAATCAATAGCCTCTGAGTCTTATGTATCCGTTGCTAACGCTGACTATTCCTGTGCGGCAACTTGTGTGCGGAACCCCATTTTTAAATGGGGTTTTATATTTTCCCCTTTAAAAATGTGATCGCTTTTTGGGCTCTGCGCGATAAGGGCCATTCCGCGCGGTGGATAAGCCAAATAGTGTCTACAACTTGGCTGCCACATTCCACAACATAGATATCTTCTTGTCGTTCAAAGGCTTTGCGGGCGTATTGGGGGATAACCGTAAATCCTAGCCCTTTTGCGACAGGTTCGAGAATGAGGCTGATTTGGTTGGTAAATCCCTTGCAGGGGATCTCTTGAATGCCGGGGTGAGTTGGATATTTACGACTAAGCAGCCGAGTCGCCATGGCCTCACCATCGGGATGGGAGATAAACCCTAGTCGTTGTAAATCAGCCCATTCATTTTGTTTATGGCTCGCAGGTACCACAAGTTCAAGCGGCTCTTCGGTAAAATGTGTGCTGTGAATACGAGGATCGGAAGGTTTTAAGGTTACCATGCCGATTTCATGTTCATTGGCCAACACTGAGGCCACTATCTCACTATCAGGTGCAAAACGGTGGCGAATGCTTAACGCCGGAAAGGCTTGTTGTAATTCGATTAATAATGGAAAAAGCGTTAAACCAATGCTACCTGGAGTGATAAGGCTAATATCACCGATCTCAGCGTCATCATGGATAAGTTTCTGTTGTAGGCGTTTTTGCGCACATTCAACTTCTTTGACGTAGGTCAGCAGGTTTTCCCCAATGGGAGTGATTTCAAGCTGGCGGGTGCGGCGTAAAAACAGTGTGCCGTAGGTTTCTTCTAAGCGACTGATATGCTGACTCACGGCCGCTTGGGTGATACCTATAGCTTCGGCGGTGCGGGTGAAATTGCCTTTCTCGACTAGCACGCTAAAGGTGTGTAACCACTGTGGATTTATCATAAGTAAAATTTATCAAATCTATAATCTGTATGTGCTTTTAATTATGGCACGATAAGACTAGTCTGTCGTCATTCAGTATTCAAATACCTTTTGATCTTAATAGACACAGGAAACACCATGGCCGATCTATTTTCATCCTTCAAACTTAAAGACATCACACTCAAAAACCGTATTGCCGTTGCACCCATGTGCCAATACCAAGCCACTGATGGACTCATCAACGACTGGCATCAGGTGCATTACACTGGCCTTGCCCGTGGCGGAGCGGGTCTTGTTGTGGTTGAAGCCACTGCGGTTTCTCCTGAAGGCCGTATCACCCCCAAATGTCTTGGGTTATGGAATGACGAACAAGCACAAGGCCTAGCTAAGGTCGCCAGCGCGATTAAAAATGCGGGTGCTGTTGCAGGCATTCAGATTGGTCATGCAGGCCGTAAAGCGAGTGCCAATATCCCGTGGGAAGGGGATGACCATATTGCCGATGATGACGCGCGAGGTTGGCAACCGATTGCACCATCAGCTGTCGCATTTGGCGCAAATTTACCTAAAGTGCCTACCGCTATGACGATTGAGGACATTGAGCGGGTTAAAGCCGACTTTGTGGCGGCAGCAAAGCGTGCTTTAGCGGCAGGATTTGAATGGTTAGAACTGCATTTCGCCCACGGTTATTTAGCCCAAAGTTTCTTTTCAACCTATGCCAATCAACGCACCGACCAATACGGTGGTAGTGCCGAAGGGCGGGGGCGCTTTTTGTTAGAAACCATTGCCGCGGTAAGAGACATTTGGCCATCGCATTTACCCTTAACGGCGCGATTTGGCGTGATTGAATTCGACCATAAAGATGAAGAAACACTGACGGAATCGATAACCTTGGTGAAGCAATTTAAGCAAGCGGGGCTCGATATGTTAAACGTCAGCATTTGCTTCTCGACCCCAACGGCAAATATTCCATGGAGTCCTGCATTTTTGGCGCCTATTGCAGCGCGGGTTCGTCAAGAAGTGGGGTTCCCCGTTGCGACTTCTTGGGGTATGGATGATCCACATCAAGCCAATGCGGCCATTGAAGATGAACAAATGGATTTAGTGATGATAGGTAAAGCGTTTTTAGCGAATCCACATTGGCCATATCAAGCGGCGCAAACCTTGAAAATTGCGCGCCCATCTTGGGTATTACCCGCTTCCTACGCCCATTGGTTAGCACGCTACTCTACGGTTAAAGCCGATTGATTGTAGAGTGACTTGAGTTGATTCAAGCCTAAGCCTTAAAAAGCCGTTATCTAAAGATAGCGGCTTTTGGCTTTAGTGGCAGGTAAGGTCCATCATAAGAGACTAGCTACAAGAGACTAGCTTCAAGATAATGGCCACGCAGCCCCCACGCAGTTAAATCCAAGCTTCGTGCATTTCGTATTCACCCAGTCGCCAGAGAATAAAAAAAGCCCCAATCCTGCGGGAATGGGGCTTTTTTAACTAAGATGATGAAGCTCAGTGGTTATAGAAACGTCGACCTTCACGCATCACTTCAATCAATTCAGGCGCGCTCATTTTCTTATTGAGCCTATGTTCATAGTTTTCATCGTAAATACGATATTTCCCGTGGCGGTCAATCACTGTCACTTCTGCTTCTTGATAGATAGCAAAAATACGGCTATCACCTATATAGATCCACGTTTCTTTGTCAGGTTGTAATAGGCTGCGACCAGCGCTGTAATCTGTCGTGTTATTGGTGCAACCTAGCACGTGGGTCATTAAAGTCGGCGCAATGCCGTAATGGCTGGTGCGGTATTTGACCTTAGAAGCACCCGTATTCGGCCAGTGGATCACTAATGGCACTTTGACACTCTGTGGTGACAGGTTGCGATTAGCTTCATCACTATTGCTGGTGAACATTTTGCCATTGACCCCAGTAATAATCACTAAGGTGTCATTGGACACATTGGCCAGCATTGCCTTGAGTTGTTGATCGACAAAATACAGAGATTGGCGATATTGATTAAACAGTACTTTTTGCGCTGGCATAAGGTCGGTATTGGCTTTCACTGTTTCGATACCCAGAAAACCCACGGGAGTATCAAAATTTTCTGGCGCTTTTAAGTTAACGAGCGCAAACCAAGGTTTATTTTGGATGCTGTGCCACTCGTTAAAACTGGCCACTGTGTGCAAATCGGCATCGGCGCTGCCATTGGTTTCTTTGGCTATGACAGGATTAAAGTCATTAAACATCGCCTGTGATGAACGCAAATTGAGATTGGTTTCAGGGAGGAAAAGCCCCAATTCATAGCCTGCTTGTTGAAAACTTCTGGTCAGTAAAGGACTGGTGCTATTAAAAATTCGCGCATCGCCATAACTGCCTTGCAGGCCATAGAGTAGCGAAAACATGCCTGTTCTAAATTGGTTGCCGCCGCTGAAATGCTGGGTAAAAGATTGATTATTTTCAGTGTATTGGTGTAGGAATGGCATGCTTTTGCCATCGACCATATCCGCCCGCAAACTGTCGATGGTAATCATTAACACGTTGATTTTCTTGTCGGCCTGGCAGGTGAGTGGCTGCTCTGGATAACTGAGTACACTGGTGTTGTGATTGACGTCATCGCCTTGGTATGAACCATCGATACCGTGACTTTCCATAAAGGAGCGAGCAGTCGCGGGATAAGATAAAGGATAAGTATCGTCGAAACGGGTAATTTCGGTGATATCGGCAGCATCGGCCCAAATGTGGATCAAGTGGCTGCTGATAAAACATACACACACTAAGGTGATAACTTTATTGCCTAAATTGAGGTTTTGGATTTTCTCTATGCGTTTCCACAAAAAATTGGCCATGGTCAGTTCAATGGCGATGATGGCCAACGGGGTGACGATATAAGAAGTACCACGGAGCAGGGCATTGAGATCCGCCCAAGCTAGATCGAAGGCGAAGGGGCTCAAGTGCATGCCGTAATCGGCGTAAACAATGGTATCGTACAATAAGATACAAAGACTTAGGGTCGCGATCACCGCCGCGACACCTCTTAATATCTTTGAATAGGGCAATATCAAGGTTAGTGGAAATAGGCAGATCAAATAGGCGATAAAGGCGAGGAAGCTAAACTGACCAATAGTGCTGACGCTCAGATAAAACCAGCCATACCAAGTTTCTGGATAACCCACGCTGCCAAGGTATCGGCTTCCGACTATCATGGCTAATAAGCCATTGAAGAAGGCGAACCAATGCCCCCAGTTGATGAGCCGGGAAACCCGATCGCGGCTCATTTGCTTTTTTCGCTCGACCATAGTGATCCGCTTATTCCTAAAAGGCCTTGTATCTTATATTCTTTTGATGATTATTACCCAGTTAACTTACTGGGATTTAACCGATTGTGCGAGTGCTTTTGCAAATTGTTCGGCCACGGCTTGGCGCGATTCGCTGGGCACTTTACGTTCTAGCAGGTTAGTCACGCAGTTACCCAATGCCATCAGGCTCAGGTCAGTCGGTGCTTTATGCTTTTCTAACACAGCCAATATTTCGGCGATTAATGATTCAACTTGGGTGTTTGAGTATTTCGATTGGATTGCCATAATCAAAAAATGTTTCACTTTGGAATGGATTAGCGGCATATAATAGCGGATTTATCCCAGTATCACTATCAGGGCTTATGAGTATTAACATCGAACACGCAATTATTCACGAGATTTCTCAGGACAGTCAGGGGCAATTACGCTGCCGTTTGCGTCCTCAACCTCTGCTGAACGGTCAGGCGGTCGAGGTGATGCTCGACGAGTTGCATCAGACATATACGGGAAAGGCCGGTAAAGGTTTTGGCTATTTTGGTATCCATGGTGACGACGGTGAGGCGAATCCCGCCTTTGCCAATGCGCTAACTCAATACCGTGGCGGCGAGCTAGGGTTTGTGGAATTTTCCGGTCAAGCCAGTAAATTACTGCAAGAAGAATTGTCGAAATACGACTTCAGTCAAGGCGGTTTCCTGTTGATGTCTTGCTATACCAGCATCACCAGCGATTATTTGTTTGTGGCTTTATTAAGTGCTAAGTCGTCAATGACAGTATTAGATGATATGGAACTGTCGCAAAATAACCATTTGGATTTAAATAACATCCAACTCGCGGCGCGTATTGATTTAACTGAGTGGCAAGCCGATAAGGATTCTCGCAAGTACATCTCCTTTATCCGTGGCCGTGCGGGACGTAAAGTCGCTGACTTTTTCCTCGACTTTATGGGCTGCGTAGAAGGCGTCAACACTAAGGCGCAAAACAAAACCTTAATGAATGCGGTTGAAGATTTTGTTGCCAGCAGTGAGTTGACGAAAGACGAGCGTCAGCAGTGCCGCAATAAAGTGTTTGAATACTGTAGTGAGCGTTTCGATGAAGGCGCTGACATTGAGATCAAAGACTTGGCCGATGAGTTAGCCGATCAAGGCATGGACTCCTTCTATGATTTTGCCCGTGGCGGCAGTTATGATCTCGATGAAGAGTTTCCGGCCGATAAATCGACCCTGCGCCAATTGAAGAAGTTTTCTGGTACAGGTGGCGGCGTAACGTTAAGTTTTGATGGCGGCCACTTAGGTCAACGGGTGATTTACGATCCCATCTCGGACACGATTTTAATCAAAGGTGTGCCAGCAAACTTAAAAGATCAGCTTGATCGTCGTCTTAAAGGCGAATAGTACTTAATTAATCCATCGTTTTTAAGCGAAAGAATAACCAAAGGCCAAGAGTTTTTACTCTCGGCCTTTTTGCTAACTAAGTCGCGCTGACTTAGTGTCTATGCTAAGTGAGTACAGCTAAGTGAGTACTTCTTAGTCAGTGACTCGTTGCCTATGTTAGTTATTGGAACTAAATGGCACTGGACGTGGCGTATCTTTATTCGATGGTGGCAAAATAGGTAGCGTGATTTGCGGCTGATCGCCCGTTAAGGACTCAAGGAAGGCAACCATTTCTTTCACTTCTTGGTCAGAGAGTTTTTGCCCTAATTGAATGTCTGCCATGGTATTCACCGCTTCTTCCAAGGTCCAGACGCTGCCGTCATGGAAGTAGGGATAGGTGAGCTCAATATTGCGTAGTGTCGGTACTTTAAATACATGTTTATCAGCTTCTTTACCTGTGACGCCCTTACGACCTTCTGCTGGGTTATTGGTGTGGAACGGTTTGATGAGTCCCATTTTCATATACATGGTTCCACCGACAGCGGGGCCGTTATGGCAACTCACGCAACCTTTATCCTTGAAGAGTTGGTAACCCGCTTTGGCATTCGCGCTGATGGCATCTTGCTTGCCCAGAAGATATTGATCGAAGGGGCTATTAGGGGTGACTAAGGTTTTTTCAAAGGTGGCAATCGCATCGGTTAAACGGTCAATTGTGACTTTTTCATCGCCATAGACCTTGGCGAAGTGCGCTCGGTAGGTGGGCATAGAGGCGATAGTTTCAGTTGCGAGTTCATGGGTAAAGCCCATCTCTTTCGGGTTGGCGATAGGGCCCGCGGCTTGTTCTTTCAAATCACTGGCGCGACCATCCCAAAATTGAGCCAGCATAAAGTCGGCATTAAGCACTGTGGGCGAGTTAATTGGGCCTTCCTGCCAATGATGACCAATGGACGTTGGCAGTGCATCGACACCACCAGTGGATAAATTATGGCAAGAGTTACAAGAGATAAAACCAGATTTAGACAGTCTGGGTTCGAAGAACAGCATTTTACCTAATTCAACTTTTTCAGGCTCAGTGATCTTGGCTGCTGTAATGACTTCGATGGGTTCTGCACTGATAGCATGGGTACTGGCTAACATACCTGCGATGAAAATGGCGATAGATGTAAGTTTGGTCATCTTATTTCTCCCTGTATAACCTTGGTTTTTGTATGGTTTAACAGGGATGCTAGCGGTTAATAATGCTGAGTGATAATGCTTTGTTTCGATTGGGTCTATCGCTGTTGCGGATTAAGCTTTTGCGATCTAATTCGCTGTTTTTACGTTGTTATTTTGCTAGGTTGAGTGGTATTTCTGTTAAGATTGCATCTGTTAATCGGCAAGGTCGATGCATTGTTGCTTTCTGCCTATCGGTACCTGATGGTTGCAATGAGTCGCATTGCTGGATTTTCAAAAACCTGATACACACATCTGATACAAAATATTGGGCCGAGTGGATTCATTTGTCGCGACAACAGACGGAATTGATTAGAATCTCTGTTCATGTTGAGTTAACTCGTGTTGAGTGCCTCAAGTTAGCATGCTCGGCCATCGCCAAGCGGTGCTATAAAATTACATAGGCGGACTGTTTTTCTGCCGAGGAGCGTTAATGCAATTGTTTGTCAAAGATTTAACTGTGATCGATTTTTCCTATTTGTGCCCAAAGCGCGGCATGGTGGGGGAGAGTTGGATTGTTGATGTTCTGCTAGAGGGCGGATTAGACGAGCAAAACATGGTACTCGATTTTGCTAAAGTCAAACGTACGATTAAGCAGACCATAGATGCGGTGGCCGATCATCGTTTATTAGTGCCTACGGCCTGCAGCAGTGTGCGATGGCAACAGCAGGGCGATAGAGTATGGATGGATTTTGATAGTCAGTTAGGTGAAATTCATTTGGCCTGTCCTTCCCAAGCCTTTGCCTTAGTGCCGACCGAAGAGATTGATATTCCCAGCGTGAATGCCTTTTTACAGAAAGCATTGCGCGAAGCTTTACCTAAGAATGTCGAAGGGATCACGCTCACCTTGAGACACGAAATTCTCGATACGCCTTATTACCATTACAGCCATGGTTTACGTAAACACGATGGTAATTGTCAGCGTATCGCCCATGGGCATCGTAGTCCTATTCACGTTTATGAAAATGGCAGTCCAGCACCTAAGTGGGATGAGTATTGGGCCAAACGTTGGCACGATATTTATTTAGGCAGTGAAGAGGACTTGGTTTCAGTTAAGACCCTTAATCTTTCGCCGCAAACGCGGATAACCGATGACAGCCACTATGGCTTTCATTACCAAGCCCCCCAAGGGGATTTCCAATTGGCAATGCCAAAGGAATGCTGTGATTTAATTCCCCACGACACGACGGTTGAGTTGTTAGCCGATTATATTGCCACGACATTAGTCGCTAAAGTGCCAGGAAGTCAGTTTAAAGTGGTGGCGTTTGAAGGTGTTGGCAAGGGCGCGATCGTCGTTAAGGGATAGGCACTACGAGCTGATATAAGTGAATGGACTTAAACTATTCACCCTTTTAATCACGGATTTAATAGGCCTCGGTAGATTATCGGGGCTTTTTTGTGTGTTTTTAGCATAGGCTGAACTGAGATTACGACAGGGATGTGGGTTTGCAGAATCGATTTTTATGGTGCGTTAGGTTAACGTGGCATTGATTGAATTTGGCTGCGTTTTGTGTCGCGATGAATGTATTTAGTGGGTCTTGATCCCTATTGCCCCTCGATAAGGATTTTTTGAAGATATTGGAAACTAGGATATTGGAAACTAAGATGCTGGAAAATAATAAGATGTTGGGAAATAAAGTATCGCAATTTTTATCTCACGGTGGAGCCCCCCTAAGTTCAAATCCAGTGCGCTGCTTATCGGCATTATTCACTTTGGGCCTAGTGCTCATTGCACCTCAGGTACAAGCTGAGGTGCGTTTACAGGGTAAGTTAGAGCAAGGCGCATTAATGCGGGGTCAAGCGCCAGCGGGCACTCAGATTAGCTTAAATGGTGAAGCCATCAAGGTCACGCCTGACGGCCATTTTGCCTTTGGTTTTGATCGCGACGGTGAACTGAGCCAGCAGCTAACCTTGGTTTATCCCGATGGTTTGACTGAGGTTAAGCCTTTAACCTTAACCAAGCGAGAGTACGACATTCAAAGTGTAAAGGGCATTAGCTCGAAGATTATGAAGCCCGATCCTGTCGCGCAGGAAAGAGCGGCGAAAGACACGGCGCAGGTGAAAGCGGCGCGGGCAACATTTAGCGAGCAAACTGCATTTTTACAGGCGTTTATTTGGCCTCTGACGGGGCGTATTTCAGGCGTTTACGGTAGCCAGCGTATTTATAATGATGTACCCGGTAATCCACACTTTGGTGTGGATGTGGCGGCGAAAACCGGCACTGTAGTGGTAGCCCCCGCCGATGGTGTTATTAGTCTTTCTGTGCCTGACATGTTTTATTCGGGCGGAACTATGGTGATCGACCATGGTTATGGCGTGAGTTCGAGTTTTTTGCACTTGAGTAAGCTTTACGTCAACGCGGGTGAAGTGGTTAAGCAAGGTCAAGCCGTGGCAGAGGTGGGCGCAACAGGTCGAGCGAATGGCCCACACTTAGATTGGCGAGTGAACTGGTATCAAATGCGTCTCGACCCTACGACCATAGTGCCGCCAATGGCAACAGTGCTGACGAATGAGAAAGCCAACAAAGCGGCCAAAAAGGGCTAGGTTCGATATCCAGCTCTGGCTCACTTAAATGGCGCAATGATGCGCCATTTAATGGTGATCCTTATCGTGAACACTTAGCGAGTTGGCTTCTTTCTAGGCTAGCTTCAAATGTCCGCTTGCCAATAATCATTTTTAACCGAGTCGCCTAAAAAGATTACTTCAACAGTGGATGATCAGCAGGCAGTTGGCGGGTGATCCATAAAATCAGTTTGTGTTTCATGTTTGGCCCATCTTCTTTATCTTTGGCCAGTGGCTGAATCAAGTTGTCAGTGACCAATAAACGGTAAATACATTCCACTTTGTCTTTGGGTGAGATGCCTTTGTCAAAGTCCGCATATCCGCGCTTTTTGGCATAGCCCACGCCGATTTCCATGGCGAACTTCAATATTTGTGCTTCGTTCTTGTGTGGCTTCATTGGCGATCCTCTGTTTGCACATAGCATCCATCTACTGGACACGATAATTTGTGCCTGATGGCATCTGCGAGTTATACGTCCTAAGTTACGCTAAATATGCTGTTTTTTAGATTTAATTTTGGCGATTTTTGACAAAACTACCAAAAAACTGACCTAAAAATAACGAGAATATTGAATCTGATTAAATTGTCATCAACTCAGATGTTAATTTAGTTACTGTCGTAGGCTTTAGCTAAGGCAAGTGCAGACGAAAATCTAAGCTCAGTTTTATCTGCCTGAGTTTAAGTCTGACTTAACATTCAGATACTTGTTCACTCGCGATGACCGCTTTTATGCCATGGGGATGCACTTTAATGCATATATTGCCGCGTTTAAAGGCGATAGTTGGATTGGCTAAACGTTCTTTATCGCCTTTGGGCGAGCTCATCTTGACCTTAATCTCAGCAAGGGATGGCAAGTCTGGTAATCTTGACTGCTCTGATTCAGCTGTCTGCTCAGATTGCGGCAATGGACTCAGTCCTAGGTTGAGTAAAGGGCGGAGTGTTGGACATAAGACCAGTAAATCTTGGCTCAAGGTATCGCAATCTTTGGCTTTAGAATCAATAACTAATTCTATGTGCTCCCAGCCTTCCTGTGGATAAACTTTATCACTAGGATAGGGAAGCTCGACGCAGGCAATGCTAAATTGACCGAGTGTGAGTGGCGTGTCTAGCTCGATGATCAGAATCGTACGGCCATTGATGATGTTGTCTGAAATGATTTTACCTATGCGGCTAAAGGCGTCGCGCATGGCATCGGCACTGGCGATGGAATTGACGCGCAGCGCGACATGGTCGCAAACCAGTGCTTTATCTGCTAAGTCTAAGGTTTCAAGCAAGGCTAAAATCTGTGCTTCGAAGGCTGGCCAGCCTTGGATTAATTGCTCATAGCTGAGGTTTGCACTGTGCGGCGCAACAGGCTTGTTGAATTTAGGCATAAATACTCCAAGGCATTTCTATTGGCGTTAGTTTTATCCCTTAAGTAAATGACTGAGACTATTACAACTAACATCATGCTTTAAAAGGTTAAATAAAAACGCCCATTAAGCTGGGCGTGTTTGATATCGTTCAATGATCTATTTAGCATTTTGCCATCTGGATATTGGCTAAGATTAAGGCCAAATCTCAATTGGTGTTCCTTCATCGACCACTTTCCACACTTCATCCATTTCGGCGTTGGTAATCGCGATACAGCCGTCAGTCCAGTTGTATTGCTGGGCTTGTTCTGGCGGCAGTGACGACTTAGGGTTTTGGCCGTGGATCATGATCATGCCTCCGGGTCTAATGCCTAAGGCTTTGGCTCTGAGTTTATCCTCTTCATTAGGATAGGAAATATGGATCGATTTATAATAAGCACTATCTGGCTTTTTATAATCTAGGGTATAACGCCCCTGTGGTGTGCGTTGATCGCCTTCCTTTAATTTGTGTCCAGCGGGTAGGTCACCCATGGCGATGCGATATTGTTTGAGCACTTTGCCATCGCGCAATAAAGCCATACTGGATTCGGATTTAGTGATCACCACCAGATCCACTTTACCCATGCCAGAGGCATGTAATTCGGGTGAAACGAGAGCCGCGATAGTCACAGTGAGAGATGTCAATGTGGAAAGTAGGGTGGCGCGCATGAAGTCCTCGAAAATAAACACAGGTTGTTGGCTTTTTTCGGCATCATACCGCAATTTTATCCTACTGTGAGTAGATAATTTTGAGCTAGGTGCAATTGCATGGCAGACTCGTGGCATATTTATGCTGTAATCCCTGTGTTAGTCAGTTTGTTGCAAGGAAGTAAAAGTTTGTATGTCTGAGAATATCGAATCCGAAAGTCCGTTAAAACGTCAATTACGTACCATTATTTTTGGCACTGATACTCCCGCTGGCCGCTATTTTGATATCGCCCTCATGGTGTGTATTGTGTTGAGTGTCGGCTTAGTGTTCCTCGACACAGTAGAGATATTCCATCGCGAATACGGCCAGCTTATTTCTGTGTTGGAATGGGTATTTACCATTATTTTTACGATTGAATATGGCCTACGTTTGTACTGCGCGACTCATCCTGTTTTATATGCTCGCAGCTTTTATGGTTTAGTGGATTTGTTATCGGTATTGCCAAGTTATCTGGCGTTGCTGATCCCTGGTGCTAACTTTACCTTAGTCATCCGGATACTTAGGCTGTTTAGGATTTTCCGCGTACTCAAATTACTGCGTTATTTGAGTGAAGGAAATGTTCTACTTAGGGCGATGATGCAGTCGAGTCGTAAGGTTTTTTTGTTTTTCTTCTCGGTCAGTTTGATCGTTATGGTACTGAGTTCAGTAATGTATGTGGTTGAAGGGCCTGATAATGGTTTCAGTTCAATCCCTAAATCTGTGTACTGGACAATTGTGACTATTACTACAGTCGGTTATGGCGACATTACCCCGAAAACCGGATTAGGTCAGGCGATTGCGGCTTTTACTATGCTGATTGGTTACTCGATTATCGCAATCCCAACGGGGATTTTAACCGCCGAGATATCCCAAGAAGTAGGGCGTCATCGAGATTTACGCTCGTGTAATCAATGTCATAAGACAGGTCATGATATTGATGCCATGTATTGTAGTCGTTGCGGATGTGAGTTAGATAGCTTGGATGTGCCCGTTGATAAAGGCGTTTCATGATGACTTCGGCGAACACTTTTTATTTTTTGTAGGTAAAAGACACGTATGACGCAAGCCAAGTTTGTTGAAGGCCCCATATTACGCCATATCTTAGTGATGAGTTCGACCGCCGCGGTAGGGATTTCTGCCTTATTTGTCGTGGATTTACTGGATATCTTTTTCCTGAGCCTATTGGGAGAGCATGAACTCGCGGCGGCTGTGGGCTATGCGGGGAGTATTTCGTTTTTTACCACATCGATTGGAATTGGTTTATCGATTGCATTAGGGGCTTTAGTGTCTCGCTCGATTGGCGCAAAAGAGGTGGTGTTGGCAAAGCGCTTATTACTCAATAGCGCGGTTGTGACGACACTGATCAGTGTGCTGGTGGCGGTTGTGGTCACCATCTTCATTCCTGAGCTAGTTGCCTTAGTGGGCGCGAATGGTCATACGGCAGAGCTTGCTGCGAGCTATTTGTATATTCTCGTGCCTTCCTTGCCTTTTATCTGTCTTGCAATGGCGCTCGGCGGAGCTTTGCGCGCTGTGGGTGATGCAAAGTTATCTATGATGTCGACCTTAGCGGGGGGCGGCGTTAATGCGGTACTCGATCCGATTTTTATCTTCATGTTCGCCATGGGGATTGAAGGCGCTGCATTGGCATCCGTTTTAGCGCGGGTGGCGGTATTTGTGATTGCCGCTCGCGGTGTGGTGGTTAAGCATAAGTTGTTAGGCCATTTTGATAAGGCACATTTTGTCGCCGATCTTAAGCCCATCTTTGCCATTGCAGGCCCTACGATGTTAACCAATGTGGCAACTCCCATCGGAAATGCCTTTGTGACCCGAGCGATCGCCGATTTCGGTGATGCTTATGTGGCAGGCTGGGCAGTATTGGGGCGTTTAATCCCTGTGGCTTTTGGGATGATCTTTGCACTGTCCGGCGCGATTGGACCTATTGTTGGGCAAAACTTTGGTGCAGGTCAGTTTGACCGAGTACGTGAGAGTTTAACGCGGGCGATTCAGTTTTGTACTGTGTATGTGCTGGTAATGTCTTTGCTGCTGTTTATGCTTAAGTCACATTTGGTCAGTGTGTTTGATATGAAGGGCGATAGTGCTGATCTTATTCACTTTTTCTGCAGTTATATTGCGGTATTCTTTATCTTTTCGGGGATTTTATTTGTGGCGAATGCGTCCTTTAATAACCTTGGCAAGGCCAAATATTCCACGCTATTTAACGTAGGTAAAGCCACTTTAGGCACAGTGCCCTTTGTGTATTTTGGTGCACTTTGGGGTGGTGTTTACGGTGTATTGATTGGGCAAATTTTAGGGTCTATTTTGTTTGGTACATTAGGTGTGTGGGTTGCCTATCGTTTAGTGGATAAAGTGGCGGCGCAGGCACAGTTTTCAGCTGCGCCTAATCTTGATGCTGCGAATGCTATCCCCTGCAATGTCGTACTGAGTGAGGAAGAGGAAATCGCTAATTGTGTTGCACAGAACTTACCGAGTGCGACCAATCCACTTTCATCCTCTTGCGTGCAGATGGCGCAATTAACGGAGGAGCAAGAGAATGAGCCCGTATTACCCTATTTAGACGAGGGGAAAAAGCCTAATTGACGTTATGTGGCTTAGCTGCGCCATGTAGAAGCTGTGGGCAAGAATGCAGATAAAAATGAGCTCTTAATAACGAGGAGCAGTCAGAAAGCTGCTAATGATGTGAATGCTGAAAAACAAAATGCCACAAGATTGCTTGTGGCATTTTGTTTGAAACGGCGTTTGCACTTCATTTAGTTAAGCTAACAATGCCAAAATACGCCGCTAAAAGACTATTCTGCTGAGCTTCTTATTCTTCGTTACTGTTTATTCTTCAATACTTGGCGTGTCTTGTTGGCCTTCGACTTGTTTAGTCGCGGCTTCTGATGCCGCCATTTTTGCGCGATCAGCCTTAGAGATGTAACCTGATTTTGCAGGTGAGCCGATAGTCACTGGGTCGACTTTATTCAGTCTGGCCTTAGCGCGTTTAGCTATTTTCTTGATGATCTTTTGTTTCTTGTTCATGACGTCTCTAATTTCGTTTCGCACCCGCTACGCGCAGGAATATGAGGCCAATGGCTCAATTGAGGCGGGATTCTAACTCAATCTGAGCGAACTGACCATGTTTTGCTGAATTTTGTCGAAAACAACGGCTACTCTTTGGGAACTAGTTTTGCTAAATGGCGTTAGCATAACTATTTGACTTAAACGGCGCTGTTAGTATTTCACACGACAAATGCTGCAAATTCTGCGGTGTAGACTGTCAGTGTGGATCAAAAGCCATTATATTGCCTAGCATTATGAGTTTGAAAAATTGACTCTACTGTTATTTTATTGCTCATATCCTGAGCCGAGGAAGATGTGTGTTATTAACTAAAATCACTTTTTTTGAGCGCTTTGAGCACGATATATTAAGTGGCACTAAAACCATTACATTGCGTGATGAAACGGAATCCCATGTGATTGCAGGTCAAACACTTCCCGTTTCAACCTTCGAAACCGACCGCTGGTTTTGTGATATCCATATTATTGATGTCGTGCCAGTGACCTTAACTGAGCTCTCAGACATTCATGCTAAGCAAGAGAATATGACGTTGCCGCAGCTACGTGATGTGATTGCAGAAATTTATCCCGGTCTTGAGCAATTGTTTATGATCCAGTTTAGGGTTTTACCGCAGTAAAAGTATAGAGCGTAATTCGTAAAAGAAAAAAGGCCGCACAGCAGCCTTTTTATTACAAATTCAATGGCATATTAAGTTGTCGAAGATTGCTGAACTGTTCAAGAACATCAGCTATCCAAGACAACTAAACCGTCCAAGGTAACAGTTTTTTGGCAAAGTGATCGGCTTGGCCTAAGCGAATCGCTGCGCGGTGACGCATCCGATAAAATGCTTGATAGCACAGGGGGACTAAGTACAAACTAGTCACTGTCGAGAACGATAAGCCACCGATAATGGCGATTGCCATGGGGTAATATGGCGGGCCGCCGCCACCGATTTGGGTATCACCCATCGCCAGTGGGACTAATCCCAGTACTGTTGTACCTACTGTCATTAACACTGGCCGCAAACGGGTGATACACACCTCCCGAATGGTGTCAGACAATTTGTCGAGATCCGGTGTCATCTGATTGATTTGATCCACCAGAACGATACCGTTGTTTACCACAATCCCCATTAAAATCAAGATACCTATCATTGCCATCACAGAAATAGGGGTGCCTGTGATAAACAGCGCCCAGAATACACCTGTGATGGAAAATAGGATCGAGGTAATAATCGCCGTTGGTAATAGTAGAGATTCAAACAACGCCGCCATAACAATATAAATCATCGCGACAGCCAAGAGCATATTAGTCACCATCACGTTCTGATCTTCATCTTGGCGCTCGAAGCCACCACGGAGTGAATAGTCGTAACCATCGGGGAAACGGATATTTTCCATCACTTGCTTAATCTTAGTTTGCGCCTCTTCTGTGGTGAGGTTTTCTAAGTTAGCCCCAATCGACAGCGAGGTTTGGCGATTGAAGTGTTTGATAGTATCGAAGCGGGGTTGGATCTCAATCTTCGCCAGATTATCTAAGGTGTACACTCTTTGGTCGAGGCGTACTATGGGTAACTGCTTGAGTTTCTCAAGTGACTTTTGCCACTCTTTCTCGTAGGCCATTTCGATGCGCAGCTCGCCATTAGGATCGTGGCGGAAGGATCGCAGCGGTGAACCGCGCAGTGCCATGGAGATACTTGAGGCAATTTCATTGAGTTTTAAATCTAACCGCGCCGCCATTTGTCTATCAATGCGGATAATCACTTCTTGCTGAGCGCCATTAAGCTCGGAGCGAACATCTTGCAATCCTTTGATATTTTGCAACAAAGGAATAACTTGCTCGCTCAAGTTAATCAGCTCAGAGGTTGAGCGCCCTGTCAGTGTGACTCGCACGCCAGAGTTGTCATTGCCCCAGCCAAATTGTGGTTTGGCGATGGAATACTTAGGAAAGCCGCTACGGATTTTCTTTTTTAACTCATCCACTGACATAGGCAAATCTTTCTTTAGGAGGATCACTGATGAGCCATCGTCAGAGGCATAATAGCTGTAGACCGAATCAATATGGAATTCCTCTTTATTGTTATAAAGATACTCTTCCATTTGGTTGATCATCGCCTCAGTGACATTGAGATTATGTCGACCTTCTACTTGGTAGTTAATGTAGATTCGTTCATTGCTCTCGCTGTCTTCTTGATCCTGTTTAACCATAGATAGCGGCAGGGCGGTGGATGCGAGTATCGCTACAGCAATCACGCCTGAACGCCAAGGTCTGAGCAATACCCAATCTAGGGTATTATTGTAAAAACGTTGTAATTTACCCGCATCCTTTTCGGGGGCGATGTCGAAGTGGAACTTAGTCAACATCAAAGGGATTAAGGTTTTTGCGACCAATAGCGACGCGGCGAGTGAGATACAAATCGCAATAGCAACATGCTCTAGAAAAATGGTGATCTCGACTTTTACGCCAAAAATATTAGGTAAAAATACAATGGCGGTTGTCATTGTGCCTGCCAATACCGCCAGAGACACTTTATCGACCCCCGTCATGACTGACTCTTCATTGTCTTTAGGGTGTTTACCTTGTTTTTCCTGCAGTACGCTCTCAGTGACAACCACAGCGTTATCAATCAACATACCGACGGCGAGCAGGAGCCCCATCATAGACAGAATATTCAAGCTGTAACCGAGTAGATACATAGCGGCGAGCGTCATACCAATTGAAATAGGCACGGATGACACAACCACTAAAGTCATTTTCAAATTACGCAGGAATAAGTACAGCACGACAAAGGACAGCAGTGCACCGATTAACCCTGAAAGCAGCAAATCCATTAGTGAAGATTTTACTCCAGAGGCTTGATCTTCCATGATAAATAGGCGAATACCTTGGAACTGTTGGTCCTGCTTAGCAAGTTCAATCACCTTCATGACACGGTCTGACACTTCGACTAAGTTAGCGCCAGATTCCTTAAACACATCCAAACCCACGGCATAGTGCTTATCTAAATGTCGACCTTCGATACGTTCAGGTAGGGCAAATTGCACATCGGCGATATCGCCTAAGGTCAATCCGGGGATCAGTACTAGTGCTTTGATATCTTCAAGGTTTCTAAACTCACCCTTAGGTGAAACTTGATAAACGATATTACTGGCCCTGAGTGTACCTGCGCTCAACACAAAGTTCTCTCTGCCGAGACGTTGTTGCAAATCTGTGGCTGAAAATCCACTGGCGGCAAGGCGGTCGGCATTGATGCGTACCTCAATTTGCTTTTGCTCAACGCCGTACAGGCTGACCTTAGAGACACCTTCAACACGTTCAAGCGGACGCTTGAGCTGTTTATCGAGTAGATCGAATGCACCTGAAAGCTCACGATCACTTGAGATGCGTATGGTGAGCACAGGCATGTCGGCGGTGGAGAATTGTCGGATAAAGACCCGCTCCACATCCTTGGGCAGTAAATGCCGCACAGCATCGATTTTTTCCCGCGCTTCTAAGCTCTTAGTGGCAACGTTTTCCCCCCACTTCATGTTGATTTCGATTTCGGCGCCTTCTTGGGAGGATTCTGATTCAAGCTCATCAATCCCCCCCATAGTCGCGAGGGATTCCTCCAGCACTTTGGTAATATCGCGCTCCACTTCAGCAGGGGTCGAGCCTTTGTAAGGCACTTCCACCACTATCTGTGGGATATCAATACCAGGGAACATTTCCAGCGGTAATAGGCGACTCGAGGCGAGACCAAACAGCAAGATAGCAAAGAAGAACATGCTGGTGGTTACGGGGCGCTTAATGGCTAAACGGGTGAGGTTCATGGGCGAGCCTCCTCTACGTTTATATGTGAGCCAGTTACTGCGTATTCTTTACGGTCGAACAGGGCATAGAGCACTGGGAGCACAATTAAGGTCAGTAGTGTTGATAAACTCAGACCAAAGATCACCGTAATCGCCATCGGTGCGCGCACCTCTGAGCCATCACCTAGACCTAGCGCCATCGGCAATAAGCCTAAGGTCGTGGTGAGGGTTGTCATCATAATGGGGCGTAGGCGCGATTTAGCAGCATCGCGAATGGCATCAAGTTTTTGAGCACCTTCGCTACGCAGTTGATTGATCCGATCCACAAGCACAATCGCGTTGTTCACGACGATCCCCGCCAACATGATAAGGCCAATAAATACCACCACACTCAAGTTAGTTTGGGTGATATAAAGCCCAAGTACACTGCCACCTAATGCCATAGGTACGGCAAAGAGGATAAGCAAGGGGTGCAGTAGTGATTCAAACTGACTCGCCATGACTAAATACACTAAGAAAATCGCTAAGATAAGGGCAATTTTGAGTGATTGGAATGAGTGCTCCATTTCCTCATTTTGACCACCAAAACGGGCCTGAACCGATGCGGGTAACACTTGTTGCGATAGTATCTGCTGCGCCTGTGCAACCGCATCGCTTAAATCACCATAGGCGAGGTTAGCTGATACGAGAGCTACACGTTGTTGGCTGATGCGGTTAATCGCAGATGGGCCTAATTGTAATGAAACTTCTGCAACTGCGCTTAATGCAATAGGCTGACTGCTATTCGGATTGATGATTAAGGCATCGATATCACTGATTTGATCCCGTTCCGCGAGTTCACTGCGCACCAGAATATCAATCTTACGGTCACGCACTGTGTATTGACTGGCAACAGTACCACCAACACGTTGGGCAATACGGTTTGCAACCGTTGGCGCATCCATTCCTAGAGCCGCTAACCTTGCATGATCGAAACGGATACTTAGCTCAGGTTGACCATCACGTAGACTGGTGTTCACGTCGGCAAAACGCTCCGATGCGGATAATGCTTTGACGAGACTATCTGCGCTGCGTTTGAGTAAGTTTAAATCGTAACCTGTGAGCTCAATCTCCAGTGGCGTTTTAAAGCTGAATAACTCAGGTTGCTCAATTTTCGCTTCAAGTTCAGGAATACGGCGCGCAGTATCACGTAATACTTGAGTGACTGCGTTATAGGCACTGTGGTCGTTAAGCACCACTTGCAAGCGGCCCCAGTTTTCACCCCCGCGGGCAGTATCCGAAGTCATCAAACCGCCACTACCGGCTTGACTATAAGCATGTTTAACTTCGGCTCTGTCTTTAATTGACAGTGCAAGTTGCTGTAATATCTTGTCGGTTTCGCTCACAGCCGTACCCGGCGGCAGTAAGATCTCCACGTAAAACTCGCCCTGATTCATTGGCGGAATAAGCTCCGTACCAAGTCGCGGTAACAAACTAATACAAGCGCCTGTTATTGCAATCGTGAGTAACAGCGTTGCTTTCTGTTGGCGCAGCGCCGAGGCCAGAAGCTTGTAATAAACCTTCTCAATACTGTGGTAGACAAAGTTAAATGCTGAGCTTAACGGGCGCATCACTAGACCAATAAGCCATGAGAAAAAGCGGCCTAAAATCAACACTAAGCTCAGTAGTGCACTAGGTAAGTAACTAACAATTAATAGAATAGGAAAAGAAAACACAGTCGCACTATAGTGTTTAAGCTTGCCCATTTTAGTGGTGGGTTTATCCTTAGGTGTCGTTTTTATCAGCGCGGGTAAGGTTTTAAAGCCTTCACGTGATGCCAGCATTGGAATGGACGTTAATGCGACTAATAGCGATGCTAACAGCGCAAAAGTGACCGTTAGCGCTTGGTCTGAGAAGAGGGCGCCAGCAATCCCATCCACAAATACTAGCGGCACAAACACCGCAAGAGTGGTGAGTGTTGAGGCAAAAATCGCGCCTGCCACTTCTTTAGTTCCCGTCACTGCGGCTTCTAATTTACTCATGCCTTCGCTACGGCAGCGGTCAATGTTCTCTAATACCACAATGGCGTTATCGACCAAGAGACCTATGGCAAGGGCAATACCACCTAATGACATGATGTTTAAGCTGATATCGGCAAAATACATCATGTTAAAGGTGGCGATCACTGAGAAGGGAATCGAGATAGAAATAATTAGTGTCGGGATGATATTACGCAAGAACAGGTAAATCACTAGCATAGATAACAAGCTGCCCATCAGCGCAGAAGAGGTGACTTCGCTGACCGCACTTTCGATAAACTCAGACTGATCGTAAATCACTTCGAGCTTATTTTGCTTAGGGTCTTGATTGATTTTGACGAGTTCATCGCGCAGTTTTTTGGCGACAGCGACAGTATTTGCATCACCTTCTTTATAAATGGCCAGTTCAATCGATTCTTGACTGCCGATGCGGGTGATATCACTACGCTCTTTGTAAGCATCTGTGATGGTAGCAACTTCGAATAAACGGACTAAAGCTTGCTCGTCGCGATAGACGATCACTTGGCCGAGTTCATCTAATGAGTTGAATTGGTTTAGCGTTCGTACTAAGTATTCGCGATCACCTTGGATCACTTTACCCGCAGAGAGGTTGATGTTTTCCTCATTAATACGACGTTTAATATCATCGGCATTGAGATTGAGCTGCGACAGTTTTTCTTGATTGAGCTGAATATGCACTTCTTGCTCTAGGCCGCCAGATAAACGCACGGCGGCGACCCCAGATAGCGCCTCTAAACGACGCTTAAGTTCTTCCTCTGCATAGGTGCGCATTTGTTTGAGATCGGCTTCAGAGGCATTGGGCACAGACAGCGCGAGACGCATAATAGGGTCAAGGTTGGGGTTAAAACGCAGTAATAAGGGCTTTTTTACATCGAGCGGCAGAGCGATAGTGTCGAGTTTTTCACGTACATCTAAACTCGCCATATCCATTGTTGTGCCCCATTCAAACTCAAGCACCACATCCGACATGCCTGAGCGCGAAATAGAACTGATTTTACGTAAGCCTTTGACCACGCCAACGGCTTCTTCAATCGGTTTAGAGACGAGCTGTTCAACTTCTACTGGCGCCGCACCGTCATACATAGTGCGAATGGTTAACGTGGGATAGCTTAAGTCTGGCAGTAACTTCACCGCTAGGCGGGAAAATCCCACCATACCGAATAAAATCACTGCCAGCATGAACATCCATACCGTGACTGGCCGTTTAACGGAAGTGCTGATAATTGACATGAAAGGCTCCTATCAGTTCTTAGCGGAAGCAAGATCGAGTGGGGTGATCACTTCGACTAAGGATTGGTCTTTCAAGTTTTGCTGGCCACGGGTCACGACTTGTTCACCGGGGTTAATACCTGTAATCACTTCTACCGAATCACCTTCACGGTAGCCAATTTCGACTTCACGGCGGTTAGCATTAGTGCCATCGATAACATACAGAGCTTGCCTGTTATCTTGGTTAATCAGGGCGCTATAGGGAACGGTAATCACGTTCTCGTGGGTATCGTATTTGAGCTCAACCCGGGTAAACATGCCAGCTTTAAGGCGCGCCTCTTGATTCGGCACAGCAAGTGTCACCTTAAAGGTGCCACTTTGTGGGTCCACAATCGGGCTTATGCGCAACACTTTGGCGTGGATAGCATTCTTGCTATGTTGATTACTAAACACTTGTGCTTCTTGGCCGAGTTTTAAGCTCGCAAGCTGTTGCTCTGGCAAATGAACTATACCGTGAAGTTCATCTTGGTTGACTATATAAAACAAATCGCCAAATTCCTT
Source organism: Shewanella sp. SM87 (assembly GCF_025653705.1). Classification (NCBI taxonomy): domain Bacteria; kingdom Pseudomonadati; phylum Pseudomonadota; class Gammaproteobacteria; order Alteromonadales; family Shewanellaceae; genus Shewanella; species Shewanella sp. SM87. The sequence goes on from NZ_JAKKSC010000005.1 coordinate 110,754, forward strand.
CGCCATATTGCCAGCTTTCACATAGCGTTTAGCAACTACACCGCTGATAGGGGACAGTACGCGGCTTTCTTTTACTTGCAGTTCGGCGAGATCTTTTTTAGCGATAGCGGCTTGCAAGTTATATTCAAGTTTGGCCATTGAATCCGCGCTGATAAATTCTCTGTTGCTCATTTTCTTCAGGCGATTTAATTCTTGTTCGATGATTTTGACTTCGGCTTCTGAGCGGTCTAAATCATATTGCTGCCTCTTGGCATCAATAACAGCGAGCACTTGGCCCTTTTGAACGCGGTCACCTTCTTCAACAGCGAGAGATTCAATGAGTCCTGATATACGACTCACTACATTGGCTTCCTGTGGCGCTTCTAAGGTGGCAGTTGTACTGTAAAAAGAAGAAACGTTTCCTTGCATCACTGTAGTGGTTTCGACGGGAATGGCATATTTTTCTTCTTTTTTGACCACTTCTTCCTCACCACAGGCTGCTAGCATCGAAATCATTAGCAGTGGCAGGGTGAATTGAGCAATTTTTGACTTTTCCATAAGAATGTTACCTGTTGTCTTTATTGTGATGTCAGTTGTTAGCAGAAACCATGCCAATATTTAAAGTTGTTTAATTTCAGTCTATTAGTCGTATTTTTGGCTAAGTGTGATTTGTGATTCTTACTAAATGTAGCCAAAAGGTTTAAAAAGTGATGAGAATAACTAAACGCGGTTAATTAAGATTACACAAGTGCGCAATTGCAACAATGTATTTTGTCAGGAGAAGGAAGTTTAAAAGAGGATTATTTGAAATGAAAAAAGCGCCCTTAGGCGCTTTTTAATGCGTAAGTCGTGGGACTTAGCGTTTGTCTTGTGCGACGAAATCACGCGCAGTTTCACCAGTATATAACTGACGTGGACGGCTGATTTTGTGGCCTGGTTGATCTAACATTTCTTTCCAGTGAGCAATCCAGCCTACAGTACGTGCCAGTGCGAACAGCACAGTGAACATACTGGTTGGAATACCAATGGCTTTCATAATGATGCCAGAGTAGAAGTCGACGTTTGGATACAGCTTTTTAGAAATGAAGTATTCGTCTTCAAGTGCAATGCGCTCAAGCTCCATTGCCACATCCAAGAGTGGATCTTGTACTTTCAGTTCTTTCAGCACTTCATGACAGGTTTCACGCATCACTTTGGCTCGTGGGTCAAAGTTTTTGTAAACACGGTGTCCAAAGCCCATCAGACGGAAAGGATCATTTTTATCTTTAGCGCGTTCAATGAATTCAGGAATACGGTCTACTGAACCGATTTCTTCTAACATTTGCAAACAGGCTTCGTTAGCGCCGCCGTGTGCAGGGCCCCAAAGAGATGCGATACCCGCTGCGATACACGCAAATGGGTTTGCACCTGAAGAACCGGCTAAACGTACTGTTGAAGTCGATGCATTTTGTTCATGATCTGCATGTAAAATGAAGATCCTGTCCATTGCACGTTCAACAATAGGGTTCACGACGTATTCTTCGCACGGTACAGCAAACATCATGCTTAAGAAGTTACCTGCATAGCTTAAGTCATTACGTGGGTACACGAATGGCTGGCCTGAAGAATACTTGTAGCACATGGCTGCTATCGTAGGCATTTTTGAGACTAAGCGATAAGCGGCGATTTCGCGGTGACGTGGATCGTTAACATCCAGAGAGTCTTGGTAAAATGCAGATAATGCACCCGTCACACCACATAACATGGCCATAGGATGTGCATCACGACGGAAACCTCTAAAGAAGAAGGCTAGCTGCTCGTGAACCATAGTGTGGGTTTTAACTGTATGTACAAACTCAGTATATTGCGCTTTGGTCGGCAGTTCACCGTAAAGCAGCAAATAACACAGGTCTAGGTAATCGGAGTCAACGGCAAGTTGATCGATTGGATAGCCACGGTGTAACAATATACCTAGATCACCATCAATATAGGTAATTGCAGATTCACAGGAGGCAGTCGCAAGAAAACCTGGATCAAAAGTAAAGTAACCTTTGCTGCCAAGTTTACTGATATCGATTACGTCAAAACCAGCGGTTCCCTGCTTTACTGGCAATTCTATCGAGTCGTTCCCTGGTAATTCTAATTTGGCTTTTAAATCAGCCATACCCCGTTCTCCTTACTTAGTTCTTATCTGTGAGTGCGGCATGTCAAACCGCCATTACTTTACAGCCATTCTAGATCACATTTCAATTTAAATAAGCGTTTAAATTTGTTAGACCATGGTATAAAAGCCTTTACTTTTCTATTTGTAACTGGCACTTACAGTAAAAAATAGTCAAAAAAACATAATTTGCATTCTGTGATGTTTGTATTTGACATTTGCCGCGAGTATACTTGCCTCGCCCAATATGGGCCGCAAACAACGATTATAAAGCACCCTTTGTTTACATGTTAAATGAGTGCGTGCTCAGATAGTTAACTGTTTGTTTAAACTTTGCTTTTGTGTTTACTTTTGCAGTGATCAACCTCCTGTTTAAAGTTTGTACAAAAGCGGTTCACATAACAAAAAAAATGCTCAATGGAGCTGAGTGAGCAGAACGTGAAAAAGCAAAGACCTGTCCATTTAGATCTGCAGACCATTCGCTTTCCTGCAACAGCGATTGTGTCAATTCTTCACCGTGTTTCCGGTGTCATCATGCTGTTCGCAGTTGGCATTCTCATTTGGTTGCTAAATTCATCTTTAGCATCAGCTGAAAGTTTCGCTGGCGTACAGTCTCTATTCGATAACTTCGTGATGAAGTTTATCCTATGGGGCATTATGACTGCACTGGTGTATCACTTGTTTGGTGGCCTGCGCCACTTAGTAATGGATACCGGTCGTTGGGAAGAATTGTCATCGGGTGCCGCATCAGCGAAAGCTGTATTTGCCTTAACGGTAGCCTTTTCAATCATAGCGGGGATCTGGGTATGGTAACCAATGCAGCAAGTTTTGGACGCAGTGGTGTTCATGACTATATTCTACTACGCGCTAGTGCAGTGATCCTCGCCTGTTACACCATTTTCTTGGTTGGCTTTATTGCATGTAGTTCCCCTCTCACCTACGACGTCTGGCATGGCCTATTTAGTGCTCTGCCAATGAAAGTGTTTACACTTCTGACGCTGGTAGCCTTATTAGTACATGCTTGGATTGGTGTATGGCAAGTGCTGACAGATTACGTTAAGTGCACGTCGTTACGTGGTGTTTTACAGTTCACCTTTGTCGTTACCGTATTTTGTTATTTAGCGGCCGGCATTGTTATTGTGTGGGGTGTCTAAGTGAGTATTCCAGTACGCGAATTTGATGCTGTAGTGATCGGTGCCGGTGGCGCTGGTATGCGTGCAGCGCTGCAGATTTCCAAAGAAGGTAAAAGCTGCGCGCTTTTATCAAAAGTATTCCCAACCCGTTCTCATACCGTATCTGCGCAGGGTGGTATCACTGTTGCGTTAGGTAACGCCCATGAAGATCATTGGGAACAACACATGTACGATACCGTGAAAGGTTCCGATTTTATCGGTGACCAAGAAGCGATCGAGTTCATGTGTAAAACCGGTCCTGAAGCCGTGATTGAACTTGAGCAAATGGGTTTGCCTTTCTCTCGTTTCGAAAATGGTACGATTTACCAACGTCCATTTGGTGGTCAATCTAAGAACTTTGGTGGCGAGCAGGCTGCGCGTACTGCGGCAGCTGCCGACCGTACTGGTCATGCTTTGCTTCACTGTTTATATCAACAAAACGTTAAGCATAAGACGCAAGTCTTCTCAGAATGGTATGCATTAGATCTCGTTAAAAACGATGATGGCGCCGTTGTGGGTTGTACTGCGATTGAAATTGAAACGGGCGATATCGTTTATTTCAAAGCTAAAGCAACGATTCTTGCGACGGGTGGTGCAGGGCGTATTTACGCTTCGACGACTAACGCGCATATCAACACCGGTGACGGCGTAGGTATGGCAATGCGTGCTGGCGTGCAAATGCAAGACATGGAAATGTGGCAATTCCACCCAACTGGCATCGCCGGCGCGGGTGTACTTGTGACTGAAGGTTGTCGTGGTGAAGGCGGTTATCTGCTGAACAAAGACGGCGAGCGTTTCATGGAGCGTTATGCCCCTAACGCGAAAGATTTGGCATCACGTGACGTGGTAGCACGTTCAATGATGACTGAAATCCGCGAAGGTCGTGGTTTAGACGGTCCATTAGGCCCACACTGTTTACTGAAGCTTGATCACTTAGGTAAAGAAACATTAGAAGCACGTTTACCAGGCGTGTGTGAATTGTCTCGTACTTTTGCCCATATCGATCCAGCCGATGGTCCAATTCCAGTACTACCAACGTGTCACTATATGATGGGCGGTCTACCAACTAAGGTCAGTGGTCAAGTTATTCGTAAGAATGAAGACGGCACTGAACAAGATGTTATTGGTCTGTTCGCTGTGGGTGAGATTGCCTGTGTATCTGTACATGGTGCAAACCGTTTAGGTGGTAACTCACTGCTTGACTTAGTGGTTTTTGGCCGCGCAGCGGGTCAGCATTTAGGTAAAGCTTTGGATGAGACTGACGATCCAAAAGACGCTAGCGATGCGGATATTCAAGCCTCTCTGGCGCGTCTGAATCGTTGGGAAAGCAACAAAGATGGCGAAGACCCAGCGCAAATCCGTAAGGATCTGCAACTGTGTATGCAATTAAACTTCTCTGTATTCCGCCGTGGCGATGCTATGGCTGAAGGGTTAGAGCAGTTGAAAGTGATTCGTGAACGTCTTGCAAATGCTAAATTGTCTGATAACTCTCGTGAATTCAATACTCAACGTATTGAATGTTTAGAGTTAGATAACTTGATGGCAACGGCAATCGCCACGGCTTATGCGGCTAACTTCCGTACCGAAAGTCGCGGTGCTCACTCACGTGAAGATTATTTAGAGCGTGATGATGAGAACTGGTTATGCCACAGCTTATTTGACCCAATCACTGAAACGATGGATCGTCGTGCAGTGAACATGGCACCTAAGTTACGTGAAGCATTCCCGCCGAAGAAACGTACCTACTAGGAGTTGCAAAGATGAAATTGACATTTGCAGTTTATCGCTACAATCCTGACGTAGATACTAAACCGTATATGCAGGATTACAGCTTAGAAGTGGCTGAAGGCTCTGACATGATGGTGCTCGATGCACTGATCAAGTTGAAAGAGCAAGATCCGACTTTGTCATTCCGTCGCTCATGCCGTGAAGGCGTGTGTGGTTCAGACGGCGTGAACATGAATGGTAAGAATGGTCTGGCGTGTATTACCCCAATTTCAACCTTTAAAGGTAAGAAATTAGAAATACGTCCATTACCAGGTATGCCAGTTGTTCGTGACTTAGTTGTTGATTTAACTCAGTTCTATAAGCAGTATGAGAAGATCAAGCCTTACCTCATCAATGATGAGAAACAACCTGCTCGTGAACACTTACAATCCCCTGAAGAGCGTGCTCATTTAGATGGTTTGTACGAATGTATCATGTGTGCCTGTTGTTCTACGGCTTGCCCATCATTCTGGTGGAATCCTGATAAGTTTATCGGTCCAAGCGGTCTGCTTCATGCATATCGTTTCTTGATCGACAGTCGCGATACAGCTACAGAAGAACGTTTATCTGAGCTGGACGACGCCTATAGCGTGTTCCGTTGCCATGGCATCATGAACTGCGTTGACGTTTGTCCAAAAGGTCTTAATCCGACTAAAGCAATTGGTCATATTAAGTCCATGCTGTTGAAGCGAGCAGTGTAATGCGAGAACCCGAGCTGAAACCAATAATAATATAGCTCTTGAAGAGTCACTTTCTGGTAGCAGAAGGTGACTCTTTTGCGTATGTAATGGAAGACAACGCGCCGTATATCTGGACATCTAGGGGCGGCAGAAATTATGCGTCGAAGGTAATCTCTACAGACTGCATATTTAATACTATGGCTAAGCACGTGTATAAAGTTTGAAAGGAATAGAAATGCACCAAGGCATCATGAAAGCCTGGCTCGAATCATCTCACTTAAGTGGTGCAAATTCGACCTACGTAGAAGAGATGTATGAAGCCTATCAAGAAGACCCACAGTCAGTCGCTGATGATTGGCGTGCGGTATTTGATAATCTCCCTCCTGTGAACGGTGCCTCTGTTGATGCGCCTGAAGCTGCTCACTCAAAAGTACGTGATTATTTTCGCAGTTTAGCGTTAGAAGGTCGCCATAAGAGCTCAGCTCGTGTGACGGATCCTGAAATGGATGCTAAGCAAGTTAAAGTCCTGCAATTAATTAACGCCCATCGTTTCCGTGGTCACCAAGGTGCTAATCTTGATCCCCTCGAACTGTGGAAACGTGAACCTGTAGCTGATTTAGATCCTGCCTTCCACGGCTTGACTAAAGAAGACATGGAACGTGAGTTTAATACAGGTTCTTTTGCTCATGGTGGCGAAACCATGAAGCTCGCGGATTTGGTAAAAGCGCTGAAAGCCACCTACTGTGGTTCTATCGGTGCTGAATATATGCACATTACCGATACCGATGAGAAACGCTGGATCCAACAACGTCTCGAACCTTCCTTAGGTAAAGCTAACTACGATAAAAGTGTTAAGACACGCATTCTTGAAGGCCTTAACGCCGCAGAAGGTATTGAAAAATACTTAGGTGCTAAATTCCCTGGTGCGAAACGTTTCTCGTTAGAAGGCGGTGATGCGTTAGTGCCTATGATGCGCGAAATTATTTATCGTGCAGGTGAAGCCGGTACTAAAGAAATCGTCGTCGGTATGGCTCACCGTGGTCGTCTGAACGTATTAGTGAACGTATTAGGTAAGCGTCCAGCTGAACTGTTTGACGAGTTCGCGGGTAAGCATGCTGATACCCACGGTTCTGGTGACGTTAAGTACCACCAAGGTTTCTCCTCTGATTTTGAAACGCCGGGCGGCAATGTGCATTTAGCACTGGCCTTTAACCCATCGCACCTTGAAATCGTTAACCCTGTGGTGATTGGCTCTGTACGTGCCCGTCAAGACCGTCGCGGTTGTAAGGATGGCTTACAAGTCATGCCTATTACTATTCACGGTGACTCTGCAATTGCAGGTCAAGGGATAGTACAAGAGACATTCAACATGTCTCAAACCCGTGGCTTTAAAGTCGGCGGCAGTATTCGCATCGTAGTGAACAACCAAGTGGGTTTCACGACGTCTAACCATGCGGACACTCGTTCGACTGAATACTGTACTGACATCGCTAAGATGGTTCAGGCTCCGATTTTCCACGTTAACTCTGATGATCCCGAAGCCGTTGCTTTTGTGTCGCAGTTAGCCGTTGATTATCGTAACGAGTTCAAACGTGATGTGGTGGTTGAATTAGTGTGTTATCGCCGTCATGGCCATAACGAAGCCGATGAGCCAAGTGCAACTCAGCCGCTGATGTATGCCAAGATCAAGAAACACCCAACGCCACGTAAGATTTATGCAGACAAGTTAATCGCTGAAAACGTGATTGCTGCTGATGATGTGACTGGTCTTATCAATAATTACCGTGATGCATTAGATCAAGGTGATTGTGTAGTTAAAGAATGGCGCCCAATGACGCTGCATTCTGTTGATTGGACACCGTATATCGGTCGTGAGTGGGACGAAGCGTATCAAGCCTCTATGTCGGCTGAGCGTTTACAAAGTCTGGCTGACAAACTGAGCTATGTACCTGAAAGTCATCCATTGCAATCACGGGTTGCTAAGATTTATAGCGACCGTTTAGCGATGGCAAAAGGCGAGAAGCCACTCGATTGGGGTTTTGCAGAAACGCTGGCTTATGCCTCGATTCTGGAAGACAACAAGCGTGTACGTATTACGGGTCAGGATTCTGGCCGCGGTACTTTCTTCCATCGTCATGCTGTATTGCACAATCAAAACGATGGCACGACTTACATGCCACTGCGCAATATTGCTGATGAACAAGGCCCAATTGATATTACTGACTCAGTATTATCTGAAGCCTCAGTACTGGCGTTTGAGTATGGTTATGCCACAGCAGAACCCGGTGGATTGACTATTTGGGAAGCGCAGTTTGGTGACTTTGCTAACTGTGCCCAAGTGGTAATCGATCAGTTCTTGTCATCGGGTGAGCAGAAGTGGGGCCGTTTATGTGGTCTGACTATGTTGTTACCCCATGGCTATGAAGGTCAAGGCCCTGAGCATTCAAGCGCCCGTTTAGAGCGTTTCTTGCAGATGTGTGCTAACCACAATATGCAAGTGTGTGTGCCTTCAACACCTGCACAGGTCTACCATATGTTGCGCCGCCAAGTGGTGCGTCCTATGCGTCGACCACTTATCGTTATGTCGCCTAAGTCATTACTACGTCATCCATTAGCGGTTTCAAGCTTGGAAGAATTAGCCAATGGCAGTTTCCAAAATGTGATCGGTGAAATCGATACGTTGGAAGCAAGCAAGGTTGACCGAGTTGTCTTCTGCAGTGGTAAGGTTTACTTCGAACTGCTGGAAAAACGTCGTAAAGAAAATATCACTAACGTAGCGTTAATCCGTGTCGAACAGTTATATCCGTTCCCACATGATGAAATGATCGTTGCTTTGGCTGATTACCAACATGTGAAAGATTTTGTTTGGTGTCAGGAAGAGCCACAGAACCAAGGTGCTTGGTACTCTAGTCAACACCATTTCTGGGCCGCGGTTCCTGCAGGTGCACAGTTAACTTATGCTGGTCGTGAAGCGTCAGCTGCACCAGCGTGTGGTTACCCTGAGTTGCACACACATCAGCAAGAATCTTTAGTGAACAGTGCCCTGAAACTTACAATCACACTGTAGTAATAGACATTTTATAAAAGGATAGTTTTTCATGAGTATCGAAATCAAGGTACCCGTACTACCAGAATCTGTTGCCGATGCCACGATTGCCACTTGGCATGTGAAAGTGGGCGAGCAAGTTTCTCGTGATCAAAACCTGGTTGATATTGAAACCGATAAAGTGGTTCTTGAAGTGGTTGCGCCAGAAGATGGCCACATTGGCGAGTTTTTGTTTGAAGAAGGCGCCACTGTTCTGGGTGAACAAGTGATCGCTAAATTCATCGCCGGTGCTGTATCTGGCAAAGAAGTCACCAAAGCGCAAGCTGAAGCGGCAACACCAGCAGCTGAAACCAGCGATGAAAGCAGTGATGCGTTAAGCCCATCTGTACGCCGTTTACTGGCTGAGCACAATGTTGATGCCAGCAAAGTAAAAGGCACTGGTGTGGGTGGTCGTATTACGAAAGAAGACGTAGAAGCCTTCGTTAAGTCTGCCCCTAAAGCTGCGGCGCCAGCAGCACCTGCTGTAGCTCCGTTAGCGGCTGGCCGTAGCGAGAAGCGCGTGCCAATGACACGTCTGCGTAAGACAATCGCAAACCGTTTGTTAGAAGCGAAAAACTCTACCGCTATGCTCACGACGTTTAACGAAGTGAACATGAAGCCCATCATGGATATCCGTAAGCAATACCAAGATATCTTTGAAAAGCGCCACGGTATCCGTTTAGGCTTTATGTCTTTCTACATCAAAGCCGTGACTGAAGCGCTGAAACGTTTCCCAGAAGTCAACGCGTCTATTGATGGCGACGATATCGTCTATCACAACTACTTCGACATCAGCATCGCAGTATCAACACCACGTGGTCTGGTAACACCAGTGTTACGTGACACAGATACCATGAACTTAGCTGAAATCGAAAAAGCAGTTCGTGACTTAGCCCTTAAAGGCCGTGACGGTAAGCTGACTGTGGCTGACATGACTGGCGGTAACTTCACTGTGACTAACGGTGGTGTTTTCGGTTCACTGATGTCTACACCGATCCTTAACCTGCCACAAAGTGCGATTTTAGGCATGCATGCCATTAAAGATCGCCCAATGGCAGTCAATGGTCAGGTTGAAATCCTGCCCATGATGTACCTAGCACTCTCATATGACCATCGTATTGTTGATGGCCGTGAGTCTGTTGGTTTCTTGGTTGCGATTAAAGACTTCCTAGAAGACCCAACTCGTCTGCTGCTTGATCTGTAACACAACTCGATAAGAGATTGCGCTTAAAGAAATAGCCAGACATACCCTCGTGACTGGCCCAAACGGGCCAGTTGGATTTGATTAGAAGTATACGGATAGATCATCATGAATTTGCATGAGTATCAGGCAAAATCCTTATTTGCCGAATATGGTTTACCAGTGTCAGAAGGTTTTGCATGTGATACAGCCCAAGAAGCTGTAGAAGCGGCAGGCCATATTGGCGGAAATTTATGGGTTGTTAAGTGTCAAGTACACGCAGGCGGCCGCGGTAAAGCAGGTGGCGTTAAAGTCACTGGCGATAAAGAAGAAATCAGAGCCTTTGCCGAACACTGGTTAGGCAAAAATCTGGTGACTTATCAAACTGATGAGAAAGGCCAGCCGGTTGCTAAAATTTTAGTAGAAAGCTGTACCGACATCGCTAACGAACTGTACTTAGGTGCTGTTGTTGACCGCGCGACTCGTCGCGTTGTGTTCATGGCGTCGACTGAAGGTGGTGTTGAAATTGAGAAAGTGGCAGAAGAAACGCCAGAACTCATCCACACTGCAATCATAGATCCTTTGACTGGCCCACAAGGTTATCAAGCACGTGATCTTGGCTTCAAGTTAGGTTTAAACCCAACTCAAATGAAGCAGTTCACTAAGATTTTCATGGGTCTGGCGACTATGTTCGTTGATCATGATTTCGCATTGCTTGAAATCAACCCACTGGTTATTACCACTGAAGGCAACCTACACTGCCTAGACGGTAAAATCGGTATCGACGGTAACGCACTTTACCGTCAACCAAAAATCAAAGGCATGCACGATCCATCACAGGATGATGCCCGCGAAGCTCACGCTGCTAAGTTCGAGCTGAACTACGTTGCATTAGACGGTAACGTTGGCTGTATGGTGAACGGTGCAGGTCTGGCGATGGGTACTATGGATATCGTTAACTTGCACGGTGGCAAGCCAGCGAACTTCTTAGACGTAGGCGGCGGCGCGACGAAAGAACGTGTAGCAGAAGCATTCAAAATCATTCTGTCTGACAGCAATGTGAAAGCGGTTCTGGTTAACATTTTCGGCGGTATCGTACGTTGTGACATGATCGCAGAAGGTATTATCGGCGCAGTTAAAGAAGTGGGCGTTAAAGTACCTGTTGTGGTTCGTTTAGAAGGTACTAACGCTGAACTTGGCCGTGAAGTATTAGCTAAATCAGGTCTAGATATCATTGCAGCTACCAGTCTAACTGACGCGGCTGAGCAAGTAGTTAAAGCTGCGGAGGGCAAATAATGTCTGTCTTAATCAATAAAGATACCAAGGTAATTTGCCAAGGTTTCACTGGCGGTCAAGGTACATTCCACTCACAACAAGCTATCGATTACGGTACGCAAATGGTGGGCGGTGTGTCTCCTGGTAAAGGTGGTCAAACTCACTTAGGTCTGCCAGTGTTCAACACTGTGAAAGACGCTGTGGCTGCGACTGGTGCGACTGCTTCTGTGATCTATGTTCCGGCTCCGTTCTGTAAGGATGCCATTCTTGAAGCTATCGACGGTGGCATCGAGCTTATCGTTTGTATCACTGAAGGCATTCCTACACTGGACATGCTGCAAGTTAAAGTGAAGCTTGAAGAAACTGGCGTTCGCATGATCGGCCCTAACTGCCCAGGTGTTATCACCCCAGGTGAATGTAAGATCGGCATTATGCCTGGTCACATCCACTTAAAAGGCAAAGTGGGTATCGTTTCTCGTTCAGGTACTCTGACTTATGAAGCGGTTAAGCAAACGACGGATGAAGGTTTCGGCCAATCTACTTGTGTAGGTATTGGTGGTGACCCAATTCCAGGTACTAGCTTCATTGATGTACTGGAAATGTTCCAAAACGATCCACAGACTGAAGCGATCGTTATGATCGGTGAAATCGGTGGTAACGCTGAGGAAGATGCGGCGGCTTTCATTAAAGCACACGTGACTAAGCCTGTTGTGTCTTATATTGCGGGTGTCACTGCACCTGCAGGTAAGCGTATGGGCCATGCTGGCGCGATTATCGCTGGCGGTAAAGGTACTGCAGAAGACAAATTTGCTGCATTAGAAGCAGCGGGCGTGACAACTGTCCGCTCGCTTGCTGATATCGGCAAAGCGCTGCGTATTCGTACAGGTTGGTAAGCTAACCTTTCGAATAAAAAAGGCGCCTAAGGCGCCTTTTTTATTGGCTGTAATTTCGGCAGCTAAGCGCAGTAAATCATAGGAATGGGATTGAGCTAACACCATGAAGACTAGATATTTTTGCTTCTACGGGTTAGATTGATGCTTCTCTACTACGCGCTCGTCTGTGTCATTGGCGAGGATAATGTGAGTAGAGCCATTAACCATGAGCTAAGTGCTTATGGCTTCAGTGCTGTTCTGCAAAAAAATCTTGAACTCAAATTTATTTAACACGGTTGCAGTCTATCGTTGCGAGCGTATTTGTTTTATGGGGCTTATCGCATTGGGGGAGGGTAAGCAACAGAGTCGATGTTAGCCACAGTAACGGCTTAAACATCACATTTTTTTACGAGGGAAAAACTGTGAAAACACCTAAAATCATTATTTCGGAAATTGACTTAGAAAGACTAGAGCGATTATTGGAGTCACTGCCGGCAAATGCGTTTCCGGGCAAAGCGGCATTGGAGGCTGAATTAGACAGAGCCGATATTGTGCCTGCATCACAGGTGCCCGCGAATGTGGTGACCATGAATTCAGAAGTGAAGTTTAGCGTTTCATCCAGTAATGAGACTTTCTGTTTACGTTTAGTGTATCCAAAAGACGTGAACGGCGCGGGCACGATTTCTATTTTGGCGCCGGTGGGCAGCGCATTATTAGGGCTCTCTCAAGGTGATGAAATTGAATGGCCAGGTCCGGGTGGTTCTATGGTAAAAGTGCGTATTGAGGAAATCCTGTATCAGCCTGAACGCAGTGGTGATTTCCACCGTTAAGCTTGAGGTATTGGCGTAGTGTCGTTGACGTTACGCCAGTGCACTTTAAGCGAACCATTGGTTGATTTTTAAGTGCCATTTTTGAAGGAGCAAAGATGATAACCCAAACTGAACGGTTAATTATTCGACCATTTACTGAGCAAGATTGTGAAGCGCTTTATTTGATGAACAGTAATCCCGAGATGCTAAAGTACATTCCCACCGCGGCATTTACAGCTCGCGAGCAGGCGGTTGAGTTGTTTCACAAGGTGATCCAAGTTGATTATCTGCAACATGGTTTTGGTCGTTGGGCGGTAGAGCATAAAGCTGATAAGCGGGTGATTGGTTTTTGTGGTCCGAAATTTATTCCAGAATTCAGCGAAGTCGAACTGGGTTATCGTTATTTCCCTGAGTATTGGGGAACTGGAATTGGTACTGAGGCCGCATTTGCTGCATTAGCCGAATTTAAACGTTTTGGCATTGACCAGACGATTGCACTTATCTTAGCAGGGAATCTCGGTTCTGAAGGTGTGGCTAAGCGTGTGGGCATGCATTGGCGTGAGCAAAATGAGTTTATGGGCCATAAAGTGAATATCTACGCCAAGGTGTTATAGCGGTTTACCCGTAAACATCATCCAATAAAAAACCAGCCTTAGGCTGGTTTTTTGCTTAATTCTTTATAAACACAATGGCCGACTTAGGCGTCGTTATGCTCACAGGTATCGTTGGTGCAAGTGCCGTACAAATATAAGCTGTGATTAGTCAGCTTAATATTGTGTTTCATGGCAATTTCATCTTGACGACGTTCGATGACTTCATCTGAAAACTCAATCACTTTGCCACACGATAGGCAAACTAAGTGATCATGATGATGCTGAGTCGATAGTTCGAAAACGGCTTTACCGCTCTCAAAATGATGGCGACTGACAATACCTGCATCATCAAATTGGTTTAACACACGGTAGACGGTGGCTAGACCAATTTCTTCACCGATATCGAGCAGCTTCTTGTACAAATCTTCTGCACTGATATGTTGGTTTTCAGGTCCTTGCATCAGTTCTAGGATCTTGACTCGTGGCAGGGTAATTTTCAAACCCGCTTTTTTTAGCGCTTGATTTCCATCTGTCATTGCTAATCTCTTGATTGCAGAACCAATAGGTTCATCCGTGGATAGTGTTTGCCATTATAGGTGCTCAGGTTGAAAACTTAAACCTTTGTTCTGGCTTTCTAGGGCGATATGCAGATAAATTGTGTCAATAGGCGTTAAATCACAATATTTTGCGGCAATTCAAGCATAGTTTTTGTATGGTTATACCAAGGAATAATATTCACGGCTGCCAAAGTCAGTGAGAATAATTCAAATAAATAAAATAATAAGGAATCGGCATGTACCAGCAAATTGTGGTGTTAACCGGCGCAGGGATCTCTGCTGAGTCGGGTTTACGCACCTTTCGCGATCAAGATGGTCTGTGGGAAGAGCATCATATTGAAGACGTTGCTACACCAGAAGGTTATGAGCGTGATGCTGAATTGGTAGAGCGATTTTACAATAGTCGTTGGTTGCAACTGCACAGTGGCACGGTTGAACCCAATGCAGCGCATGTGGCCTTGGCAAAGTTGGAAGCGGACTTTAAAGGTCAATTACTTATCATCACACAAAATATTGATGATCTGCATGAGCGTGCGGGCTCGCGCCGTCTATTGCATATGCACGGTGAATTATCCAAAGGCCGTTGTCCGCGCTCACGTCAGACCTTTATTTTACGTGAGCCCTTTGGTGCCGATAATTGCTGTACTTGTTGTATTCCGGCTCAGCGATTACGCCCCCATGTGGTGTGGTTTGGTGAAATGCCCTTAGGGATGGATCGAATTCACGATGCGCTCGATAACTGTGACTTGTTTATTGCCATTGGCACCTCTGGCACTGTGTATCCTGCCGCGGGCTTTGTGGATACTGCTAACCATCATGGGGCTCAAACAGTCGAAGTGAATATGATGGCACCCGATAGACACAGTCAGTTTCAATATCACCTCACAGGAAAAGCGGGGGAGTTAGTGCCTCAGTTGGTTGATACCATTTTAGCGGGTCGAGTGATTGGCAGTGAGTCGAACACATGAGCGAAAAAGTTGCGATTATAATGCGTGGCTTACCGGGCAGTGGTAAGTCACACTGGGTTGAAACTTACATTCTTTCCCTTCCTTTAGAAAAAGCCATTGGCGTGCGGCAACGTGGCGTATTTTCGACCGATAGTTTTTTCTACCATGAAGATGAATACCGTTTCGATGCCAAGAAATTACCTGAGTTTCATCAATGTAATTTGACGGGGTTTATTCAGGCACTTTCTTCAAGCGAGCCTGTGGTGATTTGTGATAATACCAATCTGTGCCACTGGGAATACATGGCCTATGAAGCGGCGGCAAAAGCCTTAGGTTATCAAGTTAGAATTGTGCTTGTGGGTGAACCAAGCAGTCTGGCTCATCAGCAGGAATGCGCGAAACGTAATCGCCATGGCGTTCCTTTGGCACAAATTCAGCGGATGGCGAAGGGATTTGAAGATTTTTAATGTCAGGTACTTACTTAATTGTTGAGTATTGTGATCTGTAGCAATCAATTTTAAGCATGGGTCCCGCAGTGTTTTCGCCCTGTCATAAGTCTGTTGTACTCTGTTTCAACGTTCTGCTTTGTCTATGTGCATGTGTGTGGCTCATACATTCGCCTTATCTATTTGACTGTGCACTTTAAGCTTGATCCCAAAGACAGTTTATCCATATAAGTCTGCGTATAATGCGCTAACTTGTGTGGCATTGAAGGGCCAATGCAAGATTGCTGCTGGCTTGATCGATACCATTGAGCACAAGCGGACGTTTATCAGAGGAAAGAGCCATGCTCATTAAAATTTTACTAACAGTCTTAGTTATTGCTGGCGCTTGGTTTTTGCTGGTGAAACGCAAGCGTCAGATTGAACCTCAGGCTGTTAATCTCAGTTCAAAGCGTTTTAGTGAACCGCTGTGGCGCCGATACCTGTTGACGGGTGTGTTTGTGGTGATTGGATTTAGCCTGCTGAGTTACAGTGTTTGGTATTGGCGCGATCAGCATAGAATTGTCACTGTGAGAATTGTGTCACCGAATGCCGACAATAACGGCGAGTATCGTGTGCGAAAAGGGGATATCTCAGACTCGAAAATGGTCACTATCGATGGCATCCATATTCGCTTTTCGACCCAAGAACGGTTGGCAATTATCGAAACCGATTAAGGCATATTTATTTTACTAAATTACCTTGCACGCCTTTTCATTGCCAACTTATGCGGTAAACTAGCGACAATTTTTTAGCCTGCACTTAAGTGGAATCGTTAACTTAAGTTTTTTTTCAGGAGGACAAATGATTACTGCTTATGTCTATGATAATCGTCACCTTACTGTGACAGAGCTCGGCATACTGGACAGTATTCCCGCGTCGACCATTTGGTTAGATCTGTATAAACCCGATGATGAGGAGCGAGAGTGGTTAAGTCATTTTTCTGTTGAAGAAGTGCCTGACGAAGAAGATATCAATGAAATTGAGGCCTCAGCACGTTTTTATCAAAACAGTGACGGCTTGCATATTAATTCGTTATTCCCACAGCGTGTCGGCCAAGATGTGCGCGGCGTTAACGTTTCCTTCAACCTTCGTAGCAATTTTTTACTGACAATTCGTGAAGAAGACGTAGGTCTTATCCGTTTGCTGCGTAACTATTTGCGTTTAGGGCGGTTAGAAGTATCGACACCGCAGGAATTGTTTCTCGAGTTATTTAATCTGAAAGTGGATTATCTATCTGACTTAATTGAAGACGTTTACACTGTACTTGAAAATGTCGGTGAGCAAGTATTTGATAACGACGAACTTGACGATGTATTTAAACTCATCACTCTGCAAGAAGACTCTAATGGTAAAATCCGATTAAGTTTGCTCGATACTCAGCGCTCACTGCGTTATATGCAGCGTTATTATCGTGGCCAGTTATCCGATGAACATTTAAAGGACTTGCGGGAAATGTTGTCGGATATCGAGTCGCTGATGCCCCACAGTCAGTTTATTTTCGATAAGTTAAACTTTCTGCTCGATGCGGCCATGGGGTTCAGTGGTCTGCAGCAGAACAAAATCATTAAAATCTTCTCGGTTGCCGCAGTGGTGTTTCTACCACCGACCTTGATTGCCAGTAGTTATGGGATGAACTTTGCCAGCATGCCTGAGCTTGAGTGGCAATACGGTTACCCTATGGCGATTGTGATGATGTTAGCCAGTGCCGCAGGTACTTACTTCTTCTTTAAACGTAAGCATTGGTTATAAGTCTGGCGCTAGCTGTGTTGATTTCTCGAATTAAAAATAAGGGTCGAATGCAATATTCGACCCTTATTTTTATCACTTTTATTTAATCATGTTCATTCAATGACTTTTATTCAATGAGTGAGACTCGATGACTTTGCTTAAATGAGTGAAGCTCGTTAGACATAATCGTTAAGCCAGTTTCTTAATCAACTACTTACGACTATCGCCGCCAAAGTAGTAACTCACTCGCTCGCGCGGATTTAGATACTCGTGGACTTTTTCAGGAAGCGCCGCAGGTGGTAAGCAGCGCACTATGCTGATCCCTTCAATCTCTAAATCAACGATAGGTGCTTGGTCTTTAGGAACTAACGCATCGTAAACCAATATCTTAGGGCATAGCAGTTTAGTTAAGTTAACCGACATCACCATGGCATATTGACCGCTGGATAATTCCACCACACTGCCTGGGGGATAAATGCCCAGCATCTTGATCATCTTGCCAATATACTCTTGATTTAGCTTAGTTTTGTATTGCTTATACAAATGCCCCAGTGCGGCGTAGGGCATTCTGGCTTTGCCCTGTTGGCTTGGGTAACACAAGGAGTCATATTCGTTCACTACCGCAATCAGCTGCGATACCTTGTCGAGAGCCTCTTCCTTTAGGCCTTTGGGATAACCACTGCCATCGAGAAACTCGTGGTGATTGGTGATTGCAGGTAAGGCTGCTTGGGGAAAATTATCGGCTAATTTGAGCAGTTCAATCCCAAGTAATGGATGCTGTTTGATAAAATTAAGCTCTGGTGCTGACCAAGGTGCCGATTTTTTTAGAATTTGTGGTGGGATTTTTAATTTACCCACGTCGTGGAACAGGGCACTGAGACCGACCGTTTCGATTTCACTTCTATCCCATTCCATTTCTTTGGCGATCAGCATAGAGAGGATCGCAACATTCAAGGAGTGGTAGTAAATGCTTTCATCCTGCTTAGCATCACTCATCAAATGCAGCACTAAGTTATCTGAGTTGAGCAACTGTTCGACTATGGTGTGGACCAAATCTTTGGCGTCATCGACCGCATTTAAGGGGCGATTACGTAGCTTAGAGATGAGGCTGCGCATCATGGCTACTGAGCGGGTAAAATTTTGCTCAGTTTTATTAATGTCACGGCGTAATTTTTTTTGTACTTCGATTTGCTCAGCTTTGTATTGATCCATGTCGTTTTTAAGCACATTGATTTCAGCACTTGGCGGCAATTTGATAGGGTTGACCGCATCAGCATGTATCGGGGCGACGTCGCTGCGTTCTAAATCGACGATGACATGTTCGATGCCCAGATTTTTAATCAACTCGATTTGCGCAGCTTGTTTAATATGAAAGCTACTGAATAAAAAGGGATGATCTTTCCAAGCCACGGGCAAACGCACAAAGTTGCCGACTTGAAGTTGATGGACTGAAACTTTACAGCTTTTTTTCATATTCTTGTTATCGTGAAGCGTAATGTGGGTTATTTTATCTCAATGATGCTGCTTTACAATTACTTAACTAACATGTCAGCATAGTAAGCCTAGAAAGTAGCCACTCCATTGAGGAAGTATGGACTTTATTGAAGTATACCCTAATGCGTTGCCGAATGATTTGTGTGACCGTCTCATTCTGGCATTTGAGCAACATGCTGGCGTTGTTGATGGACAAACGGGCAATGGCGTCGATTTGGAGAAGAAGATCAGCCGCGATTTGACCTTAGATAGTTTCGTCGACCTGCAGCCTATCAGAAACGAACTCTTAGGTTATACCTTAAAGGGCGCAGTAGATTATTTCACAAAGTATTCAATGGCATTAATGGGTGCGGTTGCTGTGTCAGTGAGTGATGAGCAGGGCCAACCTGTAACGCTAACTCCGACTAATTTTGCGACGCTGGGTGCGCCTAGGGCCGATGGCTTAGTGAAGTATTTGTATCGCAGTGGCAGTATTAATATTCAAAAGTATCAGCAAAATAAAGGCGGTTATCCCCATTGGCATTCGGAGCAATTCCCGCAGAATGGCCACAATGAAGCTCTGCATCGCGTCGTGCTCTATATGTTTTATTTAAATGATGTGGAAGAGGGCGGCGAAACCGAATTCTATTATCAACAGCGTAAAATCTCCCCTAAAAAAGGCACTATGGTGATAGCGCCTGCGGGATTTACTCATTCACATCGGGGAAATAAACCTGTGAGTGGTGACAAATATATTGCCACTTCTTGGATCATGTTTAATCGAGCCGAACAGTTATATGCGGTGATTGCCTGATAGTA
The DNA here is from genome assembly GCF_025653705.1 of Shewanella sp. SM87. Lineage (NCBI taxonomy): Bacteria > Pseudomonadati > Pseudomonadota > Gammaproteobacteria > Alteromonadales > Shewanellaceae > Shewanella > Shewanella sp. SM87. Next base: position 130,315 of record NZ_JAKKSC010000005.1, read on the forward strand.
TCCCAGTTTATTACACTGGGATACGGATCCTAAAGAGTGCCCCTTCTAAGCGACTTTCTTCAATTTTTAAGCTGCCACCGTAGCTGTGAACGATTTCATCACAGACAGCTAATCCGATCCCTTGCCCAGGAGACTGAGTATCGGCACGCACGCCACGTTGGATAATCTTCTGTCTTAAGCTTTCTTCAACACCAGGGCCATCATCTTCAACAATGAGTTCAAACTCACCTTGTGAGTTAATTTTAGCCGATACATGCACTTGGCTGATACACAGTCGGAAAGCATTTTCCATAAGGTTGCCACACAGCTCCATTAAGTCACCCTTGTTGCCGGGGAACATCAAGGAAGGGGAGATGTTGGCCGAGAACTGTACTTGTTTTTCTCGATAAATTTTAAACAACATTTGTGCTAATTGATCGACTAAGGGCGCAATAACAGTTTGTTCTTGCTTCAGGCCTTGGCGACCCAACATAGCCCGTTTTAATTGGTATTTGACCAGCTGATCCATCTGGCTGACTTGTTCCATGATCTTTTCGCTCGCCGATTGTTTACTCAAACTGGCGTCATCTGTAATGGCATGCACGGCGGCTAAGCGGGTTTTAAGACTGTGTGCCAAGTCATTCATCGCATTTTGATAGCGCTGTTGTTGGGCACTCGATTGTTGCAACATCTGGTTGAGTGCTTGCGTTACGCCTTCAAGTTCAACAGGATAGCCCTCAGAAAGTGATTTACTCTTCCCTTGGTTAATTGATTGCAGTTCATTTTGCATCCGTACCAAGGGACGCATGCCCCAATAGGCGGCGCTGACCAATAGAATTAAGGCTAAGGCCAATACCATGGCTAAACGAATATAAGTACGTTTACTGAACTTACTGTATTCTTGCTCCAGTTTGGCGGCATCTTTCATGACGAGGAGGTTGTAATGCACACTGGCAATTTCGACCGCGAGCAAATAGACGAAATAACCTCTGTCGTCAGCCATGGTGAGGTAGTAGGGCGGGGAGTCGTTACGGATTTCGTTAAAACGCTCACAGGTATCAAATAAGCCACGATCTACTGCGAGGGATGAGGTCCAAACCTGCTTAAATTTGTCATCGCAACTCGCTATTACATAGCGCTCTTGTTTATTATTTTCTTCTAACCAAGCACTGGTATCGGGGATAAGATCGTGCTCCCGTAATTCGGCGGCGACTTGGGGGATTTCGGCAATGAGTTGGGCAGTTTCTTCGTTATAACTATTTTGCGCATGCAGAATATTAACCATCCATGCGAGACCAAAACCCACTAAGGTAATAATTGATAGTGAGGTGAGAAACATCCGTGTCAGCAGACGTTTCTTGAATTTTAATCTTAATTGCATGGCAGGTTAAATTTATATCCTTGGCCGCGGATGGTCACTATGGGGGTATCGATACCATCGCGGGTCAGTTTTTTACGCAAGCGGCTGACCATAACTTCAATCGTATTGGGATCGCCTTCCTTATCACCATAAATCACATCGAGTAAACGTTGCTTGGCGACAACCTCATGACAATGGCGCATCAAATATTCGAGGATTAAATATTCAAAGGCAGTGACCTCCATGACTTCGTCACCCAGAGTGACTTGTTTGGCGGCGAGATCGAGTTTCAATTCTCCACTGCAAATCACAGGTTTAACAAAACCTGCGCTACGGCGCACTAAGGCATCAAGCCTTGCAACAAGCTCTTCTTTTTGAAAGGGTTTCACTAAATAGTCATCGGCTCCGGCGTTTAGGCCTTCAACTTTATCCTGCCAATTAACTCGTGCCGTGAGAATTAATATCGGTGCTTTAAGACCCGCTTCACGGAGTTGTTGAATTAAGCTAATACCATCTTGATCGGGTAGCCCTAAATCGACAATGGCGACATCGATGGGATAATTAGTGGCTTGATAAAAACCTTCTTTGGCAGTCAGTGCCACTTGAACTTGATTGCCGAGATCGCTTAATTGCACTTTTAAGTGGTGGGATAAAATAGGATCGTCTTCAACAACCAAAATTCTCATAATATAATGCCTTAAAGTGTATGAGCTAAGCTTTAGCAAACTAGTCTACGTAAAATTACACTGATAACCAAATAGAGGATCAGCATATCTTAGTTGAACTTAACCTTTGCTGACCGAGTTGAACTTGTGGTCAAAATAAGTACTAATTTATTGTTGAATAAGACGGTTTTGCTGTTAAAGTGTTAGCGTATCGGGGAATTTCCCCAAGGCGATTTTTGTTTTCTGATCCGCAAAATGCCGTTGCCACACATAATCGCGCCTAAGGTAAATAACATCACCGCCATCATGATAAAAGACAATCTCAACCAAGGCATTTCTTGCGCTAATCGCAGATGTACCGCTTCAATGGTTGTGACGCCCCAGACGGCAAAGACACTTATAAATAATAAAATTTGTAATAAACGAAGTAAGTAAACTGAGTTAAAAAATAAGACCAAAGGCGCAAGTGCAAAAGGAATGGCAAAGTTAATTTGTTCGTAACGTACGAAGTGGGCACTCAATAGCCAGCATGCAATCAGGATCCAAAGACTTCTCCACCACATTTATACCCCTCCCATTAAACGTATTAAAATAGTAAACATAATGTATCTAAAAACAAACTTCCGTACTATTGGTGCGTTCACATTTTGCTAACAATAGACATGTTAACTGTATTGCGTTCAAACAAAAACGCCCAACACTGAAGCTGGGCGTCATTTTGGTCTTTGTGAGGTTTAGTTCGATTTATCTAAATGATGAACTTGCTCATCAAAACTTCTAGCAACTTTACCCGCTTGAGTATTGTTAAACACTTGCTCGTTAAATTCGCCCTCTGATTTAGCAATAATTACAGTTGCTACGCAATCACCAGTGACATTTACAGCAGTACGTACCATGTCGAGTAAGCGATCGACACCGATAATCAGGGCAATCCCTTCCACTGGTAAGCCAACTTGATTTAACACCATGGCCAGCATGATAAGTCCGACACCTGGAACACCCGCGGTACCAATTGATGCTAACGTGGCTGTCACAACAACAACGGCATAATCGGTTAGTGAGAGCTCAATGCCAAAAACCTGCGCAATAAACACAGTGGCAACGCCTTGCATGATTGCTGTGCCATCCATATTAATGGTAGCGCCTAACGGTAGCGTAAAAGCGGCGATTTTATTATCGACACCTAATCTATGTTCAGACGCTTCTATGGTAATGGGTAAAGTGGCATTTGAACTGGCGGTTGAAAAAGCAAACAACTGCACATCGCGCATTTTACGAATAAATATTAAGGGATTGAGGCCTGAGAAAAGTTTTAGAAGTGTAGGGTAAACAACAAACGCATGGATCAGTAATACACCTAAGACCACGAAGAAATATTTAACCACACTACCAAAGGTCTCTAAACCGAGTGTTAATGCAAGTTTTGCCATCAGCGCAAATACACCATAGGGCGCGAGTTGCATGATCAGTGTCACGACACGCATGATGACTTCATTTAAATCTTCAAACAACGCCGCAATACGTTTGCCGCGCTCACCAATATGGGCAATAGCAAAGCCAAAAATCACTGCAAAAATAATAATTTGCAGCATATTACCTTCGCTCAATGCCTGCATTGGATTGGTGGGCACTATGTTTATCAGCACATCAGCAAGACTTGGGGCTTCTTTTGCGACGTACTCCATTTTTTCTGACGCCAGTGAGGCGTTTCCAGGATGTATAAGGACTGCGCTGACAATCGCAATCACTAAGGCAATGGCGGTTGTGAATAAATAGAAGGCGAGGGTTTTCCCCCCTAAGCGGCCTAATTTTGAAGGTTCACTCAGTGAGCAAGTTCCGCAAACTAATGAAATAAAGACTAAAGGAACGACTAACATTTTTAAGCTGGAGATGAAGATAGTACCGATAACATGCAAGAAACCTTCGGTAATATAATCTTTTACTATATCGCTTTCTGGAAAGGCATTGCGGAGAAAGAGGCCTAAAGCAATACCTGTTCCCATACCGATCAGAATTTTACTTGTAAGGCCGAGTTTATTTTTTATAGAAATTGCCATAGAGAGTCCTGTGTGTTTTTTATACATTCTATTTTTTGGCGCTCACAAGACTAGCAAGAAAAGCGCGAAGATGAAATGGCAAATAGCGTTAAAATATTTGTGTTATTTGTGAAATAAAATAAGGTTCTAGTGAGCAAAATTGGTGAAAATTGTGTAGTGTTAGCCTATAAGTAATAAGCATCTCGCTTAAGTATCATCATCAGAGTAACAGGGAGCCTGACAATGAAGTCAGCGTATAAGGTTTTTCTCGCAGGATTGTGTTCGCTTTTATTATCAGCATGTGGTGGTGGAGGCAGTATCTCTGATGATGGTTCCGGTACTCCGCCGACGCCAAGTGTCGTCACTGTCACTCTGAGTATTACTAATACGGATATTTCTGCTTTAGCACCTGCCACAGTATCAGCTAAAGTTGTTGATTCGAAACTCGGTTCCTTGGCTGGTGAATTAGTTACTTTTACTCTGAGTAATTCTAATATTGGGTCTTTTGATCCTAGTACGGCAACGGCATTAACGAATACCGAAGGTGTTGCTACTATTATTTTAAATACAGCAACTATTGCGGGTGCAGGTACTGTCACTGGCAAAGTTGATACTGGGGAGTCTGGGAAAATTGGTTTTGTGATGAAAGGTGATGGCGGTGAAGCGGGTGGAGGTGCACAAGTTAATTTAGCCTTAACTGATATTGCAGGCTTACCTATTCAAACTATTACATCCTTAAATCCAGGTAAGTTAACTGCTACTATCACCGGCATTAATAAACCCACGATAGTGACCTTTGACAATGATATTGGGGACCTTCCTATCAAAACTGCTGTAACAAATAGTCAGGGAAAGGCTAGTGTTGATATTTATGCTGGTAATACGTTAGGTGCAGGAACTATCGTTGCCTCTTTAGCTAGTGGTGAAAAAGGTAATACAGTAGTGGTGGTTGGTGCTACAAATGTAGTCATGGGTAGTGGAAGTCCTTTTGTTGCTGGTAAAGCAAGTGTTAGTTCAAGTGATTTAACTGCAGGTGGCACCGCGACTATTTCTGTCGTTATCCAGGACGATCAAGGTAAGCCTTTTACCCAACCTGTGGATGTTAAGTTTTCATCGGCCTGTTCAACTAAATCATCACCAGAAGCCATAATAAGTTCACCCGTACCCTCTGTGAATGGCGTAGCTACAACGACTTACCTTGCAAAGGGCTGCGTTGGAGATGATCCTATTAATGTTACTGCTAACGCAGGTGGATTAAATCTTTCAGCTACGGGCACTATTAAAGTACTTCCTGCTAACGTGGGAAGCATTATATTTATGTCTGCGACACCGCAAAATATCGCCATTTTAGGTACAGGTGGCTCAGAATCTTCTGAAGTTAAATTTAAGGTACTTGACACAAATAGTAATCCGGTAAGTAACCAGTTAGTTAACTTTAGTTTGAACACTACGACGGGAGGCATAGTGCTTGACCCATCAAGTGCAACGACTAACAATCAAGGCATTGTTCAGACAGTTGTAAGAACAGGGACTGTTGCTACTTCGGTAAGAGTAACAGGCACTATTGCTGGCTCTTCGCCAGTTATTTCAAGTCAATCAAGTCAGCTCATCATCTCGACAGGGATACCCGATCAAGACAGTTTTTCACTTTCTGCAACAGTACTCAATGCTGAAGGTTGGAACGTTGATGGCACCAAAGTGACCGTTACTGCACGCCTAGCCGATGCATTCAATAACCCTGTTCCAGATGGCACAACAGTATCTTTTACCACTGAAGGTGGCTCTATTGAAGATGCTTGTCAGACTGTTAAAGGTACATGTAGTGTTGTTTGGACGAGTCAGTTAACTAGGCCTGAAGGGCAGTCTCTTATTGACGCAACAGGCGCATTAATTCGCAATCCTATTGCGATACTTGCGCCTAATTTAGGTAATTATTATGGCCAGAAATATGGTGGTCGAGCAACTATTACTGCAACTGCGATTGGCGAAGAATCCTTCCCAGATATTAACGGCAATGGCCGCTTTGATTCTTCTGAAGCAACAGCATTTTTAACTCAAAAGGATGTAAGTGGTAAGCCATTTGATTTGGATGATGCTTTCAATGATTATAATGAAGATGGCATTTTTAATCCTCAGCAAGCGGGTGGACAAATTGGTGGGGAATTAGAAGAGTTAATTGATTTTAATTCTAATGGTGTTTTTGATATAAAAGATAGTAAATATAACGGTGTACTCTGCTCTGAGCCTGCACATGCTGCTTGTGCTGATGGTATTACAGATTCAAAATCACTATATGTGAGAGGCAGTTTAGTGATTGTCATGTCAGGAAGTACTGCTTATGCGACTCCGATTGCTGATGTGCTTATCGACGATAGTTACAGCATCAGCAAAGACCAACGTATTGACTTAATAGGTAAAGATGCCGCTACTGTTTATTTCACTATATCTGACTTACATAACCAACAAATGCCTGCTGGTAGTATTGTTAGATTTAAAGCAAGCGCAGGTTCTGTTGCTAGTAGTGCTCAATATATTTGGCCAAGTAGTAACTATAACGCGGGACGTGAGTTTAGTGTGACACTGAAAGGTGAAGAGCAACCTAATGCAGGTACTCTTATTGTTGAGGTTGAAACCCCTAATGGGTCAGTGACTCAGGTTCTATCTATTCCGATTAGAATCAGCTAGTTTTAAGGACCTTATTCAAATAAAAAGAGCATCTAAGGTGCTCTTTTTCTATTGTAGGTCTGTCGAATTTTATAATGATGTAGTTCCAGCGTTAGGAATAATTCCTAACGCTGGAACTGATACACGCTACCTAGTTTCATGATCTGTGTCAGTTCATCTAGAGCTGTTCGAGATTCGATGATTAGCTGAGGGTCTGCAAGATCTTGGGTGGTTAATCTGTCACGGTAATGTTTGTCTACCCAAAGGTTTAAACGAGTAAATAAAGCATCATTCATCAGAGTGTGTTGATTTACCGCTGCGACCTCCACTTCATTCATGGCGACACGTAAACGAAGACAGGCAGGGCCGCCACCGTTTTGCATGCTTTGTTTTACGTCGAAATAAAGCACTTGCTTAATCGGCGTGTTTAATGTGAGTAATTCGTTCAAATAGGCAAATACCGCGGGATTTTCTTGGCAATCTGTTGGGGCAATAATCGCCATTTCACCGGATGGTAACGTAATAATTTGAGTATTGAATAAATAGCTTTTGACTGCGTCGTTAATAGCTACTTTCGCGGTGGGCACTTCAATGAAATACAGCTCAGTGTCGAGTTTACGTTTAATTTCATCGATCTTATTCTGGGTATTTAAGAAGGCTTGTTCGTGGTAGAACAGGACATTTTGATTACCTACTGCGATAACATCGTTATGGAATACACCTTGATCAATTACATCAGGATTCTGTTGGATGAAGACGCAATTATCGTCTTCCAGCTGATGTAAGCGTGCGACGGCCATCGACGCTTCTAAGGTTTGTCTTGCTGGATATTTTTGCGGTTTAGGGGCATTGGGATTAGTGGCTTCTTGTCCATAAACAAACAGCTCAACACCAGCATGGCCGTATTCATTGCAGAGACGAGTGTGGTTTGCGGCACCTTCATCACCGAAGCTATTATGCTCAGGTAAGTGACTATGGTGATGAAAATAGTGGGGATCACTGAAAGTTGCTGTTAATATGCGCCCCGTTGTCAAAGGCTCGATGCTGCGATGCAGTTTATCGACTAAATTTGCTGGGGTAAAATGCAGTTTGCCGTCACGTGTATCTGCACTAGGTGAGACGGTAGCGGCATTGGCTGTCCACATACTGGAAGCACTGCAACAGGCATTAAGTAATATGGGCGCTTCTTTTGCCGCTTGTTTTAATACATTAGCATCAGAGCCGGAAAATCCAATTCGGCGCAATGTATAGAGGTCTGGGCGCTCTTGAGGAGCTAATATTCCTTGAACCATGCCCATATCGGCTAGTGCTTTGGCTTTTTGGAGTCCTTGTTTTGCAGCAGCTTTGGGGTTGGAAACTAAGGCGGCATTGCTAAGTGAGGCGACATTGCCAAAAGACAACCCTGCGTAATTGTGTGTTGGTCCAACGAGTCCATCAAAATTCGCTTCAAAGTGCTTCATTGCTTATCCTTGTGATAGGGAAAGTTATTATTTGTTCATATGGTCCCTGAGGGAACCCAGTATACTGAAGCTTTTCGAGTGCACAAGCGGACGGTTTTGTGCTCAAAGCGACTTTTTCACGATAAATGCATAACTATTTCTTGCTTGCTGGCAAATAATGAAATATTAGTTTTTAATTACGCATATTATATTTTTACATTTTTTCAACTTTGATTAAAAAGTGACTCGCTGGTGCATATAAAAGAGGGATTAACTTGAAACTATCAGTACAACCCTCTATATATGGTGCCAATTTCCACCTTCTTGAGATTTTTTGGCGCAAATTAAACTATGGGTAAATCGCTAGTTATTGTCGAATCACCGGCCAAAGCTAAGACTATTAATAAATATCTTGGCAAAGAATTCATCGTTAAATCGAGCGTAGGTCACATCCGTGATCTGCCGACATCATCGACTTCAGAAGGCAATGAAAAGGTTAAATCCGCTGCCGAAGTAAAGAAGATGTCGCCAGAAGAAAAAGCTCAATATAAAAAGGTGAAAGATCAGCAAGCGCTAGTGTCTCGTATGGGCGTAAACCCTGAAAAGGGCTGGGCGGCTAAGTACCAAATTTTGCCGGGTAAAGAAAAAGTCGTTAAAGAGTTACAGGCACTTGCCGATTCTGCTGACCAAATCTATCTCGCAACCGACTTAGACCGTGAGGGAGAAGCTATCGCCTGGCATTTGCAAGAGGTGATTGGTGGTGATCCTTCACGGTATCAACGTGTTGTTTTCAACGAAATTACTAAGTCTGCGATTCAAGATGCTTTTAGTAAACCGTCGACACTCGACACTAACATGGTTAATGCCCAACAAGCCCGCCGCTTCTTAGATAGAGTTGTCGGTTTTATGGTGTCGCCGCTGCTGTGGAAAAAAGTTGCTCGCGGTTTATCCGCTGGGCGAGTGCAGTCGGTTGCCGTGCGTTTAGTGGTTGAACGCGAAAGCGAAATCAAAGCCTTTGTGCCTGAAGAATTTTGGGATGTACACGCAGAGCTCAATACGCCCGCTCAGGAAGCTTTGCGGATGGAAGTGGTTAAGCATCTAGATGCTGCCTTCAATCCTATCAATGAACAGCAAGCGATGGCTGCGGTTCAAGCGTTATCTGCGGCAAGTTTTACTGTGCTGGCTCGCGAAGATAAAGCGACTCAAAGTAAACCATCGGCTCCTTTTATTACGTCGACACTGCAACAGGCCGCGAGTACACGCTTAGGTTTCGGTGTGAAGAAGACCATGATGATGGCGCAGCGACTTTACGAAGCCGGTCATATCACTTATATGCGTACCGACTCGACCAATTTGAGTCAAGAAGCCGTTGAAAACCTGCGTGATATGATTGCTAAAGAGTTTGGTGATAAATATCTACCCGCTGAACCCATTCGTTATGGTTCTAAGGAAGGCGCACAAGAGGCTCACGAAGCGATTCGTCCATCGAACGTTCAAGTGCAAGCAGCGACCTTATCTGACATGGAACGTGACGCTCAGCGCTTATATGAGCTTATTTGGCGCCAGTTTGTCTCATGTCAAATGACACCTGCACAATATGATGCCACTAAGTTGACCGTGAAAGCGGGTGACTATGAGCTCAAGGCTACTGGACGTACTTTACGTTTTGATGGTTGGACTCGCGTGCAAACAGCACTCAAGAAGAAAAACGAAGAAGACAATACGTTGCCATTTGTGGCACAAGGCGATGTATTAGCATTAAAAGAATTGCAGCCTAAACAACATTTTACTAAGCCTCCAGCACGATACAGCGAAGCTTCTTTAGTAAAAGAATTAGAAAAACGCGGTATTGGCCGCCCATCAACCTACGCAACCATCATTTCAACGATTCAAGATCGTGGTTATGTAAAAGTCGAAAATCGTCGTTTCTATGCCGAAAAAATGGGTGAAATTGTCAGCGAACGATTGGTGAGCAGTTTTGCTGATTTGATGAGCTATGACTTTACCGCCAGCATGGAGCAAACATTAGATGATGTGGCTCGGGGCGAGTTAGACTGGAAAAAAGTACTCGATGGTTTCTATGCTGACTTTACTAAGCAATTAGAAAAAGCGGAGCTGGATCCTGAAGAAGGTGGCATGCGTCTTAACCAAATGGTGATGACGGATATCAAGTGCCCAACTTGTGGTCGTCCTATGGGGATCCGCACTGGAACGACTGGGGTTTTCCTTGGTTGCTCTGGTTATGAATTGCCTCCTAAAGAACGCTGTAAGACGACGATGAACCTCACGCCTGGCGTTGAGGCGATTAGCGAAAACAGTGAAGATGCCGAAACAGATGCACTGCGTGCGAAGCACCGTTGTAGTATTTGTGGCACGGCAATGGACAGTTACCTGATCGATGAGAAGCGTAAGTTACACGTCTGCGGTAACAATCCAATCTGTGAAGGCTATGAAGTCGAAGAAGGCCAATTCAAGATCAAAGGCTATGAAGGTCCACTGATTGAGTGTGATCGCTGTGGTCACGATATGGAACTGAAAAATGGTCGTTTTGGTAAGTATTTCGGTTGTACTAACGAGGAATGTAAAAATACTCGTAAACTGTTGAAAAATGGTGAGGCGGCGCCGCCAAAAGAAGATCCTATTTATTTACCCGAACTGAAATGCAGTAAATCGGATGCCCATTTCGTATTACGTGATGGTGCGGCGGGTATCTTCTTAGCGGCCAGTACTTTCCCTAAATCACGTGAAACCCGTGCGCCTCTGGTTGAGGAACTGGTTCAATACCGTGAGCTGCTATGGCCTAAGTATCAGTATTTAGCGGATGCGCCAGTCACTGATGATGAAGGCAATAAGGCTGCGGTGAAGTTTAGCCGTAAGACGAAAGAGCAATACGTTGCGACTGAAGTCGATGGTAAAGCTACGGGTTGGTCTGCGCATTACGTCAATGGTAAGTGGGTGAGTGAATCTACCAAGAAGGCCAAGAAAGGCGCATAGAGGCGGGTTAAGCTAGCTTAACGCTAAGAGAACAACAAAAAGCCAAGTCAAATATGACTTGGCTTTTTGTTTGCATTTTTTCGATATTAATTTGTTGCTATAGATAATAATTCAAACATGTTGAGTACTTTACACGTACAGATACAAACTGACTCACAATGACGCGATAGAATGGTGGCAAATGTGTCGCTAATTCAACTTAACGGTAAGCAAATAGAGACTGATCACCATTTCTTTTTAGGTTGAAACAGCATATCGATATCATCTTCTTCATTTTTAGGTCTAGGCGCACTGGGCTCAGATTGTTTCTGTGCACCCATAATTTCATCAAGTAATTGTTTAGCCTCATCGACTTTACGCCCAATGAAGGGATCATTAGGCGTTTGTGCCTTAATGGCGTGTAATGTTGATAGGGCTTTGGTTACCATTTGTTTTGATGAGCCATATTGCTTCATAAAGCTGGCCGCGCGGGCACGAGAAAGCATAGAATCGACATTAATTCTGAGTTGTAAACTGTCGATGCGGCTTTCTTCTTGAGCAAAAATGCTCGGATCGACTTTACCTTTATTATGCTCGGCTCTGAGTATCGCCTTTAATTTTTTTAAGGTTTGAACAAGCGCTAAAATTTGCTTGTCATTATCGGGTAGTCTGAAATTCTCAATTGGAGGAGTTTGAGGTTGGCCAGACTGTAAGCTTGTTATTTGATTATTAATATCGGCTAAGCGGCGTTGGTAGTCTGACTGTTGTTGGCCATTACTGATCGCTGTTGCAGATTGCAAGGCATCTTGTACACGCCGATACAAAACCAACACTATATTCGTGCTACAAGGCATCATTCCTGTGTTTGATAACACAGTTTCAGTTTCATCGATAATTGCTCTTTGACGGGCAAATTCAATGCGACGCTCAGCCTCTACACGTTCTTTTTGTTGCTGTAATACGTTAATTCCGATAACAAGCAGTAAAAGCGCACCGATGAGGATCAGAACCAAGGTGAATGACATAGATGTTCCATTATTTATCCAATTGAGCTAATGCTACAATAAATCAATAAACTAGCATAGTTATCTTAGCCTAGGTTATCATTTCTGTCGTATGAATCTGTAGACTTGTGCTCTATATTCCTATTTGCTTTAATTTTTACTATATACTATAACGATTGATTATAGCTGAGAGTGCTTTGAGGGCTCAGTTGTTAATGGCATTTTGCGTGTTTGAGACAAGGAAATAAGATGAAACTGCAACAACTCAGGTATATTGCTGAGGTCGTAAAACATAACCTCAATGTATCGGCGACAGCTGAAAACTTGTATACCTCTCAACCTGGGATCAGTAAACAAGTTCGTATGCTTGAAGATGAGTTGGGGATCCAAATATTTGGTCGTAGCGGTAAGCATTTAACCCATGTCACACCTGCGGGTTTGCAAGTGATCAGCATTGCCAATGATATTTTAGGTAAAGTTGAAAGTATCAAAAAAGTGTCTGAAGAATATACTAAGCCAGATCAAGGTGAGTTAAATATTTCCACAACAGATACTCAGGCACGCTATGCATTACCGACGATAATTCGTCAGTTTATTGATCGCTATCCTAAAGTGAACTTGCATATGCACCAAGGGACACCGTCTCAGATCAGCGAACAGGCTGCTCGCGGTGATGCAGATTTTGCCATTGCGACCGAAGCAATGCATTTATATTCAGATCTGATCATGTTGCCTTGTTACCACTGGAACCGCTCTATCGTTGTACCCAAAGACCATCCTCTTGCGACCCGCAATCAAGGCAGCTTGATTAGTATCGAAGATTTAGCCCGTTTCCCCTTAGTGACCTATGTCTTTGGTTTTGACCGTGCTTCTGAAATTGAGAAAGCGTTCAATCGGGCCAATTTAGAGCCGCGTGTTGTCTTTAGTGCGACCAGTGCCGACGTGCTTAAAACCTATGTTCGTTTAGGATTAGGCGTGGGGGTCATCGCGTCTATGGCCATTGATCCAAATGTTGATAAAGATTTAGTCGCTATTGATGCTGGTCATTTGTTTGCCCACAGTACGACTAAAATTGGTTTTAGGAAGGGCAGTTTCTTGCGCAGTTATATGTATGATTTTATTCAGCACTTTGCGCCGCATTTAACCCGTGATGTGGTGGAGAAAGCCGTAGCATTACGGGATCAACAGCTCATAGATGAAATGTTTGCCGATAAAAATCTGCCAATGCGTTAACTTGGATGATTTACAAACATAAAAATGCCGCTAATAAAAGCGGCATTTTTATGGGTTTAGCGATTAAGATAAATCGACTTTATCCATCTCGAGTTGCGCAAGGGCAATAACTGCTTGAGTGCGGTTGCGAACGCCAAGTTTTCTAAATATGGCAGTCGCGTGCGCCTTGATGGTCGCCTCAGACACGCCAAGATCGTAGGCTATTTGTTTATTTAATAACCCTTCGGCAAACATCTGCAACACTTTATATTGTTGCGGCGTGAGATCGGATAACTTGCTGGCCATTTTATCAATGGCATCGTCATTGATAGCAATAATCTCAGTACCTTTAGGCAACCAAATATCACCGAATAACACCGCACTTAGCGCCTCTTTTAGGGTTTCCATTGAAGCTGATTTAGGGATAAAACCACTGCTGCCATAATGAATCGCACGGCTAATGGTATTGATATCCTCGTGGGCTGAAATCACCACAACGGGTAACTCAGGATAATGTGAGCGTAGGTGGATAAGCGTGGAATAGCCGTGGGACCCGGGCATCTGCAGATCTAACAGTACAAGATCGTAATCGACGCTTCGAACATCCAATACAGATTGCAGTGCGTCAGCACTGTCTGCTTCAAACCACTGTGCATGTTCGAAAGCGCTGGTCAGCGCTTGACGTAGTGCATTTCTGAACAATGGATGATCGTCTGCGATAATAATATTTAAGTTTTCTAGCTTCATGGCTTTTATGATTATGTTCGGTGCGCGTGAAGATTGAACTCAATGTAACAGAAAAGTAATCAAGGATCCTATTGCTTTATTCAGGAATAAGGACAAAATTTTGATATGTTTCTGGTTGTTAGACTTTGGTCGGTGTTTTACAGGGAAAAAGATGGACAGTATCGTTTCAATTAAAAGCCCGAAAGTACGGGCTAACCTATACTTTAAAATCGTCTAAAAACTACCCATATGTCCATACTTTTGTAGGATTTCGTTGTTCGTCAACCGCAACAAAGGTGAACACACCACGTATGGCATGCTCTCGATGGTCTTGATACATGTCTTCGACATAGATGTTGACTTCAACTTTTAATGACGTATTACCTACATGGATCACACGAGCGATGAGTTCTGCTAGTGTGCCAGCTGGGATAGGCTTTTTAAAATCAATTCTATCGGAATCACTGTGACTAAGGTTTTACGGCAGAAACGAGTTGCCGCAATAAAGGCTGTTTCATCCATCCACGCTAAAGCTTCACCACCAAATAACGTATTGTGATGGTTGGTGATTGAGGGAAATACTGCTTTAATCACACGCGCTTCTGAGGATTCAATTCGAGTTTGAATCGCGTCAGGAAAAGGTGTTTCAGCGGCTTCGATTCGTGAGGTATTTTCGGTGTTTGTGGACATGGGGGTAAGCGACATACAGCAACCTAAGGTAATGCAGCAAAATAAGCTCGAATTATAAAGATTTATGGTGGTTAAAGATAGAAAACTACAGGCTTTAACCTGCAGTAGGCATATGACTGAGGATAATGTCATGCTTCCAATAAAAAAACCGAAATGAGATCGGTTTTTTATTGGACGATTTATTTTACTTCAGATTTATTTGGTTAACAGTGCTTTTCTTTCGCGGGAAGCCGCTGCGAGCTTACGTAGCAGAATTTCAGAGTCGTCCCAATGTAAGCAGGCGTCGGTGATACTTTGGCCATAACAGAGTGGCTGGCCTTCAACGACTTTTTGATTACCTTCTTGTAAGAAGCTTTCAGCCATAATACCTGCGATGGCAGTGCTGCCAGCACGCATTTGAGTCATAATTTCATCGGCGACCATCAGCTGTTTGAGATGGTTCTTCTCACTGTTTCCGTGGCTGAAATCGATAACCATACGTTGAGTTACCCCAACAGATGCAAGCTGTTGACGTGCTTCTTCAATATCTTGTGCGTGATAATTAGGTTTTTTGCCACCACGTAGGATGATATGGCCAAACGGGTTGCCGTGGGTGCGATAGACCGCCATAGCGCCATCTTTATCCGGTGAATAGAAAACATGTGGCACTTGTGCGGCACGCACTGCATCAACGGCAATATTGATGTTCCCATCAGTACCATTTTTAAAGCCAACCGGGCAAGACAGTGCTGAAGCCATTTCACGGTGGACTTGGCTTTCCGTGGTGCGGGCACCAATCGCACCCCAAGTGATGAGATCCGCTATGTACTGACCGTTCACCATATCCAAAAATTCGGTGGCGATAGGCAATTTTAATTCAGTGATTTGTTGCAGCAATTCGCGGGCAATGCGTAAACCTTTGTTTGGTTCGAAACTGCCATCGAGATCGGGATCTGAAATTAATCCTTTCCAACCGACAATTGTGCGGGGTTTTTCAAAATAGACGCGCATTAAGATACACAAGTCATCTTTCAATTCTTGGTGTAACGCGGCCAAGCGTTGAGCATAATCTAATGCCGCTTTAGTATCGTGGATTGAACATGGGCCTATGATCACCAATAGACGTTGGTCTTCACCCATAATGATGGCTTCGACTTCACGACGTTGCTGAACCAGATAATCGGCTGCATCTTGAGTTAATGGGAACTCAGATGCCAGTTGCGCAGGTGAGATGACTTTTGCTAATAAGGAAGTGCGTAGTTCGTCTGTTTTTATGGTCATTCAAAATACCGAGCTTGCGTGCGGCGCTTTTCGCCAGATTGCCTCGGATTATAACGAATCGAACCGAGTTGCACAGTGCCAATTGCGTTAATTGTCGGCAACTGTGCAATGAATTTGATTTAAGTTAGTTTCTTTTAGACTAAATTCACTCGGTTTCTTTTGCTGATTTTGGCTTATTAGGCTTAGAACATATGCCGTTCTAGGCCCGTGACATCTAATATTTTAGTGGCAATTTCTTCCACGGAATGATTAGTGGTGTCTATGTAAGGAATGCGTTCTCGTTTAAACAGCATTTCAACTTCTTTGACTTCTAAGCGGCACTGTTTGAGCGATGAGTAGCGGCTATTCTCCATTCGACTCTGACGGATTTCATGTAAACGCACGGGATCAATCGTTAAACCAAACAGTTTTTTCTTATTGCGTTTCAGCGCTTCAGGTAACTTAAGGTTATCCATATCATCTTCGGTGAAAGGGTAGTTTGCCGCTTTTATGCCGAACTGCATTGATAAATACAGGCTCGATGGCGTTTTGCCACAGCGAGAGACCCCAAGTAAAACCAGATCGGCTTGATCCATATGTTTCATGGTCTGGCCATCATCGTTATCCATGGCGAAATTAATGGCATCAATACGCGCTTCATAGCCGTGATTCGCTTTTCCATGGGTTCTATGTACAACTGGAGAGGCAGAAACACCTAAATGTTGTTCGAGTGGGGCCACAAAAGTATTCAAAAAATCATAATCAACCCCTTCACTCGAGTAGATGATGTCGCGGATCTCGGCTTTTACGATGGAATGGAATACTAACGGCCGCTCACCTGTTGTAATAAAACAATCATTAATTTGTCGCTTAACTTGCTCCGCTTTCGTCAATGTTTCGACAAATGGAATCGTAAGTGACTCAAATTCTAATGGAAATTGCGAGAGAACCGCATGACCAAAAACTTCAGCTGTGATCGCTGTCCCGTCGGAGATATAGAATACTTTTGGTGCCATACTGACCTCTTGTAGTAATAAAATTACAAATAAAATTATAGATTTACGCGTGTTCGACAGGAGTGTAAAATGCCGCTGCCCTCGTGTGAAGGGGCCACTGAAATAAACTTGCGGAGATAGAACTGTGCAGCAATACGTACTCTGGTATCAAGAATTAGGCATGGGTGACGTCAACTTGGTTGGCGGTAAAAATGCTTCTCTAGGCGAGATGATCAGCAATCTGGCCAATGCCGGTGTTCAAGTACCTGGCGGATTTGCGACAACTTCCCATGCGTTCAACGAGTTCCTTGAACAAAGCGGAGTTAACCAGAAGATTTATGACATTCTAGCCACACTGGATGTAGATGATGTCAATGCGCTGGCTAAAGTAGGTGCACAGATCAGACAGTGGGTTATCGACACTCCATTTCAACCAGCATTAGAGCAAGCGATTCGTGAAGCTTACGATAAACTTGCCGCTGAAACTAGCGAAGCGTCATTCGCGGTACGTTCTTCTGCAACAGCTGAAGATATGCCAGATGCCTCTTTTGCGGGTCAGCAAGAAACCTTCTTAAACGTAAAAGGATTTGAATCCGTACTGACAGCGATCAAGCATGTGTACGCTTCACTCTTTAATGATCGCGCTATTTCCTACCGTGTGCATCAAGGTTATGAGCACCACGGTGTTGCCTTGTCTGCTGGCGTACAACGCATGGTTCGTTCAGATAAAGCGGCTTCAGGTGTGATGTTCACTATGGACACTGAATCTGGCAATAACGATGTGGTGTTTATCACTTCATCTTTTGGTCTGGGTGAAATGGTTGTTCAAGGCGCGGTAAACCCAGATGAATTTTATGTTCATAAACCTATTTTAGCCTTAGGTCACAAGGCTGTTGTGCGCCGTAATATCGGTAGCAAGCTCATCCAAATGGTGTATTCAGATGATGCTGCTCACGGCAAACAAGTCAAAATTGAAGACGTGACTGCTGACAAACGTCGTCAATTCTCTATCAATGACGCTGAAGTTGAAGAATTAGCCAAACAAGCCATGGTGATCGAAAAGCATTACGGTCGTCCAATGGACATCGAATGGGCAAAAGACGGCAATGATGGCAAATTGTATATCGTTCAAGCGCGTCCAGAAACGGTTCGTAGCCGTGAAGATGTGCAATTGATTGAACGTTATCACTTAAAGAGCCGTGGCGCTGTGATCTGTGAAGGTCGCGCTATCGGTCATAAAGTGGGTACTGGTGTAGCCAAAGTATTAACCTCAATCGCCGATATGGATCAAATCCAACCTGGTGATGTGTTAGTGACAGACATGACAGATCCTGATTGGGAACCTATCATGAAGCGCGCAAGTGCTATCGTCACAAACCGTGGCGGTCGTACCTGTCATGCGGCAATTATCGCCCGCGAATTAGGTGTGCCAGCGGTGGTGGGTTGTGGTGACGTGACTGACCGTATCAAGAATGGTCAAATCGTGACTGTTTCTTGCGCCGAAGGTGACACTGGCTTTATCTACGAAGGTAAACAAGAGTTTGAAGTGATTTCAAACCGTGTTGACTCTCTGCCTGCATTGCCAATGAAAATCATGATGAACGTGGGTAACCCTGATCGTGCATTTGATTTTGCCCGTTTGCCAAACGAAGGTGTGGGTCTAGCGCGTTTAGAATTCATCATCAACCGTATGATTGGTATTCATCCGAAAGCACTGCTCGAATTCAATCAACAGGATGCAGCGCTGCAAACTGAAATCAACGAAATGATTGCTGGTTACGAATCACCTGTTGAGTTCTACATTGCCCGTCTGGTTGAAGGTATTGCGACTATCGGTTCAGCTTTCTATCCGAAGAAAGTGATCGTACGTATGTCAGACTTTAAGTCTAACGAATACGCAAACTTGGTTGGTGGTGACCGATACGAGCCAGAAGAAGAGAACCCAATGCTGGGCTTCCGCGGTGCGAGCCGTTATATCTCTGAATCTTTCCGTGACTGTTTTGCCCTTGAGTGTGAAGCGATCAAACGCGTTCGTAATGACATGGGTCTGAAAAACGTTGAAGTCATGATCCCATTCGTTCGCACAGTGAAAGAAGCTGAGCAAGTGGTCGGCTTGCTCAAAGAGCAAGGTTTAGAACGTGGTAAAGACGGTTTACGTGTCATCATGATGTGTGAAGTGCCTTCAAACGCCCTGTTAGCAGACCAATTCCTTGAGCATTTCGATGGCTTCTCTATCGGCTCAAACGATTTAACTCAGCTGACACTCGGCCTTGACCGTGACTCAGGTATCATTAGCCATTTATTCGATGAGCGTGATGAAGCCGTTAAAATGCTACTCTCATTAGCCATTAAAGCGGCTAAAGCGAAGGGCGCTTACATAGGTATTTGTGGTCAAGGTCCTTCAGATCACGCTGATTTTGCCGCTTGGTTGGTAGAACAAGGCATAGATACAGTGTCATTAAACCCTGATACTGTGATTGATACTTGGTTGTATTTAGCCGAAGCGCACGGTTGATCTAGATAGTAATTTTATAAACTTGTTAAAAAAGCCGCTTTTTAGCGGCTTTTTTTTGTTTATAATGGCGCCATAACGATAATTGACAGAAGCCATCTATGCTACCCCTGCTATCACATCAACAAACATTAGAGCCAGTGTATTTGGCATACCTTGATGCACTGGAGCAAAGTGAGTATTCCGGTGATATAGACAAACGTTACAGCGCCCGTTTAGTGCAAGCCACCGACAACTCTGTATATCAATTTTTGCCTCAAGCCGTGCTTTATCCTAAAAATCAGCAGGATATTCAAATTGCATTGACGCTGGCTGCTACAGACGCATTTCGCAGCGTGACCTTCAGTGCGCGGGGCGGTGGTACGGGCACCAACGGACAATCTCTGACCCATGGTTTGATTTTGGATGTGTCGCGTTACATGAACCGTGTGCTCGAAGTGAATGCTGAGCAAGGTTGGGTTCGAGTCGAAGCTGGCGTGATTAAAGATGCGCTTAACGATGCATTGCGTCCCCATGGATTCTTTTTTAGTCCCGATTTATCCACTTCAAACCGCGCCACTATTGGTGGTATGATCAATACCGATGCCTCGGGTGCGGGCTCACTGGTCTATGGTAAGACGTCAGATCACGTGCTGGCGCTGCGTAGCGTGTTGATCGATGGCAGTGTGCTGGATACGCATCCCCTAGATGCGGGACTACTGTGTAACCCAGATAATGTCAGTGATAATCCGCTGGGGCAGAAACTGATTTCTGCTGTGGCGGCGGTATGCCGCGAAAAGCGAACTCAGATAGAAAACCAATTTCCTAAGCTCAATCGTTTCCTCACTGGCTATGACTTAAAACATGTGTGGAACGACAACCTGACGCAATTCGATTTATCACGAATTCTGACGGGCTCAGAGGGCACGCTTGCGGTGATAACCGAAGCCAAACTTAATCTCACCCCGCTGCCAACTGAGCGCGCTATGGTGAACATTAAGTACGATTCGTTCCAATCGGCATTGCGTCATGCGCCATCCTTAGTTGCCGCGCGGGCGACTGTGGTTGAAACCGTCGATTCAAAAGTGCTTAACTTAGCCCGTGAAGATATTGTCTGGCATTCAGTGGCTGATCTTATCCAAGAAGTGCCTGGTAAAGTTATTGATGGCCTCAATATGGTCGAATTTGCAGGTGACACGGTCGAGGTTGAGCAAAAGCTCGCGAGTTTGGAAGCTGTGTTAACTGAGCAGATCAGTAAAGGCGAGTGCGGTGTATTGGGTTACCAAGTGACGCAAGATAAGCCGAGTATCGAAAAAATCTACGGCATGCGCAAAAAAGCCGTTGGTTTACTCGGCGCCACTAAAGGTCGCCGTAAGCCCATCGCCTTTGCAGAAGATACTGCGGTACCGCCCGAAAAACTCGCCGATTACATTATGGAGTTTCGCGCGTTACTCGACGGGCATAATCTGCAATACGGTATGTTCGGCCATGTGGATGCGGGCGTGTTGCATGTTCGTCCAGCGCTCGATATGTGCGATGTTGAAGATGAAAAATTACTGCGAGTCATTTCTGATCAAGTCGCGGCACTGACGCTTAAATACGGCGGCCTAATGTGGGGCGAACACGGTAAAGGTGTGCGCGGTGAATACGGTCCAGCTGTCTTTGGTGATGAACTTTTCGGTGTATTGCAAGATATCAAAGGTTTGTTCGACCCTGATAACCGACTAAACCCCGGCAAGCTGGTGGCGCCTAAGCATACTGGCGCCCTCTATTACGATGTTGACAGTGCTAAGCGCGGTCAGTTTGATCGACAAATCCCCGTTGATGTGCGTGATGCGTTCCCCGATGTGATGAATTGTAACGGTAATGGCCTGTGTTTTAATTACAGTAGCTATTCGCCCATGTGCCCATCGTTTAAGGTGACGGGTGACAGAGTGCAGTCACCTAAGGGGCGTGCAGGGCTCATGAGAGAGTGGCTAAGACTGCTTGAGGCTGAAGGGGTTGATGTTAATGCCCTCGCAAAAGCGAAACCTTTTGGTATATTGCAGCGCATACAAAATACCATCAATGCCAAACGTGATTATGATTACTCCCACGAAGTGATGGAATCGCTTAAGGGCTGTTTAGCCTGTAAAGCCTGCTCTGGACAATGTCCGGTTAAAGTGGATGTGCCTAAGTTTAGGGCGCAGTTCTTCAATATTTACTATCAACGCTATTTAAGACCCGCGAAAGACTATCTCGTTGCCGGGATTGAAGATAGCTTGCCATTGATGGCTGCGGCACCGCGTCTCACTAACTTTGTTGCACAAAATCCATTGAGCCAATGGGTGATTAAACAGGCGATTGGTTATGTGGATGCGCCTGCGTTATCTGTGCCGACTTTGAAGCAAAGACTCGATGGTCATGCAAGCCGTGGTTACGACTTAGCTGCGTTGCAAGCGATTCCTGAAGAGAAGCGCTCGCAGTTTGTGTTGGTGGTACAAGATCCTTTTAACAGTTTCTATGACTCAGGTCTTGTGCTGCGCTTTATCCAATTGATAGAAAAACTCGGCTTAAAGCCGGTGTTATTGCCCTACAAACCCAATGGTAAGCCAACACATATCAAGGGATTTTTAGGTAAGTTTGCTAAAACGGCGCAGTCGAGTGCAGACTTTTTGAACCAAGTCCATAAACTGGGCATGCCCATGGTCGGCATCGATCCTGCTTTAGTCCTATGTTATCGCGATGAATACCGTGAAGTTTTAGGGGCTAATCGCGGTAATTTTGAGGTTAAGTTAGCCAACGAATGGCTACTGAATGTCATCAAAGATTTACCTGCAAAAGCTGCGCAAGGTAAGCAATATACTTGGTTTAGTCATTGTACCGAATCGACGGCCAAGCCAAATACTGCCAATGAGTGGACTAAAATCTTTGCCCATTTTGGCGCTAAGTTAACCGCAGTCAATTTAGGTTGTTGTGGTATGGCGGGAACTTATGGTCATGAGGCGGAAAACCTCGAGCGCTCTAAGGCCTTGTTTGATATGTCTTGGCAGCAAACGCTAGCGAAAATTGAGCAGCCGCAAGTGTTAGTGTCTGGCTATTCGTGCCGTAGCCAGGTAAAACGTTTTGCGGGTTACAAGCCAAAGCATCCACTTGAGGCCTTACTCGAGTTAGTAAATATCTAGTGGTGTTTATGTCGTTTTGATTGCGTTAGTCAGATCGTTATTATCCTCACTGGTATATCCCAGTGTTGAATGTCACACTCAAGCCAGCCGCAAGGCTGGTTTTTTTATGAATGGTGGAGGCCGAAGATGGAAAAGATGACTGACAGTATTCAACACACGCTCAAACAATTCGCCGCCGATAGTAAGCTAACCTCGGTTGCGCCATTGTGTAGTGAAGTCCCATTGTTTGACATTAACGCCTTGGGTGATTGGACATATCTAGGAACATCGCTGCCAGCAAAGTTTGCTAAGTTGTTCGCCAGTATTTTGCATTGCATCGATGATGAGTATTTCTTAATTACCCCAGTGGAGAAGGTGCGAGTGCGGGTTGAAGATGCCCCCTTACTGATTGTCGATTTCGAGCGAGCGCAACCCCATTCGCTGCTCAATGTAAGAACCAGCATTGAAACACAGCACCATAAAGTTGATATAAAACAGATGAAGCTCACCGATGACAGTGTTTATTTGCCGCTTGAGCGCGGTTTATGGGGCAAATTAGGTCGGGCCTGTTACTATAATTTTGTGAATGAATTCAATTTATCTGATCTAGATGAGGAATGAGCTCGTAGGTTAATCGCATAATTTGCTGTGGTCTAAGCTAGTTTATTATGGGTTAAGTGGTAGTATTAAAACTAACTCTGGGTTCCTATGATGGCGTGCAGAGTAAGTGAAAACGCGTTAAACCTTTGCTGTAGGAGGTGCTGTTTGAATCGTCATGAAAGCTTAGGCTATCTTGTATCCCACTTAAATATCGAGCTGCAAAATGAGCTTGATCTGCAACTTAAGCGATATCAACTCGATATAAAACTGTGGCCTGTGCTGTTTGCTTTGTGGCAAGAAGAGGGCATAAGCCAAACTGAACTTTCTAAGCGTTGCGATGTGGCAAATTACACTATGACGCGGCTACTGGATCAGTTACAGGTGCAAGGTCTTATTACTCGCCATCAAGAAGTCGATAATCGGCGTGCCTTCCAAATCTTTTTGACCGATGAAGCCAAAGCATTAGAGCAAGATCTTATTTGCGAAGCTGAGCGGGTCAATGAAAAATTCCTGTCAAATCTAAGTGAAGATGAACAACAGACATTCATTTTACTATTAAATAAAATCAACCGTTTGGCTTGAAATTTTGAATCTAATGGGTATGGCGGAAAACTGTGGTTTAGCCGTTTTTACTTCTATCTGTATGTGGTTATCTAAATCATGTTCCCAGTTTAATCCCACCCACTATGCCTCACTCTGCGGGATTAAACTGGTCCAATCAATTCAAGTAAAGTGCAAAGACGCAAAGCAGACTGACGGCTATCACTGAGTGCTGCAAATAACGGCGGCTGGCTAATAAATTTTCTTTGCCTTGTTTTAGGCTAGCGACGAGTCTATGTTGCTTATAAATTCGGCACATGAGTTCATCGGTTTGGGGATCGATAAGCAGTTCAAACTTGCAAGGCGCGCCGTCTTTAAGCTGAATGGTATGCTCGCTTTGAGGCTTAAAGTTAAGCTTGTGCGACACCATCTGGCCATTAACGAAGACCCGCTCTAAACCACTCCAATTGCTGGCTTGCAGTTCTACGACATCTTGGTTGAGATCATATTTGAAACGGATCATAGCGCTATCCTGTGCTGGGACCTGATAGACTAATTCAAGCAGACAAATATGACGTTTTCCAGCGTGATTAAATGAATATTCTGTGTCGAAATTAAAAGCGCGGTTAAACCATGAGCTTAGTGATAGATTAAATTTTAGATAACAAAAAAGCGACCAGAGGTCGCTTTTTTCAATATTTGACGGGCATAAAAAATAATAAACGCGTAGAAAAATTACTGCTTAGCGGCTTCAATTATGGCTTTAGCCATTTCATCAGCAACAGCGCCGGTTGTACGGTTCTGTGCATCGGCTTGGCTGAAGATCTTCAGCAGCGTGTTGTAAATTTCTTCTACTTTGGCGGTCGATTTAGCCGCGTCATAATGTTTTTCGAACGACACGTTAATGATGCCGCCTGCGTTGATCACATAGTCTGGTGCATACAGTATGCCCATTTCTTTCAAGTGTTCACCGTGACGAACTTCGGCTAATTGGTTGTTGGCACAACCTGCGACAATTTTTGCTTTCAGTTGCGGTAAGGTCGCATCGTTTAAGGTCGCACCAAGGGCGCAGGGGGCGTACACATCCACATCCTGCGAATAGATGTCTTGAGGTGCGACGACAATTGCGCCAAAGTCGGTGGCAACTCTGTCTAACGAGGCTTGATGAATGTCAGTAACAATCAGCTCTGCGCCTTCGCCATGTAAATGTTTACATAGATAGTAGCCTACGTGACCTACGCCTTGAACGGCGATTTTAAGGCCTCTTAGGCTGTCTAAACCTAATTTATGTTTTACTGCTGCCTTGATGCCTAAATAAGTACCAAGGGCGGTGAAGGGCGATGGATCACCACTCTTACCTTCAAGACCTGCCATATAGGGGGTTTCTTCATGGGCTATCATGATGTCAGCCGTGGTAGTGCCAACATCTTCCGCTGAATAGTAGCGTCCACCGAGGCTATTAATAAAACGGCCAAAGGCGCGGAATAGGGCTTCGCGATCTTGTCTTTTCGGATCGGCAATGATCACTGATTTGCCACCGCCCATGGTTAAACCTGCGAGGGCGTTTTTGTAAGTCATGCCACGAGAGAGGCGTAATACGTCAGTCAGGGCTTCATCATCCGATTGGTAATTCCACATCCGGCATCCACCCACGGCAGGGCCTAGGTTAGTGTTATGGATGGCGACAATGGCCTTTAAGCCACTTTCTTTATCATGACAGAATACGACCTGTTCATGTTCGTCAAAGGATACATGATTAAATACAGCCACGTGAATTTCTCCGCTATACACAATGAAAAAGCCGACGAGGTGAGTCCCATCGACTGCTTGTTATATTTATTGCAGAACCATAGCATTTAGCGATACTCTCAACCATGCATAATAACCGAATAAATACATTATTTGTGGCAATTTAGCTTTCCACTTTACGTAAACGTAAGCTTTGCGGTTGAAAATGGATTGTACTGAATTTAATGTAACGAATAGAATGAATCGCGCACTGATCCCAAGAATTAGGCTCGCGTTATAACAATAAGATAGGACGGAAGTATGACTGAACAAGCTGTCGACCAGACTCAACAAAATTTATCAGCTGAAGAAATAGAAAAGCTGCGTCAAGAGTGGGTCAGAACTCAATTTCAAAAAGCCAATCGTTTTCTCGCTGAAAAGGGTGTTATTCCAAGCAAAGTATTGGCCGATGAAAGCCGTTATCTTGCGCCTTATATGGCGATTTGGAAGATGGAATCAAAGCGTCCAAGCAACAAAACCTATTGGGTGATGTCAGGTGATTTACCGTCGGATTTCGTCGAGGTGAAAGTGGCGGCAACGGCCCGTGATGCCGTGCGTCATTTCTCTATGATGTGGCAAATGCAGGCGGAAAACTTAGTGCGTTCGGGGGCTACCCGTGATGCCACTCAGGCTAAATTTGCTCAACTACTGGTATCGCGCGCCGAGAGTTTATATCGTATGCACAACGACGATAAACTGTGGAATGCTTAAACTCAAATGAGCTGATACGGTCACTTGTGTTGATTTATCAAAATAACGGCATAAATAACAAGAAGGCACTCCGTTGAGTGCCTTTTTTATACTGACTTTCTATGTTGATTTCTTATGTTAATTATAAGGTTATCGAACAAAGTCGATAGGGCTTATTCTTCGCTGTCGCTCAAGTAGTAGAAACCTTGATTGATGAGTGTCAACAGTAAGGCTTGGACTTCTTCATGCTGACATATTTCAGTTGCTTCATCGGCGCTTAAGCTGACTTTATCGCTTAACTGTGCGATTACGTCTGCCGGTGTATTGGGCAGTTCATGCACATCACCATTGATGAATAATCGCGGCGTGGAGTCATTTTCGAGGCGCAATACTTTCAAACCACCGATACGGCTAACGCCAGCACCTTGGGCGAAGGCATCTTGCAAATCTTCAATGCTGTAAGCTTCTTCACCTTCACACAAATCAAGTTCGAAACGGTTCTGACTGAGCAGCTTACCTAACACGATTTGGTAGCTATTGGGATCTTGGCTCAGCTGACTCAAGAGTGACATTATGCCCACTTGGTGATCTTGGCTGACAATACCCGCTGAACTCGGTTCCGTTTGCGACGTGAAACGCTGCTGACCTAAGTTATTGTCGAGCAGATAATCGGCGATTTCACTCACCAGTTCTTGCTGGCTAGGTGCACGGAAACCGATAGAGTAACTCATTGCCACTGTTAGGGTTTCGCCGCAATGTGGGAAACCAGGTGGGATATAAAGCATGTCGCCTTTTTCTAGCACCACATCGATAATTGGGGTGAAGTCTTCCACCAGCGGCGAGTTTGGATTTCCACCGCGGCGTTGTTGCGGGGTATTGTCACCCACAGTCCAGCGACGCTCACCTTCGCCTTGAATGATAAACACATCGTAGTTATCGACGTGCGGGCCGACACCGCCACTTGGGGTTGCAAATGATGCCATCAAGTCATCGAAGCGCCAGTCAGGTAAAAAGCGCAGCGCTTCAACTAACGGCTGCGAATCGGGATACCAATGGTTGACCGCTTGCACTAGCAATTGCCAATGGGTTTCGCCATAGCTGTCGTAATCTTCAAACGGACCTTGCACTACTTCCCAATCATTGTCTTTGGTGACGACGATGCGTGAAGAGATTTCTTCTTCGCAGGCAAGGCCTGCTAATTCATCGGCGCTGATTGGATCTTCAAACTGCGGAAACGCTTTTTTGATCAGCAGGGGTTTCTTTTGCCAGTATTCACTAAGAAACTGGGCGATATCGAGATTAAGTGTATACATAGTGTTAAAAAAGGCGACCACATCGCGGTGATGTGGGTCGCCTTAATCCTTATTTCTGTTTAAGAAAGAGTATTATCCGTCGCCAACTTCAGTTAATAACTAATGTCAGTTAATAACCAATTTTAATTAATAACCGTTTTTAATTAATAACTTAGTTCAGTTCGTCGACAAACGTTTCAGCGCGACCAATGTAATTGGCTGGCGTCATTTTCTTCAGTTCAGCTTTCACTGAGTCTGGTAATTCAAGTCCGTCAATAAACACTGACAGTTGCTGTGCGTCGATACGTTTACCGCGCGTCAGTTCTTTTAATTTTTCGTATGGCTTTTCAATGCCATAACGACGCATTACCGTTTGTACGGGTTCTGCTAACACTTCCCAGTTGTGATCTAACTCATCACGCAGGTGCGCTTCGTTGACTTCTAACTTGCTGATGCCTTTTAAGGTCGCTTGATACGCGATTAACGCATGGGCAATACCCACACCTAAGTTACGCAGCACAGTCGAGTCGGTTAAGTCACGTTGCCATCTTGATAACGGCAGCTTAGACGCTAAATGTTGCATTAGTGCGTTAGCGATACCTAAGTTACCCTCAGAGTTTTCAAAATCGATGGGATTAACTTTGTGCGGCATAGTCGATGAACCGATTTCACCGGCGATAGTGCGTTGTTTGAAGTGTCCTAGGGCGATGTAACCCCAAATATCACGGTCAAAGTCAATCAGCACAGTGTTGAAACGGGCAACCGCATCAAACAATTCGGCAATGTAATCGTGTGGCTCGATTTGCGTCGTGTAGGCATTCCAGTGTAGGCCTAGGCTTGTCACAAAACGCTCAGACAGTTCATGCCAGTTGACTTCTGGATAGGCAGACAGGTGAGCATTGTAGTTACCGACGGCGCCGTTCAGTTTACCCATGATTTCAACATTGGCGATTTGTTTGATTTGGCGCTCAAGGCGCATAGCCACGTTCGCCATCTCTTTACCAAGTGTTGATGGTGAAGCGGGTTGGCCATGGGTACGTGACATTAATGGCACAGAGCGATATTCAATCGCCAGCTTTTTAATCGCTGTCAGCAACTCGTTGCAGTACGGCAGTAATACTTGCTCACGGGCTTCAGTCAACATTAAACCGTGGCTTAAGTTGTTGATATCTTCGGAAGTACAGGCAAAGTGAACAAACTCACCAACAGCCGCTAATTCGCTATTGCCCGCGATTTTTTCTTTAATGAAGTATTCAACCGCTTTCACATCGTGGTTAGTGGTGCTTTCGATAGCCTTAACACGCAGCGCATCTTGTTCGTTGAAATTATCTTTAATTCCATCAAGCACTGCGATAGCAGCTTCGCTCAATGGTGGCACTTCGGCGATGTCGGGGCAGTCTGCTAACAGTTTTAGCCAATTGATTTCAACCTGAACACGGTACTTGGTAAGACCGAACTCGCTGAAAATCCCTCTCAATGGCGCGGTTTTACTACCATAACGACCGTCTACCGGAGAAATAGCCGTTAGTGCGGAAAGATCCATGTGAAGCTCCTTGATGAACGCTAATTTTATTATAGGGTAAGACTTTTCTTGGCTGTATCGACTATGGCTTTGCGGGCGAAGACTAAGTGTCGACGTTTACCGCCCAATTGACGCCAAAGTACTGCGCTACGTATAGCGGCAAGCAATAGAGCACGAATTTTATGTTGCACGATAGGGCGCTGCAAACACACGGGATTACCCGATATTTGGATTTTTGGCCCAAGGTTACTGATGATGTCACTGTAAATGCTGGCAAGGTTGGCAACGACTTGCTCGTCGGTGATCGCAAAATGATGTAGCTGGCGATTCACTTGATTAATACGCTCGGCTAGCATGCCTAACCCGCTATTTGACCGTACGAGTTTTCGCTCTAAGGTCAACACGCCAACTAAATAACGGGTAACTTCGACATCTTTTTGACTGCTGTCACCGAGCTGATTAAGGATCAGCATATAGCCTTTTTGCAATACGACTTTGTCTGGGTAGACATCAGCGGTATTGTCAGGTTCCGTGACAAGAATGGTGTTTAAGCTCGCCGCGAGCTCGGTATTATCTAATTCGCCATGGCGGGCTAAATGTTGAACTTGGGCAATGGCTTGCAGTATGCCTGCAAACGCCATCGTCCGATTAACTAGTTGCTCGTTCACGCTTTACCCTCGGATCAGTTGATCGATAATGCCGCCACCTAGGCAGACTTCACCCTCATAAAATACCGCAGACTGCCCTGGCGTCACCGCCGCAACTGGCTCATCGAAGATAACCCGCAAGGTGTGCTCATCTGTGTAGGTCAGAGTGCAAGGCACGTCTTGTTGGCGATAACGGGTTTTCACTGCGATATGACAACCATCGACAGGCCCAGTTCTATCTACCCAATGCAGTTGGTTAACTGTCATGCCGGTCGACATCAAACGGGGATGATGTCCGCCTTGACCCACGATCAATACGTTACGCTCAAGATCTTTATCGACCACATACCAAGGATCGTCATTGCTGTTTTTCATGCCGCCAATGCCTAAGCCTTTACGTTGGCCTAAGGTGTGGTACATGAGTCCTTGGTGCGTGCCTATGACTTCACCTTCTGGGGTTTCAATATTGCCAGGCTGCGCCGGTAAATAAGTCCCTAGAAATTCAGTGAACTTGCGCTCACCGATAAAGCAGATGCCAGTACTGTCTTTTTTGTCATGGGTGATTAAGCCCATTTCTTTCGCAATTTCACGAACTTGATGTTTTTCGAGCTCACCGACAGGGAACAGGCTTCGGGCTACTTGTTCATGGCTAAGGGTGTAGAGGAAATAACTTTGATCTTTATTGCCATCAACGCCACGGAGCATTTGCGTACTGCCGTCGCTGTTATCGCGACGGCGAACATAGTGGCCCATTGCGATGTAATCGGCGTCGAGGATTTCGTCGGCAAATTCTAAAAATGCCTTAAATTTGATTTCTTTGTTGCACATGATATCGGGATTTGGCGTGCGGCCGGCTTTGTATTCGGCGAGGAAATACTCAAATACATTGTCCCAATATTCGGCAGCAAAGTTGACTGTATGTAGCTTGATCCCAAGCTTGTCGCACACGGCTTGGGCGTCTTTTAAATCTTCTGCGGCCGCGCAGTACTCGTTATTGTCATCTTCTTCCCAGTTCTTCATGAAAAGGCCTTCAACCTGATAGCCTTGCTGCATAAGTAAAAAGGCTGAAACAGATGAATCTACACCGCCGGACATGCCGACAATGACTTTTTTTCCTGTATGAGTGGGTTCGATTGATGTCATAAATCCTAAAAACCATTGAGTATGTGTGTTGGCTAGGTGGATGAATTTAAGCCGCGACATTGAGCGCGTAACAAAAATACCTAACCTAACTAAAAATATGGGCTAACTAAAAATCCAAGCTCACTTTAAATCCAAGCTAACTTTACATCTAGGTGCTGTGCTGCTGATTGCTAAATCAAACTTTTCCAGCGCTATCAAATAAAATGAGTCCGCAAACTGTCAGTAAACCTCGCATTTACGGCCAACTATTTATTTGCTGTACAAGGCCTCTGCAGTAGCACACGCATTAAGCTTAACCAGCCGTTTATGCGGGGCGGTATTCTATCACGCCTTGCTCGCTTGGGCTATCGTGAGGCGGTCACTATTGAGTAAGCTAAGGGGATAAGTTTGGCCATTTTGTGCCTGATTGAGATAGTCTTTTAAGCAATCGAGTACTAAGGGGCTGCGCAGTAAAGATGGCATGGCTTCTATCTGCGCAAGACTTAACCAATGCGCACTATGGATCGCTTTATCCTGCGGCGCAGGTGAGGGCATATCATCTAACTGCACGAAAAAAGTAAAGCGCACAAAGGCTAAGTCTTCACTGGCGCTGAGTTGATAAATGCCGACGAGTCCTTGGGCTTTGAGTGATAATCCCGTTTCTTCAAACACTTCGCGCTCACAGGCTTGGATCAAGCTTTCATTCGCTTCTAAGTGACCCGCTGGTTGATTAAAGCGTTGCTCGCCTTCAATCCACTCTTCTACCATCAGATATTTGTCCTGTGAAGTTGCATGAACAATACAAGCGACGGTCACATTGGGTTTATATCTTTGACTCATGGAGCCTCCTTTGAGTGGATTTGAATGAAGAAAGTAGGCTGAAATTTAGACTTCATCACCGAGACGGATACATTTGTGCTCACCCGATGGCAAATTATCTAGACTCCATTGGCCTATTTTATAACGGATTAATCTTAAGGTCGGAAAACCGATATGCGCTGTCATGCGTCTGACTTGGCGGTTGCGGCCTTCATGAATTTGGATTTCTAGCCAAGTTGTTGGGATATTTTTGCGCTCTCTCACCGGTGGATTACGTGGCCAAATGTCGGGTGAATCCATGATTTTGACTTTAGCAGGCAGCGTCATACCATCATTTAATTCAACACCTTGGCGCAGTTTAGTGAGTGCATCTTCCGTCGGAACGCCTTCTACTTGTACCCAATAGGTTTTAAAGGTTTTCTTTTTTGGCTCTGTCAGTCTTGCCTGTAATTGACCGTCATTGGTCAGCAGCAATAAGCCTTCACTGTCTCTGTCTAAGCGGCCTGCGGCATACACGTCAGGAATGGGGATATAGTCTTTTAGGGTCTTGCGACCTTGTTCATCGGTAAACTGGCAAAGTACATCAAAAGGCTTATTAAACAGCACAATAATCGGTGCGAGGGTTTGGCTCTGCACCAGTTTTGCCGCCGCAATTGCGCGTCGATTAGGATTTTTAAAGGGTTCTTTCTTTAAACTGCCATTGGCATTTCGTACTGGCGCCACTTTGCTATCTACGGCGGTAGCGCGGTTGGCAGGGCCTCTGCTGGCGGGCTTAGCGGGTTTAATCGGGCTCTTGGCTGGGGAACTTGCGCTGGCATTGGCACCTTTAGGTTGAAACTTGTTTTTGTTCATACTTTTGCTAACAGGAGGTTGAGACACGCTTACCTGACTTGATTGAGTCGTTAATGTGGTCATAGTGTACTTGGCATTCGCCGTTAGTGGAATTTGAATATTATTGCGAATGCTCTATGATGTCGGCCAGAAAATGTGATCTGTGCCTAAATGTTTATTAGGTTTTAATGAGTCGTTGTAACAAATTTTAGCTTGCGCGCAAAGACAGAAGGGCATTGAGAATTTGAAAGATGAGGGCGTGGTCGATTGCCTTGATTGATATTTTTCCTGTGCTCAGATTTGTTCGCCATGCTATAAAATTATTATAAAAAATATTAAATTTTACAATAATGTAGGATGTAACATGAAAGATAACTCATCAACAATTATTTACACTGAAACAGACGAAGCGCCAGCACTGGCCACCCTCTCACTCTTACCTATTATCAGAACGTTTACCGACGCCGCGGGCGTTGCGGTTGAAACCCGTGATATCTCGTTATCGGGCCGTATTATTGCCAGTTTCCCTGAGCAACTGACTGAAGCACAAAAGATTGGCGACCATCTGACAGAGCTTGGCGAGTTAGCGAATCAGCCAGAAGCGAACATCATCAAGTTACCAAATATCAGTGCTTCG
The DNA here is from genome assembly GCF_025653705.1 of Shewanella sp. SM87. Lineage (NCBI taxonomy): Bacteria > Pseudomonadati > Pseudomonadota > Gammaproteobacteria > Alteromonadales > Shewanellaceae > Shewanella > Shewanella sp. SM87. The sequence goes on from NZ_JAKKSC010000005.1 coordinate 163,419, forward strand.
ATCCCACAATTAAAAGCCTGTATCCTTGAACTGCAGCAAAAAGGTTACGACATCCCTAATTATCCGGATGAGCCAAAAACCGACGCTGAAAAGTCAATTAAAACACGTTACGACAAGATTAAAGGCAGTGCGGTAAACCCAGTACTGCGTGAAGGTAACTCAGATCGCCGTGCCCCATTATCGGTGAAAAACTTCGCCAAGAAAAACCCGCATTCCATGGGGAAATGGGCCAAAGATTCCAAGTCACACGTTGCCCACATGACTGACGGTGATTTCTACGGCAGCGAACAGTCTGTTACTTTATCTGATGCGGGCAGTGTGAATATCGTGCTGACCCAAAAAGATGGTCAAGAAGTAGTACTCAAGTCCAGTCTTAAGCTGCTGGCTGGCGAAATTATCGATGCTGCGGTGTTGAGTAAAAAAGCCTTAGTGAGCTTCTATGAGCGTGAAATCGAAAACGCCAAAGCAGAAGATGTGCTGTTATCGCTGCATCTGAAAGCCACTATGATGAAAGTGTCTGATCCTATTATGTTTGGTCACGCTGTGAAGGTATTCTTCAAGCCAGTGTTTGACAAACATGCGGCGCTTTTCGCTGAATTAGGCGTAGATGTTAACAACGGTTTTGGTGATGTTTATGCCAAAATTGCGACATTACCTGCCGATAGCCGCGTCGAAGTCGAAGCCGATATCGCCGCTGTTTACGCTGCACGTCCTGCATTGGCTATGGTTGATTCTGACAAAGGTATCACCAATTTACACGTGCCAAGCGACATCATTATCGATGCATCTATGCCTGCTGCGATTCGTTCATCTGGCCAAATGTGGGGACCAGATGGTCAACTGCATGACACTAAAGCCATGATCCCAGATCGTTGCTATGCCGGTATCTACCAAGAAACGATTGCTTTCTGTAAAGAGCACGGCGCTTTTGATCCTAAAACCATGGGTAGCGTGCCAAACGTGGGCTTGATGGCGCAAAAAGCCGAAGAGTACGGCAGCCACGATAAGACCTTTGAAATTCCTGCTGACGGTGTGGTTAACGTTGTCGATGCCAGCGGTAAGATATTGATGAGCCATAACGTGGAAGCGGGCGATATCTGGAGAATGTGCCAAGTTAAAGACGCACCTATCCGTGATTGGGTAAAACTGGCCGTGCGCCGTGCCCGTTTAAGCAATACCCCTGCGGTATTCTGGTTAGATAGTAAACGTGCCCACGATGCGCAAATCATTGCAAAAGTGCAGCAGTACCTGCCAGAACATGACACTGATGGCTTAGATATCAGCATTATGTCTCCAGAAGACGCGACGCGTTTGTCTTTGGCTCGCATCAAAGAAGGCAAAGATACCATTTCAGTTACGGGTAACGTTCTACGTGACTACCTGACTGACTTGTTCCCTATCCTCGAGCTAGGCACCAGTGCTAAAATGCTGTCAATCGTTCCATTAATGAACGGCGGCGGTCTATTTGAAACAGGTGCGGGTGGTAGTGCGCCTAAGCATGTGCAACAGCTTGAGAAAGAAGGTCACTTACGTTGGGATTCGCTCGGTGAATTCTTGGCTCTGGCGGCGTCTCTTGAGCATTTAAGCCAAACCGTAGGCAATCCAAAAGCCCAAGTATTAGCCGATACTTTAGATCAAGCCATTGGCCAATTCTTAGATAGCAATAAATCGCCATCAAGAAGAGTCGGTGAGCTGGATAACCGTGGTAGCCATTTCTACTTAGCCATGTACTGGGCACAAGCCTTAGCAGCGCAAACCAGCGATGAGCAGTTACAAGCACACTTTATTCCGTTAGCGCATGCGCTCGCGGCGAATGAGCAAGTGATTGTGGCTGAATTAGCGACGGCACAAGGTGCACCAGTCGATTTAGGTGGTTACTACCGTTTAGATGCGGCTAAGGCTGAAAAAGCCATGCGCCCAAGCGAGACGTTGAACAAGCTGTTGATTGCTTAATCCCGCTCATTATCACTTTTAGATGGCGTGCGCGTCAGTGTTGGCCATCTAAGTTGATGTAAAGTTGTAAGTCATTAGACTGATTTTAAAAAAGGGTCTGCATTGCAGATCCTTTTTTATACCCTAAATTTGCTGTCGAGACCGATGATAAAAACTTTTTTCTGGGATGCAATGGATGATGTGCGGCGATTGAACTTGAATTAAATTCATGCGAAATGATGATGAGCGATGCAGCATTAAGTGGTGGGAATTGATGAAACACGCAGCAATAAAAAGGCAGGGACAAGTCCCTGCCTTTTAGATCATTGGCCTCACCAAACGTTATTTTGTTGGTGAAATGGCTGAAGCGTGCATCCCTTTTGGACCGGCTTCTACTTCAAATTGAACGGGTTGGCCTGCTTTTAGAGTTCGATAGCCTTCCATTTCAATGGTAGAATAGTGTGCAAAAACGTCCTCACCACCTTGATCAGGGCAAATAAACCCGAATCCTTTGGCGTTGTTGAACCATTTAACAGTTCCGCTTGCCATACTTCCACTTCCTTCTGTTGTCTACTTACCAGTAAGATAGTAAAACCTGTATAGACGGGTATTCGTTCACCGTCTGCACAACAGAATGTAAGGAGTAAATGCGGAAGTCAAGCTAAAATTAACAAAGAGGTAACAACTGATTAATTTGAACGGATCAATTGGAAGAGGCCAACACGAGAGGCTAGTATTAAAAAATGGCAAAGATAGGAAATATTGAACACGTTGAAGAACGTGTCGAATCAGAGTTAATGCCGCCTTCGATGTATAAGGTGGTACTCAATAATGATGATTACACCCCAATGGATTTTGTGATTGAAGTTTTGCAGGTTTTCTTTCGCAAGAACGAGCAGGAAGCGACCGATATCATGTTGACGATCCATCACCAAGGAAAAGGAATTTGCGGTATTTTCCCGTTTGGGATTGCAGAAACTAAGGTGATACAAGTAAATCAATTTGCAAGACAAAACCAACATCCGTTACTGTGTTCGTTAGAGAAAGCATAAAACCGCTTTACTCTGTAGTCTGTTGTTAATTTTGGGGGTGCTTATGCTGAACAAAGATCTGGAAGTCACCTTAAATCTGGCGTTTCAGCAAGCCAGAGACGCGCGTCACGAGTATATGACAGTGGAACATCTGTTATTAGCTCTGATCGACAATCCTGCGGCTCAAGAAGCGTTAATCGCCTGTGGAGCGAATCTAGATAAACTCAGAGATGAAGTGGCAAGCTTTATCCAACAAACAACCCCAATCATTGCCGATATTGATGATGACAAAGAAACTCAGCCGACGCTTGGGTTCCAGCGAGTGCTGCAACGGGCAGTATTCCATGTGCAGTCATCGGGTCGCAATGAAGTGAACGGCGCTAACGTGTTAGTCGCCATTTTCAGTGAGCAAGAATCCCAAGCCGTGTATTTACTGCGCCGCTGCGACATTAGTCGCCTCGATGTAGTGAATTTTATTTCCCATGGTTTCGCCAAAAATGATGATGCTGAGTCACATCAAGATCAAGAACGTGTTGAAGATCAGGGCGAAGGCAGCGAAGAGCGCAGTATGTTGTCGCAATTTGCGTCCAACTTAAATCAACTTGCAAAGCAAGGGATCATCGACCCACTGATTGGTCGCGACCAAGAAATTGAGCGCGCGATTCAAACCCTGTGCCGTCGCCGTAAAAATAATCCACTGTTAGTGGGTGAGGCGGGTGTAGGTAAAACGGCGATTGCCGAAGGGTTGGCGTATCGTATCGTCAATAAACAAGTGCCCGATGTGATGCTTGAAGCCACAGTGTATTCCTTGGATTTAGGTTCACTGCTGGCGGGAACTAAGTATCGCGGCGACTTTGAAAAGCGCTTTAAGAACCTGTTAAAAGAACTGGCGGCTGATAAGCATGCCATCCTATTCATCGATGAGATCCATACCATTATCGGTGCGGGCGCGGCCTCTGGCGGCGTAATGGATGCCTCTAATCTGCTGAAACCTTTACTATCTAGCGGTAACTTGCGCTGCATGGGCTCGACAACTTTCCAAGAATATCAAAGTATTTTTGAGAAAGACCGCGCACTTGCACGTCGTTTCCAAAAGGTGGATATCAATGAGCCTTCAGTGGAAGAAACCACTAAGATTTTGATGGGGCTTAAGTCTAAATACGAAGAATATCATGGTGTTCGTTATACTCAGGCCGCGATCAGCAGCGCTGCAGTATTGTCGGCCAAGCACATCAACGACAGGCATTTACCCGATAAAGCCATCGATGTGATTGATGAAGCGGGTGCGCGTATGGTGATGTTGCCTATGAGCAAACGTAAAAAGACCATAGGCCAGGCCGAGATTGAGTCGATTGTGGCGAAAATGGCACGTATCCCTGAGAAGTCGGTATCCGCTACTGATAAGGACTTACTGCGTAACCTTGAGCGTAACCTTAAGATGGTGGTCTTTGGCCAAGATAAGGCCATTGAGAGTCTGAGTTCGGCCATTCGCTTATCGCGCAGTGGCTTAGGTGCTGACCGAAAACCTGTGGGGAGCTTCTTATTCGCCGGTCCCACCGGTGTGGGTAAAACCGAAGTCACTAACCAACTGGCCAACTGCTTGGGGATGAAACTGGTGCGCTTTGACATGTCTGAGTACATGGAAAGCCATACAGTGTCACGCCTGATTGGTGCGCCTCCTGGTTATGTGGGTTATGACCAAGGTGGCTTGCTCACGGATGCTGTGATTAAAAATCCGCACTGTGTCGTGCTATTGGATGAAATTGAGAAGGCCCACCGTGATGTCTATAACCTGCTGTTGCAGGTGATGGATCACGGTACTTTGACCGATAACAATGGTCGTAAGGCGGACTTCAGACATGTGACTTTGGTGATGACCACTAACGCGGGTGTACAGGAGACTATTCGTAAGTCGATTGGCTTTACCCAGCAAGATCACACCCAAGATGCATTATCTGAAATTAATCGAGTATTTTCGCCAGAATTTCGAAATCGTCTCGATTCCATCATTTGGTTCAATCATTTGGATATGACGATTATCGCCAAAGTGGTCGATAAATTCTTGGTGGAATTGCAGGCTCAGTTGGATGCAAAACACGTTACTTTGGAAGTCAGCGACGAAGCCAGAACCTTGTTGGCCGAGAAAGGCTACGATAAGAACATGGGCGCACGTCCAATGGCTCGGGTCGTGACCGAATTGATCAAACGTCCATTGGCAGACGAGATCTTATTTGGTGTCTTAGAGTCAGGCGGTGTTGCGTATGTGGATGTGAAGGAGGGCGAGATTGTCATTCGTACCGAACGTCACGAAAAAGCTACAACAAAAGCTTAATGCTTGATTATCCGTTAGTTTTAGACATAAAAATGGCTGCAATTGCAGCCATTTTTTTCATCTTTCGCAAACAAAAAAACCCGGCCTTGCCGGGTTTTTAAATCTAAGAGGCTATATCAGCGTGCGCGGAAGACAATGCGACCTTTGGTCAGATCATAAGGAGTCAGCTGGACGGTAACTTTATCGCCAGTGAGGATCCGGATGTAGTTTTTACGCATTTTGCCTGAAATGTGGGCTATCACCACATGACCATTTTCAAGCTCTACACGAAACATTGTGTTTGGCAAGGTTTCAAGGATAGTGCCTTGCATTTCAATGTTGTCTTCTTTCGCCATTAATTAATTATCCCATTAGCCTTCGAATATAAAAAACGGGCGTATCATGCCCCAAATTCCCCCCGCTGTAAAGGGGAAGTACTTAGCAAACTTGGGAATACTCCCAGCCCGTCGGTGTCAGAATTTGATAAGGGCGATACAAACGCTTGTAAGACATTTTACGGTTTTCATCTATTTGATATCCGAGATAAACAAATTCTTTATTCATGAGTTTCGCCAGTCGACACTGAATTAAAATCAACAGTGCGCCGAGGGAGCGATGTTCTTCGTCGGGGTCAAAATAGCTGTAAATTGCCGAAAGACTATTGGGCAAGCTATCAGTGACCGCAACTGCCAATAATTTATTTCCATCATAGACTTCGATAAACGTTGGCGGTAACCAATAGCAAAAAAGAAAGTGATTATATTGATCTTCACTCGGGGGAAACATGGGGCCGTCAAAATGTCGCCCACGAATGTAATGTTCATATAGCGTATATTGCTCGGCGGTTTGCTCCGATGTAATTCGCCAAGTCAGATCTTGGTTTTTTGCTAAAGTGCGTTTTTGGCGTTTCGATGGGACAAATTCATGCGTTGGCACACGGATTGGTTGGCATGCACTGCATCTAGGGCAGCGTGGTTTGTAGATAGAGCTACCACTGCGGCGAAAACCTACCGCGAGCAAACGCTCAAATAAAATGGGATCGAGCGTATCTTCTTGGATGACGAGTAGCTGCTCCTGCTGGCCATCAAGGTAGCTGCAGGGAAATATTTGACTGATACCGATAGCGATCGATGCTTTACTCGAGTTCAAGGATGACCTCTTTAGTGGCCCAAGTATTTGGGTCCACGGGATTGTTTCTCAGTTCGCTCAGTAACGTTATAAAATCAATGCGTTTAATAGCTTTAGCTCCCAAACTTTCTAGGTGGGGATTCATCACTTGTGCGTCGATGAGTTTGAATCCCATCTTGAGTAAATGTTGTTGCAGTGCGGCAACGGCGGCCTTGGACGCATTGGTTTTACGGTGAAACATGGATTCGCCGCAAAATACTTGGCCGATCGCTAAGCCGTAAAGCCCACCGATTAAACGTTCACCTTCCCACACTTCAATGGAGTGAGCATGACCTGTGTGATGCAATTCGCGATAGGCCATTTGAATTTCTTGGGTGATCCAAGTGCCGCTCTGTTTTTCTCTTGGCTGCGCGCATCCTGCCATCACATCGGTGAAAGCGTGATTGATAGTGATCCGCCAAGGTTGCTTTTTTAAGTACTTACGCAGGCTGGTGCTGATGTGAATTTCACCTGGAATAAACACGGCGCGGGGATCCGGCGACCACCACAGGATGGGATCGTCAGAATTAAACCAAGGAAAAATACCGTTGTAGTAAGCAGAGAGTAAACGTTCAGGACGTAAGTCGCCGCCGATAGCCAATAAACCATTAGGATCGGTTAAGGCGAGCTCGGGCGAAGGAAAAGCGTCAAATTCGTGATTCAGGAAAGACAGTGACTTCACAATTGAGTATGATTTAGTTATAGACCTTATTATTAAGTTAGCGGAAATTCAGATATGTGGAAACCTACTCTAGCAAGCTTTATGTTTATTTTTGCTTTTATCATCAGTCCCGCTAATGCTGGCTATGATCGCAATCAAGCCGTGCCAGTTGAGAAAGTACTCTATGGCGATATCACTTCGGTACGTAATATCACCGAAACCCAGTTAATTGAAGACCGTAATCAAGGTTGGAAAACCTTCGGCGGCGCCTTAGCGGGTGGGGTGATTGGTAATCAGTTTGGTGGCGGTTCGGGTCGAGATGTGGCGACGATTTTAGGTGCTTTGATTGGTGGGGGTATCGGTAACCGTTATGGCAGTGGTACTAGCGTGCAATCGTTTAAGCTGGTGGAACTGATGATCAATCAAGAAGATGGTACTCAGGTCATGGTGATCCAAGATTACGATGCTGGCATGACGTTTAACGCGGGTGACAGAGTTCGAGTGGTATACCTGCAAGGTGGCGTGCGTGTTGATATCGCGATGTAAGCGATTGTCTCATATTGGATAAATTCTCATCTTCAGTAAATGGTCATCTTGAGTAACGGACGGTAATGCAATGACACGGACAGAACTAAGCCAATATTTAGCCGATTTTTTACATGTGTCGGCCTTTAAGGATTACGCACCCAATGGGCTGCAGGTAGAAGGCAAGGATGAGATCCGCACCTTAGTCACGGGCGTGACAGCGTGTCAGGCCTTGATCGATGAAGCGATTCGATTAAACGCCGATGCGATATTGGTTCATCACGGCTTTTTTTGGAAGAATGAGCCTGAAGTGATCACAGGCATGAAACAACGCCGAATTAAGGCGCTGCTCAAGCATGATATTAGCTTGTTTGGATATCATTTACCCTTAGATGCCCACCCAATGCTCGGTAATAACGCGACTTTGGGGAGACAGCTTGGGATCATTGACGCAGAAGCCATCGAAGATGTGGCTCAGGGGCTACTGTGGCGTGGAAAACTTGATCTTGCAGTCAGTGCTAGCGAATTTTCTCACACCCTTGAGAATGCGTTAGGCAGAGCCCCACTGCACATTGGTGATAGCGATGCTAAGATCCAACATGTAGCTTGGTGTACTGGTGGCGCGCAGGATTATATCGATGTTGCGGCGAGTTTAGGTGTGGATGCGTTTATCAGTGGTGAAGTGTCCGAGCGAACGTTCCACAGTGCGGTAGAGCAGGGCATACATTATTTTGCGGCGGGGCACCATGCGACAGAACGTTTTGGTATTCAAGCCTTAGGCCGTCACCTCGCCCGCGAGTTTGATCTCGTGCACCATTTTGTGGATATCACTAATCCGGTCTAATCCATTCATAAAGCGGCTTATGATGACCATCTAACTGTTTTATTCCTAAACGAAAGGCGAGCATGGCTCGCCTTTTTTATTGTGGTTTATTATTACTTATAGTCACTCAAATCCGTTTCTCTAGCGTTTGTGCCAATCAGCTCTTAGCCTTTAGCTGCTAGATCAGCCCCAAAGTGGACAGTATAAAGATGCCTAAGGTGCACGTGATCAGCGAGCAGACTGTGGTTAGCGCAATAATATTGGCCGCAAGGGGCGCATTGCCACCCATGGCGCGCGCCATCACATAGCTTGCGGCTGCGGTGGGCGCAGAACTCATTAAAAAGACCATTGCTAACTCAATCCCTCGATAACCCAACAGCAAGGCCCCAATCGAGATAAAAAGCGGGGCAAAGATCAGTTTCAATGCGGTCGAGAACCAAGTTGAATGCTTTTCATGTTTGAGTGAACCAATATCGAGCGAACCGCCAGTGCACAGTAGCGCTAGTGGGAGGGTCATATTGGCAAAGTATTGGCCCGCATCGAGCACCATTTTCGGTATTGGAATAGCAAGCAAATAGAACAACATGCCTGCCATAATGGCAATGATCAACGGGTTTTTGGTGATGGTCTTGATGATCACGCCAAATGCACGTTGGCTGGATTCTTCACCTTTAGGGCTTAGGCAAATAACCGCTTGAATGTTATACAGCAGCGTCATTGAGGCAACATAGACCGCGGCTAAGGCAACACCAGAACTCCCATAGGCGTTGGAAACGTAAGCTAAGCCGATAATGGCGGTATTGGCTCTAAATCCCCCTTGAATGATCACACCTTGGTCTTTGTGCTTGGGAAATAGCCGCCCAGTTGCATAGGTGGAGAGTATAAAAAACAGGAAATTGGCCACTAAACCATAGCCAATCAAGGGCGCACTGGAGGCGAGATCGTGATTGGAGCTAATAATGCTAAGGAACAGCAAGGCTGGCAGCGTCACGTTAAAGACTAATTTTGATGCAACATCAATAAAGTTTTCATTGATGATTTGGGTGCGTTTTAGGATCACACCGAGTGCTAACATCAAACAGATTGGACCCGTAATCGAGGCAGAAAACAGCAACTGCTCAACGATATTTCCCATAACGACTCCTCGAATTATTCATTTAGCACTGCGTCGATTTTAGACTTGTCACTGATATGAATGTCACATTGCCGTGAATATCTTGTCGATAGAAATACGAGTTTTAACTCGGTCTCTTAAACCACTCAGTTAAAATTAAATGGCTTAAACTCAGTCTTTTAAAAGACTGCGTGACACTTGCGACCACGAATCGGCTCAAACAATCGATACCAACAAATAAGGCCACATAAAATGCGGCCTTATTGATTTTTCGAGCGTTATCTAGCGCAGATTACTTAACCCGCATGCCAGGCTGTGCGCCTTCATGGGGTTCTAAAATCCACAGATCGCTGCTACCAGGGCCAGCGGCCAAAACCATGCCTTCTGACATGCCAAAACGCATCTTACGTGGTGCTAAGTTAGCCACCATCACAGTTAGTTTGCCTTCAAGGTCTTCTGGCGAATAGGCCGATTTGATCCCAGCAAACACTTGGCGTGTTTCGCCACCTATGTCGAGCTGCAACTTCAGTAACTTGTCTGCGTCAGCAACATGCTCGGCTTTCACGATACGAGCGATACGCAGGTCGATTTTCGCAAAATCATCAAAGTTGATGGTTTCACTGATAGGATCGTTAACCAGAGGCTCACTGCTGACATTAGATGATTCAACCGTTTTTTCAGGCGCAGCCGTCTTTGGTGCATCGGCCGTGACTTGCAGGTTATCCTTGGAGTCGGCAACCATAGCATTGACTTTATCCAGCTCAACACGTTGCATCATGGCTTTGAATGGCGCGATTTCATGACCCGCTAAATCTTGGTTCAATGCACTCCAAGTGAGCGGTAGTTGGAAAAAGGCTTCCACATCTTGGGCTAAACGTGGCAATACAGGTTTGAGATACGTCACTAGAATACGGAACAGATTCAAGGCATTTGAACACACTTGATGGGCCGCTTCCTGTTGATCATCGTGTTTTACCATTTGCCAAGGCGCAGCATCGGCTACAAAACCGTTAGCAATATCCGCCAGTGCCATGATTTCGCGCATTGCTTTGCCGTATTCGCGCGACTCGTAAAATTCGGCAATCACCTCTTGCTTGGCTAGAAACGCCTCAGTCAGTGTGGTGTCGTTAATTTTCGCTAGCTTGCCATCGAAACGTTTAGTGATAAAACCTGCGGTGCGCGAGGCTAAGTTCACTAGCTTACCGACTAAGTCTGAATTCACGCGCTGGGCGAAATCTTCGAGATTTAAATCTAAATCGTCGATACGGCTGCTGAGTTTGGCGGCGTAGTAGTAACGTAAATATTCAGGATCTAAATGATCTAAATAAGTTCGCGCCTTGATGAAAGTGCCTTTGGATTTTGACATCTTAGCGCCGTTGACCGTCACATAGCCGTGGGCATAGACGCTGTTTGGCTGGCGGTAACCTGAGCCGTGTAACATGGCAGGCCAAAACAGACTGTGGAAGTAGACTATGTCTTTACCGATGAAGTGATACACCTCGGCGGTTGAATCTTTGCCCCAGAATTCCTCAAAGCTCAGCTCAGGGCGTTTGTCACAGAGGTTTTTGAACGAACCCATATAACCGATAGGCGCATCTAGCCAAACGTAGAAATACTTGCCTGGCGCATCGGGAATTTCGAAACCAAAATACGGTGCATCACGGGTGATATCCCATTGCTGCAATCCTTGCTCGAACCATTCGTCGAGTTTATTGGCCATTTCGACTTGCAGGGCACCAGAGCGAGTCCACTCTTTTAGCATGCCTTCGAAGGCGGGCAGGTCGAAGAAAAAGTGCTCAGTGTCTTTCATCACTGGTGTCGCACCCGATACCGCTGATTTTGGATTGATGAGCTCAGTTGGGCTGTAAGTCGCGCCGCAGGCATCACAGTTATCGCCGTATTGATCCGGTGACTTACACTTAGGACAAGTGCCTTTTACGAAGCGGTCTGGCAGGAACATGGATTTCTCAGGATCGAACAGCTGAGAAATACTCTTGCTCTTGATATAGCCATTCGCACGTAGCTTGAGATAAATATCACTTGCCAGTACGCGGTTTTCATCGCTGTGGGTGCTGTGATAGTTATCGAAGGCGATATTGAAATCGGCAAAATCCTGCTGATGTTCTTTGTTCACTTGGGCAATCATGTCTTCTGGCGCTATGCCTAATTGCTGTGCTTTAAGCATGATTGGCGTGCCATGGGCGTCATCGGCACAAATATAGTGGCACTCATGTCCACGAAGCTTTTGATAACGCGACCAGATATCTGTCTGTATGTATTCCAGCATGTGACCTAAATGTATCGGTCCGTTTGCATAGGGAAGTGCGCTGGTCACGAGAATTTTACGTTGTGAAGTTGCCATCTTGTCTCAAATATCGTGGTGGGCCAAAAATATTGGTAGAGATACTAACCGATTACAGGATGATTTTCATCAAAACCTGAGCCAATTGAGCTAAATCTGCGCTAATGTTTTCTGCATTATCTGGTACACTTGGGCAAATTTATTGGTGGGGGTAATTCTTTTGTCTTCAACTCAAACTGATTATCGTCTGAATGACGATCTTCTCGGGCCAGTTCTGGCTATTCTCGATTCATTTGTTGACCCGTATCTCGCGAAAGGGTTAGTGAGCGCAGGATGCGTAAATAAGCTGGCATTGGAAGGTAAGCGTTTGCAGCTTGGCTTAGTCTATCCATACCCTTGTATGACTCAGTATCGCGACACTGTCATGGCGCTGACGAATAAGTTAGCGGTGCTCGATGCTATTGATGAAGTCGAGTGTGAAATCGATTTTCAACCTAAAGCCTACTCAGCGTTATCTTCTATTGCGCCGATTGCCAATGTGAAGCAAGTGATTGCCGTAGCCTCAGGTAAGGGCGGCGTGGGTAAGTCAACCACAGCGGTGAACTTAGCTTTGGCATTAGCGGCCGAAGGTGCGCAGGTGGGTATTCTCGATGCGGATATTTACGGCCCGTCAGTGCCTATGATGTTAGGTATCCCTAATTTCAGACCGCTTTCCCCCGATGGCAAACATATGACAGCCGCCAGTGCCCATGGTATTGCCGCGCAGTCGATTGGTTTTATGCTCAGTGGTGATGAAGCTGCCGTGTGGCGTGGCCCAATGGCCGCGGGCGCGTTGGCCCAGTTACTGAATGAAACCCAATGGCCAGAACTGGATTATTTAGTCGTTGATATGCCACCAGGCACAGGGGATATTCAGCTCACGTTATCGCAAAAAGTCCCTGTGAGCGGCGCTGTTATCGTAACTACACCGCAGGATATCGCGCTGGCCGATGCCAAGAAGGGCATCAATATGTTCCAGAAAGTGAACATTCCTGTGCTGGGTATTGTCGAGAACATGAGTTTCCATTTATGTCCTGAGTGTGGTCATAAAGAACATCCATTTGGAACTCTCGGCGGCAGTAAAATCGCTGAACGCTATCAAGTTCCACTGTTAGGCGCTTTACCGTTGCACATTAATATCCGTGAAGCCATGGATAATGGTGCGCCGACCGTCGTTGCCGATCCTGACAGTGAAGTCGCAGCTCTTTATCGGGAAATTGCCCGTAAAGTGGGCGCAGAATTGGCTTTAAAGCAAAGCCAGAAAACAGTTTCTATTAGTGTTTCAGATGACGAGTAAGGTTTAAGGGTATGAATTCTCAGCAGTGTGTCATTATTGCAATTGCTGGCGCGTCAGCATCGGGCAAAAGTTTAATTGCCAAAACGATTTTTGACGAATTACGCCGCGATTTAGGCACAGATCAAATTGGGGTAATTAATGAAGACGCGTACTATCGCGATCAGAGTCATTTATCCATGGATGAACGGGTATTAACGAATTACGATCATCCAAAAGCGCTGGACCATCAACTGTTGTGCACGCATTTACAGTTGCTCAAGTCTGGCGAAGCTGTTGATATCCCTTGTTATAGCTATACAGAACATACACGCACTGCAGAAACCTTAAAGATGACACCGAAAAAGGTGATCATTTTAGAAGGTATCTTATTGCTGACCGATCCTAAGTTACGTGCCCTGATGGACGCGAGTGTGTTTATGGACACACCGCTGGACATTTGTTTCCTACGTCGCTTAACTCGTGATGTGGCCGAGCGCGGCCGTACGATGGAATCTGTGATTTCACAGTACAAGAAAACCGTGCGTCCTATGTTCTTACAGTTTATCGAACCCTCGAAACAATACGCCGATATTATCGTTCCCCGTGGCGGCAAAAATCGTATTGCGACCGATATTTTAAAGACTCGTATCCAACATTTATTGGCAAAATAACGACATAAAAACTCAAGGAGTAATAGGCAAGATGCGCTTAACCGATATCGAAATTGAACAGGCCCTTGATAACGGCACTATCGTAATAGAACCTCGCCCAGGCATAGAAGCTATTTCAGGCGTCAGTGTTGATGTGCGCTTAGGTGGACAGTTTCGCGTCTTTAAAGATCATACCGCGCCTTTTATCGACTTGAGTGGTCCAAGTGCTGAGATGCAAGCGGCGCTCGATCGGGTGATGAGTGAGATTATCGAAATCCCCGATGGCGAAGCATTTTTCTTGCATCCTGGCGAATTGGCTTTGGCTGTGACTTACGAGAGCGTAACTTTACCTGCCGACATCGTCGGTTGGCTTGATGGCCGTTCGTCTCTAGCGCGTTTAGGCCTGATGGTACACGTAACGGCGCACCGTATCGATCCGGGTTGGCAAGGTAAAATTGTGCTCGAGTTTTATAACAGCGGCAAGTTGCCTTTAGCTTTGCGTCCACGCATGACTATAGGTGCGCTTAACTTTGAACGCTTAAATCATGCGGTTGCACGTCCTTATAACACCCGTAAAAGTGCCAAGTACAAAGATCAGCAAGAAGCGGTGGCTAGCCGTATCAGTCAGGACTAACACGCGTGTTCTGGGTGAATGGCGCATCGCAGGCAAGTGTCGACCCTTCCGATCGAGGGCTTGCCTACGGTGATGGTCTGTTTGCAACGATGCGAACGGACGCTGAGGGGATTATGTTTTTTGAAGCCCATCAAGCCCGTTTAACCGCAGGCGCCGCAAGGCTTGGATTTCAATGGCAAATGAGTAAAGCATTGCAACAGCAACTGAATACCTTAGCTATTGAATATCCTCATCATTGCATTAAGTTAATCGTTTCCCGTGGTGCTGGTGGCCGTGGCTATACACCGCCAGAAACGGTTAATCCTACTGAAATCGTCTCAGTTCACACTATCCCCGGCCATTATGCTCAGTGGCAGCAACAGGGTATTAGCCTTAAAACTTCGTCGGTACGATTGGGTTTGCAGCCTCTGTTGGCAGGGATAAAGCATTTAAATCGACTCGAACAAGTTTTGATTAAATCACACTCTTTACCGCAGGGATTTGATGACTGGTTAGTCAAAGATATCGAGGAGAATGTGATTGAATCTTCGATGGCGAATGTGTTTTTTATCAAAGATAATCGCATTATCACGCCTTCATTAGCCCTGTGTGGCGTGGCGGGTGTGATGCGCGAACAGATAATGTTGGCCTTGCTTGAACAGAACATGAATATCGAATGTTTGCCCGTTGGCGCCGAGCGTTTAATCGAATTTGACTCAGCGTTTATCACTAACAGCGTTTTAGGGATTGTGGATGTACTGGCGATAGACTCGCTCAAGTTCACCCGTGCTCCGATTACCGCGCAACTTAGACAGACACTTTCACTCACTCTATGAAAAAAATCATTATTATCGCCAGTTCAACCCTGTTGACCTTGCTAACCTTAGTCTGTTTGGGTGCCTTTTGGGGCTATCAAACGGTTGTCGAATACAGTCAAACGCCGCTGAGTCTCAGCGAGCCTAAAGAGTTGAAGGTTGAACGCGGCACCAGTGTAAATCAACTGGCGCAGCAACTTGCCGATGACGGCGTTATTCAAGATACGTGGAAACTCAAGTGGCTACTTAAGTTCCGTCCTGAGCTTGCCAAAATTCGCACGGGACTTTATGAAATATCACCTTCACAAACGATTACTGATTTACTCAATGATTTGATCGCTGGGAAAGTAAAAACCTTCAGTTTGACCTTAGTTGAAGGTAAAACTATTGTGGAATGGGAACAACAGCTTACCAGTGCTCCGCATTTACAAATGTCACCAGAAGCATTTGCAGCGGTATTGATGGCAGAAGGCGATGATTCTGGTTTGCCTGAAGGAAAATTCTTCCCCGACACTTATCATTATACCGCCGAGGCGGATGCTAAAGTCATGCTGACTCAAAGCTATAAAATGATGGAGCAGGAGCTTGCCAAAGCGTGGGCAGAACGGGCGCCAAATTTGCCGTTAAAATCGCCCTATGAAATGCTGATTTTGGCATCGATAGTTGAGAAGGAAACCGGCCAAGCCCATGAGCGTGAGCAAATCGCCGGTGTATTTGTTAATCGTCTTAACCTAGGTATGCGTCTGCAAACCGATCCGACCGTTATTTACGGCATGGGTGATCGCTATAAGGGTAATATCACCCGCAAAGATTTAGTCGAAGAGACGCCTTTTAATACTTATCGTATCTTTGGATTGCCGCCAACGCCGATAGCTGCACCGAGTAAAGCCTCATTGATGGCCGTGTCTAAGCCCGCCAGTGTGAGTTACCTTTATTTTGTATCGCGCAACGATGGCACCCATGTGTTTTCAACCACGCTTGAAGAACACAATCATGCTGTAGACGTCTATCAGCGTAAGACAAAACCAGCGACGCCAGAAAAATCACCAAAGTAAAAATGCAGAGAAAGAAAATCCAATGTCAGTTTTTGCAAAATTTATCGTTATTGAAGGTTTAGAAGGCGCGGGTAAGTCGAGTGCGATTAACCTTATTCGCGACTTTATTGAAAAGCATACGGGTAAAGCACCGATTTGCACCCGCGAACCGGGCGGTACACCATTGGCTGAACGTATCCGTGATTTAGTTAAGATTGCCGATGCGAACGATCCCCTGTGTGATGAGGCCGAGTGTTTACTCATTTATGCTGCCAGAGCTCAGTTAGTTGCTAATGTCATAAAGCCCGCGCTTGCGCAAGGGCAATGGGTATTGGGTGATAGACACAATCTATCGTCATTAGCTTATCAAGGTGGTGGTAGAGGGTTAATGCCGCTAGTGGAAGCGGTGAGCACTGCAACACTAAAGGGATTTAAACCCGATCTTACTTTGTACTTAGATTTAGATCCTAAGCTTGGGCTTACCCGTGCAGCTAAACGTGGTGAGCTTGATAGAATTGAGCAACAAGCGATTGATTTCTTTGAGCGAGCACGCGCTACATATCTCAAACTTGCCAGCGAAGATGACAGTATCGTGGTTATAGACGCGAGCCAAACTATGGCCGAAGTGCACAAAGATATCTTAGCCGTGCTTCAGGCGATGGTATGGTAGCCGAGTCCGGATTTACGGCTGAGCAATTACCTTGGCTCGAAGGGCCAAGGCAGGCATTTTTAGCTCAATTAGCGCGTCAAAAAATACCTCACGCACAACTCGTGGGCATTGATTCAGCCTATGGTGGTGAGTTGCTGAGTGTGTTTATGGCGCGCGCGGCTATGTGTGTGCAGCCAACGCCTGTGGGCGCGTGCGGTTTTTGTAAGTCTTGTCAGCTCTATGATGCGGGCAATCATCCTGATTTTTATCATATCGCCGCCGATGGCAATCAAATTAAAGTCGATCAAATTCGTGAGCTGTGTACGCGTCTGACAGCCACCGCACAGCAAAGTGGCAGGCGTGTAGCGATTATCCACCACAGCGAGCGTCTTAACTCCGCTGCCGCGAACGCACTCCTTAAAACCCTTGAGGAGCCAGGTAAAGACACCTTACTTATTTTGCAGTCGGATACGCCTGCACGTTTGATGGCGACGGTTAGCAGTCGTTGTCAACGCATTCCTTTTGTCGTTCCTAGTCGAGAGGTCATCAAAAACTGGCTTGCCCAGCGATGTGGTATTCAAGAGGATGTAACTTGGTGTTTGAGTGTGGTGGGTGGACCGTTAAAGTTGGCTGAGAGCTTGCTGTCTGAGAGTAGCCAACAGAGTCGGTATCAATCCTTGCTACAATTTCGCAAAGATTGGGCACAAAGTTTGTCGTCTGGTCATCTGTGTGCTAGTTTGTTAATAATAAGTGAACAACAAATAATTGATGTTCTTAAGGTTTTGTACCTACTTATACGACAGGTTTTACTGAAAAATAGCCATCAAGATGCGTTTGTTCATGCGCAGCTCGGGAATTTGGCGGCTAAGATCATGGGAATGTGTCATAGCTTAAGCACAATGCCAAGCGTCAATTATCTGGCCCTGTGTCAAAGTTATGTCTTAGAATATAGAGAGATAACAAATAAGTAATATGCCATGGTAGATCTCGTCGTTAATTTTGATACCTTACATCAGTTATATCGTGCCTATATGCCTTTTATTAAGCCGGCAGGATTATTTATTGCGACCAGTGAAAGTCATTATCTTGGCCAACCGCTGACGATTGCGTATCGTTTACCCGGCGCAACCCTCACTAATGAATTTCGTGGTGTTGTGGTGTGGATTAATCCCTTAGGAGCGTCGGGTGGCCGCCCTGTGGGGATTGGCATTAAAATTATTTCTGAGCCAGATAGCCATAAACACCATATCGAAAAGTTACTGTCCCGCGAACTCGCCTCTGGCGATCTAACCTGCACTATGTAGGTTAGCCTGCATTATTGATCTGGTTTAAACGTTTGCTCATTGCCTAAACTGGCTATTTACTTCTGTTGAATTTGACCTCGATCCCTTGGCTGGGTATCCTTGTCGTCCTTTGTTACTCTGCTTGGAAATCCTTGTGCTTATTGATTCACACTGCCATCTCGATCGCCTCAAAGCGGCGCCTGATCAACAAACCTTAGAACAGATTCTTGCTAATGCTAAAGCCCGTGGTGTGGACTATATGTTGTGCGTGAATGTACGCCAGCAAGGATTTGAATCGATGCGAGATAAAGTTGCAGCCTTCGAACAGGTATTTTTGTCATCGGGTGTGCATCCATTAGACGTTAAAGAAGGCCTCGATGTTGAGCAAATCCGCCGCTTTGCCACCGATCCTAAAGTGGTCGCGATTGGTGAAACGGGGTTAGATTATTTTTATGCAGACGACACTAAGCTGTTGCAACAGCAATGTTTTGAGCAGCAGATTACCCTTGCGGTCGAAGTGAATAAACCTTTAATTGTCCATACCCGTGATGCACGTGAAGATACGATCAATATGCTTAAGCAGGGCAACGCGGATAACGTTGGCGGCGTGCTGCATTGCTTTACCGAGAACTGGGAGATGGCGAAAGCGGCGATTGATCTCGGCTTTTATATTTCGGTTTCTGGCATCGTCACTTTTAAAAATGCGGGTGATCTACGAACCGTTATCCGCAAAGTGCCTCAGGATCGCCTGTTGGTTGAAACGGACTCGCCCTATTTGGCGCCGATCCCACACCGTGGACAAGAGAATCAGCCTGCCTATGTGCGTGATGTGGCTGAGTTTGTGGCAGAGCTTAGAGGTGAGCGTTATGAAGATCTTGCTGAATACACCAGCAATAACTTTTTTAATTTATTCAAAGATGCAGCGCGTTTAGTTGGCCGTTAGCAGTAAGTGCTTTGAATCACTTTATGCGATAGCGTGATTGTTAGCGTACAGGCATAAAAAAAGGCCCAAAACGATTAAAGCTGTTTGGGCCTAGGGGAATGGCTCATTGAAGAGCCGTGCGCTACAGGTGAAAGCGCCATGCAGTACGCTTTACAATAGACTCAGTGTAGTCGAGCTTTTGTCTTATAGTCGCGCTCACTTTCCCCTTTTTTAGGTTATTTATCGCTAAAAAACAGCGAAATTATAACGATTTTGTCTGTTCTGGTAGCAGTAACACTTTATCTTTCACTAAGTCTCTGGATAGGTTGTTTTTTAACTTATTGCCTAAATGTTTCGCCATGCCTAATGGTGCACCGCCATAACAGACGATCACTTCACCTTGAGCTTTCACTGCGGTGTTTAGGGCAATATCTCGCCCCATCAAATACTCTTTCGCTTCAACATCGCTCACATCGACCGTTTTTGCGGTTGGGCTGAGCTGTTTTCCTGCTAATGCAATAATCGCTTCATGGCGGACTTTAAAGCCGTGTTTACTGTTATCGGCGAGTTTAATGCCAATACGCTGAAAGCGCATACGGCCGATAAAAGCGTTGAATTCATGCGGGAATAGCCAGAATTCATCATCGCGAACCATGATGAGTTCGTCCGGTAAGCTGATGCCTAAATCCTGCTGAAAATAGTCTTTGATCCCTTGGGCTTGTTTCGCTGATGCGGGCGTGAAGGGGAAGTTTTTCTGCAGTTTAGGCTCAGGCTGTAAACGCGGCACTGAGGCGGTTTTTTTCAATTTAGCGACAAAGAAACCTTCACTGTCGTAAATCTGTGGCCAGACATGTAAGAAGCCTTCGGGCGTTGTAGCTCGATCTGCGCCATCAAATAAATCGCTTAAGGATTCAAATTGCACCGCATCGCCGTAGACTTGCTTTAAATACTCGCACACGCCTTGGTTTTCGAGGCGGTTTAAGGTGCAGGTTGAGTAGACTAAAGTACCGCCGGGTTTCAGGGCGAGAAACGCCGATTCGATTAAGGCTTTTTGGGTTTCGCTAATCGCCAGCACATCGTCTAGGCTCCAGTGTTTTAGTGCATCGGCGTCTTTACGCACTGTGCCTTCACCGCCACAGGGCGCATCGATAAGCACGGCATCAAAACTTTCGTATAGGTATTCGCCAAATACACGGCCATCGAAATGGGTGAGGGCGCAGTGGCTCGCGCCCATGCGTAGCACATTGGCGTGTAATACTTTTACGCGGCTTGCCGAATACTCATTTGCCACTAATAAGCCTTGGTTTTGCATTAATGCGGCCATTTGAGTGGTTTTTGAACCCGGCGCGGAGGCAAGATCGAGAACGCACTGCCAATGTGCATTCGGTGTAAAAAGTGCGGTCGGCGGCAACATAGAGCTGGCTTCTTGAATGTAGAATAGGCCCTGAATGTGCTCTAAGGCATTGCCGAGTTGTTCTTCTTCGTCGTAACTGATCCAAAATCCGTCTTCACACCAAGGAATAGGATCGAACGTCCAGCCCTTAGGTTGCATCAAGGTCTTAAAGTCGTCGCTGCTGATTTTTAAGGTATTGACCCGAATTGAACGTCTAAGCGGCCTGTCGCAGGCGGCAATAAACTCGTCCATGGATAAATGGGCGGGGAGTTCTTGGGTGATTGTATCGATAAAATTTTGATTTAATTGGACCATTGATTTCATTGAACCATAGGAAAATAGACTGTGTATCAACTGGCGCGAGTATATCATAATCCCTTATTGGGTCTGAGATTTTCTCCCGAGCAGCCAAGGCTGCTATTGTGATTTAATGTTTATGCTCTGACGATTTGAGCGATATTGGAATGAGTCGCCATAAAGCTAGCACTCAGTAGCCATGAGCTAATAGAATAAAAACAAATAAAAATAAGGGGATTAGCGTGCTGAATCGCGTGTGGTTGGCTTTTTTTATCACGGCATTGCTTGCAATAGCAGTGCAGTTATTCAATGGACATATAGAAGTATTATCGGCTTCAGTCGCCGCATTATTTGCGAGTGCTAAGCTTGCCGCTGAAATTTCTCTTGGGCTGATTGGCGTGCTTTCTCTGTGGATGGGATTGATGCAGGTAGGGGAAAAGGCTGGCGTTGTCGGCGCTATTGCCTTTGTGTTTGAGCCATTACTGCGCCGTTTGATGCCTGAAGTGCCCAAGGGGCATCCCGCCTTTGGCAGTATCACGATGAATTTAACAGCGAATATCTTTGGGTTAGATAATGCCGCCACACCACTTGGTTTAAAGGCGATGCATGATTTGCAGAGTTTAAATCCGCTAAAAACCGTGGCGACCAATGCGCAAATCTTATTTTTAGTACTCAATACTTCCTCTGTGACCTTAGTGCCTGTGACGGTATTCCTTTACCGTGCCCAGCAAGGTGCCGCTGCGCCTGCGGATATTTTTTTGCCGATTTTACTGGCCACTTCTGCATCGACATTGTCGGGTTTGCTGGTTGTGGCGTTAGTGCAGCGAATTTCATTATTAAACTCAGTGGTGCTCGGTTATGGCGCCTTGATGCTCTCAGGGTTAGTGGCGAGTGGTTTTTATCTGATGACTTTAAGTGCTGATGCCATTGGCACAGTGTCGACGGCAATGGGCAATGGTATCTTGCTGTTATTGGTATTTACCTTCGTGATTGTTGCGGGCATTCGCAAGGTGGCGGTTTATGATGAGTTTATTGAAGGCGCGAAGGCGGGTTTTGCCCAATCTATCCGGCTGATCCCTTATTTGCTCGCCATGTTATTAGCGATTGGTTTACTGCGCGCATCCGGCGCCTTGGATTATCTGTTGCAGTTGATTGCCACTGGTGTGCGGATATTAGGTTTCGATACGCGTTTTGTCGATGCTATGCCGACCGCGCTGATGAAACCTTTTAGTGGCTCAGGCGCTAGAGCTATGATGCTTGAGACAATGGATCACCACGGAGTAGATTCCTTTGCGGGTCGATTAGCGGCGATTTTTCAGGGTAGTACTGAAACCACTTTCTATGTTCTCGCTGTGTATTTTGGTTCTGTGGGTATTCGCCATGGACGCCACGCCTTGGCTTGCGGTTTAACTGCGGACTTTGCGGGGATCAGTGCCGCGATTGCCGTTTGTTATTGGTTTTATGGATAAGGGGGCTAGAGTGTTGAGCGACTTAGAATGTGTCAATAATATTGCGAGAAGCTAAAAATAAATCAGGCGCATTATGCGCCTGATTTATTTGTAAGAGCTTTAATATTAGTGCGTTGGTGTAAGTATTTTGATGAAAAGAATTACTGGGCGGGTGCCCATTGCTGCCATTCGTTTTCGGCTTTGTGTTGCAATCTTAATACTGTGCCAGTCGCTAAACGATTATCCCCTTGAGTCGTGTTCTTAGTCGCCACATTGATGCCGCCAGCGAGTAAGGTTTCCAGCGAGCCCGCTTCGATTTGGGCACCAGAGAAGAGGCCGACATCGACTTTAATCCCCGAGGCATCCCAGAACTGACTGCTTTGATTCACTAAGTGACTGTACTGCGGCTCAATATGGGCCTGCATCAATACACTATTCCCCTGTGTCGATAGGCTATAACCGTCGATTTGACCGACTTTAATCCCTCGGAAGAAGATAGGTGTGCCGACTTTCATTGAGCCTAGGCTAGTATCTTCTAGAATGAATTTCAGCGCATCTTCGGCAACATTGGCATAACTGCTGGCGGCGAGGTTGGCAACAAACTGGGTCGCTTTTTGACTGCCCTTACCCGGTAAGACTCCTATGTAAGGACCTGTGATCAGCGTTTCTGGCGCTTTGATCCCCGCCAGAGAAATTTGTGCATCCACTAAATGATATTCACAGTCACTGCGGCTGAAATGTTCGGCATACTCCCCGTAGAGATATGCGCTAGCTGTGAGTGTATTGAGATCCGCATTTAGCTTCACCTGCGACACTTCACCCACTTGATGACCTTGATAGCGAATCGCGGCCTTGGCCGTCAGTTTGCTGGAGGCGGGTAATGTGAGGCGAATCGCCTGCGCCTGAGTTAATGCCAACTGCTTGCTCTCATAGAGTTTTAAGTTAGCTGCATTGCTGGCTTTGTCATTGCTATCAAGCAGTCCCAGACTGATACTGCCCTTTAATGCCCCCTGTAGCGGGGCAACAGCGACATCAATACCGGCAAGACTGGCACTGATATCAACGGCGCTGTTACGCCAGAATACTTTTGGCTTTTTCAGCAAGGGTTGAAATTGTTTGTCTATGGCGAGCTTGATAGCGAAGTCTTCGGTTTTGCTTTGCCAGTTCACTGAGTCAACTGTGCCAATTTGCATTTTTTTATAGTAAATCGGTGAGCCTTGGCTGACATCGGCGCCATCTTGACTGATTAACGTTAAATGCACTTGCTGCTGACGATCATAAAAAACTGTCGCGGCATCCACAGAGCTAAAGAGGGTCAGAGCGCTGTTAGCAGCTAAAGGTGTGTCGCTATGACCTTGGATCAAGCTAACTGCACCTTGAGTGAGCGTTGTAAAATCCCTTGCTTTGACTGAGACCCCGTCTAACGATGCGTTTACCGTTAATGCCGACTCAGGCACAAAATAGCTGTCGCTGCGTATTAGACTGGCAAACTCAGGTTGTAGCTCGAGTTGGTATTCCACCGCCGATAAATCTTTGGTTAACTTAACTGTAAGCACGGAACCAATGGGGATTTGCTTGAAGCGAACTTGAGCGCCCGCTGAAATGCCCATGTTTTCGGCTGAGGTTAAGGTCAAGAAACGCTTCTTCGATTGCAGTAAATCAGGCGCTTTGGCTTGTAAGGCAAAGCTGCTTGGTATCGCGCTTTTGGTGTTGATGCCTGGCAGGAAGTTGATCACGCTACCTGTCAGTAAGCGTTCTGGATTCTTAATGCCTGAGAGGGAAATATCAGCACCTTCAAGCCAAAACACGCCGTCGTTAGTTAACAGTGAACCGTATTGAGATTCAAATTTAGCCACGGCTGTAACACCATTGGACGTGAGTTGTTTACTTAAAATACTGCCAATATTGATGCCGCGATAAACGATGCGGGTACCTTTGTCGACACCGTTAGCGTCAGCCATGGTCAAGCTTATTTCTATGCCGCCAAGGGCGGTGGTTTCTGAATCATAAAGCGAAAAAACGTCACCGTTTTTAGCTATGTCTGCTTTATCGTCAGAGCTGAAACTCACGCCGCCAGCCAGAATGGACGCCAAACTCTCTGAACTGACTTTAACCCCAGTTAGTGAAGCATCAATTTTGACGCCAGAAACATTCCAAAAGTGAGAATTTTTCTTCACTAACCGCGCGTATTGCTCTTGAATGAAAGCGCTGATAATGACTCTTTGATTGCCATCTAAACGATAGCTGACCACGCTACCCACGGGGATTTGGCGAAAAAATATTGGCGAGCCAACATCGAGCGAACCCAGTTTATCGGAGGTCAATTCGACCATCACACCTTCTGAGCCGATTTGCATCGGCGGCGGTTGGCGTTCTGCTTCAAAAAAGGTCGAGGCATTACCTTTCCCTGGTTGGATAGCAATATAGTTACCCGAAAACAGCGCATCTAAGCCTTCAACACCTGTAATACTTGCTTTAGGTGTGACAAGCCAGAAGAGGGTTTCTTTATTCAAGAAAGGTTTAGCGCGGTAGTCCATCATGACCTTGACGTTCACACCTTTGAGATCTTCATCTATGCCAATGTCTTTAACTTTACCGACAGTTAAACCTTGGTATTTGACTAAGGTTTTACCTACATCAATCCCAGTGGCGCTCGGAAAGTGAATTTGAATTTCAACCCCCGATTCTTTAATGCTCTTAATGCCCAGCCAAGCACCTAATGCCAACGCGACAATAGGAAGCAGCCAAATGGGCGAAAAGAGTTTTTTCTTTACAACTTTCGGCGATTCAATTTGTGTCATCTTGAGGTTCCAATCGATCCCAGAGTAAACGAGTGTCTAAAACTTTTGCGGCTAACTGAGTTAACAGAATAACCAAGGCAAATGCGGTAGCCGCAGGCGCGGGTTTCGCGTCGAGTAATTGTCCCATGTTCACTAATGCCACTGTGATTGAGATGACAAATAAATCGAGCATTGACCAGCGGCCAATCCATTCGATGATGTGAAAACCCACCATCAATTTCTTTTTTGAAATCGGAATGTCAAAGCTGATCGCACACAGATAAATGGATAAGCCGATGATTTTAATCCATGGTACTAAAATACTGGCGGTAAACACTATGATGGCAATAGGCAACATATCTGAATGCACTAAATGCAAAATGCCTGAAAAAATGGTGTCGTGCCGCACTTGCCCTTGATTGGTCAGCATAGTGATAGGGTAAATGTTGGCTGGCACCAGTAAGATGGCAGCGGTAATCAACAAAGCCCAACTTTTTTGCAGGCTGGAATAGTCTCTGACTTGCAACTCAGTTTCACAGCGCTGACAGTGCGTGAGTTCACTGCTGTTGAGTTGGCGACACACTTTACAGAGACATAGGCCGATATCTTTACCTTGTTGTTTCATATCAGCTATGACCTTCCAATAACGTCCACATATGTTCTAAGTCGTATTCTCTTTGTAGAAACAAGGTCACGAGAAACAGCATAGTGAAGCAAAATGTGCCCATACCAAAATAAATGTCCGAAAAATCAGATAGCTGAAATGATGAAACTAAGAAGCTGATCACATAAATTTCCAGCATAGTGAGCTGCGATAAGACGCCATGAAATTTTAACAACTGCTTCAATGAGTTACGCCAAAAAAAGCTACTCAATCCCCATTTCACAATTAAAATCTGTGTCAATATCGATAACAGTAATAAGCCTGGACCTATCACAGCTGCGGCAAGTACGGCGACACCTACAACCCAATAGCCTTGGTCAAATACTGCAAATGCCCCTTGGAAAACCGTGGTAGTACGAATACTGCCGAAAAAGTGGATCTCGAGTACGGGTAAAAAATTAGCAGGGAAATAAAACACTAATGCCGAAATACATAGGGCTAACATACCATTCACAGAGCAGTATGGCGTGTCATAAAGTGCAGTGCTGCAACGAGGACAGATTGCTCTAACGCCGCTAGGCAAGGCACGTTTGCGGACTGCTAAATCGCAGGAGCGGCATAGGGTTACTGAATTTTCTGCTGCGTTTTCATGCATATAAAAATATATATTAGCCTAATAGGAGTAATAACAGCGAGAACGGTGCAAAGTGTCGTGCTAGTTAGCTGTTCAGCCACGTCTAGCGCTTTTATAATCTTGGCAACGAAAGTACGCTAATAATATCAGATTAATCAGAACACTTGCATCACAAGTTCAATCTATGTCACTCTAGTTACTGTATATAAAAACAGTGCGAGGGCAGTCATGGCAGTAATAACACAGTTTGTCGTGGTCAGAGAAGGGGTTGAAAAGATGACATTCACATCTAAGAAGGAGGCTGATGCCTACGATAAGATGCTCGATATCGCCGATAACCTTATCCCCTTCATTCAAAAAGCTGATTTGGGTATAGATGAAAGTGTGGGCGAAAAGCTCGCATTCTATTTTGCTAACAATAAAGATGAGCTGACGAACTTGCTTAAAGGCGCCGTTCAGGTTAATAGTACGCCAACGAATCCGCCTGCAGCGAAAAAAGCGGCTAAAAAGACCGAAGCAGCAGAATAAAATTGTTAGGAAATGTAATGAAATCGAAATTTTATGAGTCACTTAACCGTAAAGCCTTGGCCTTGTTGGAAGGGGAAGATGACCTTGTTGCGGCGATGGCGAATTTTTCAGCCTTGCTCAATGATAATTTAACTGAGCTGAACTGGGTGGGATTCTACGTCATGCGTGGCGAACAACTGGTACTTGGCCCGTTTCAAGGTAAAGTGGCTTGTACACGCATTCCGTTAGGAAAAGGTGTGTGTGGTACAGCAGCATTCACTAATCAAACTCAGCGAGTGGCTGATGTCCATCAATTTGATGGTCATATTGCCTGTGATTCTGCCAGTAATTCTGAAATCGTTGTGCCAGTTCGTGCGCAAGGTAACGTGGTTGCGGTGCTCGATATTGACAGTCCTATCTTCGATCGTTTCGATGAAGAAGACCAAAAGGGGCTGGAATTACTGGTTAAAAGTTTTGAAAACTGCCTATTTGATTAATTTGCGTACAATAACGCATAATTCATAGTCGCAATCGGTGGCGTGCGCCTTATAATATGCGCCTGCACGCATTAAGCTGGTTTGATTGGCATGCAATGAATAAGCTTAGTGTTTTGAGCTGTCAAAATTTGTTAAGGTATATTTTTTAACTTTAGTAAACGCGGCTAGGATGCTAATTTGTACGTTGACTCAATATTGAGTTTAACGAAGATAAACGACATGTAAGAAGCTGATATATATCACCTCGAATCGATGTCCCTTTTTGACTGTGGAAGTAATGATGGAATCAACAGAAAAGTTGACCGACACCAATGCAATTTTGGCGTATTTGTATGAAACATTTCCTTTGTGCTTTATTGCTGAAGGTGAAACTAAGCCATTAAAAATCGGATTGTTTCAAGATTTGGCTGAAAGGTTGGCTGATGATTCTAAAGTCAGTAAAACTCAGCTCAGAGTTGCCTTGAGACGTTATACCAGCAGTTGGCGCTATTTAAAGTGCGTTAAAGCGGGCGCACAACGCGTAAACCTGGATGGCGAACCTTGCGGCGAGTTAGAGCAAGAGCACATTGATCATGCTCAAGCCATGTTGAAAGAGAGTCAGGATAAGGCCAAAGCGAAACGTGCAGCACTTGCACCTAAGCCTGCGGCGAAGAAAGCACCTAAAAAGGTGGCTGTTCCTCAACGTCCTAAAACTGAGCGTCCTGCTAAGCCTGCGCCAAAAGCTGCAGCGCCAGTCGTCAATTATGTCCAAGCACAATTGACTGATTTAACGAAAAAACAACGCGTCAATGTTAAATTAGGTATGACACCCGTAGCCGGTGTGATTACTGACATTAACAAGGAAGATATTCATGTTCAGCTTGATAGTGGCCTAACGATTAAAGTTAGAGCAGAACATATCCTGCTGTAATCATTTATTAAAACGGAGTAACTTGTTGATGCGAAAACTCACTTTGGCTACCTCGATCGCCACTGTTTTTGTCGGATTCTCGGCTTGGGCCGTACCACCCACGATTCAAATCAGCGAGTTACCCACTCTCAAGCAGGAAGCGCAACATAAGGTTGCGAGCAAAAGGGTAACGGACTTATACACTCGTTCGCACTATCATAGATTCAATCTTGATGACGCCTTTTCTGCGCAAATTTTTGATCGTTATCTACAGCAGTTAGACTATCGCCGCAATGTGTTAACCCAAGCGGATGTCGATAGTTTTAAACCTTATGCAACCCAATTCGATGACATGCTCAGTTCTGGTGAACTTGAGCCTGCCTATAAAATGTTTGATATTGTCCAAAAGCGCCGCTATGAAGGCTTTGTCTATGCTTTATCTCTATTAGATAAAGAGATGGATTTTTCTGCGCCCGGTGATGCCTATGAGTACGACCGCGATGAGGCCGCATGGCCAAAAGACCAGACAGAAATTAATGAGTTATGGCGTCAACGTGTTAAATACGATGCACTAAATCTTAAACTCACAGGTAAGAAATGGCCTGAGATTGTTGATATCCTCCAAAAGCGTTACAACAATGCTATTAAACGGTTGATTCAAACTAACAGTGAAGACGTGTTCCAAGGCGTGATGAATGCCTTCTCCCGTAGCATTGAGCCACATACAAGTTACCTTTCACCACGCAATGCTGAACGTTTCCAAATGGAAATGAACTTGAGCCTTGAAGGCATTGGTGCTCAACTGCAACTTGAAGACGATTACACTGTCATTAAAAGTTTAATTACTGGCGGCCCTGCTGCGGGC
This sequence comes from Shewanella sp. SM87, assembly GCF_025653705.1. Taxonomy (NCBI): domain Bacteria; kingdom Pseudomonadati; phylum Pseudomonadota; class Gammaproteobacteria; order Alteromonadales; family Shewanellaceae; genus Shewanella; species Shewanella sp. SM87. Next base: position 192,480 of record NZ_JAKKSC010000005.1, read on the forward strand.
AGTGAAAAACTGTCACCGGAAGACAAGATTGTCGGTGTCGGTCAAGAAGGCGGCGAGATTGTTGATGTGATTGGTTGGCGTTTAGACGACGTGGTCGACCTGATTAAAGGGCCTAAGGGCAGTAAAGTTGTTCTGCAAATTTTACCGAAGAAAGGCGGTTCCAATGCTAAGCCATTCGACGTTACCTTAGTTCGCGACAAAATTCGTCTTGAAGACAGAGCGGCAACCTCTAAGGTGATTGAACCTAAAGACGGCGAGTACGCAAATCGCAAAGTCGGTGTGATCCAAATTCCTGGTTTCTATATGAATTTGTCGCAGGACGTTGAAAAAGAGCTAGTGAAGTTAAACGACGCCAAAGTCGAAGGCATAGTCATCGACCTTAGAGGTAACGGTGGGGGTGCATTAACGGAAGCCGTGCTGCTGACGGGACTCTTTATCGATATGGGCCCTGTAGTGCAAATTCGTGATGCCGATGGACGAGTGTCTGCGCATCGTGATAACGACGGTAAAACCAGTTATGCAGGACCATTGACTGTGATGGTTGACCGTTACAGTGCTTCAGCCTCTGAAATTTTTGCTGCCGCATTGCAAGATTATGACCGTGCACTGATCGTCGGTGAGTCGAGTTTTGGGAAAGGCACAGTGCAGCAGCATAAGAGCCTAGGCCGTATCTACGACATGTATGAGAAGCCAATTGGCCATGTGCAGTATACGATTCAAAAGTTCTACCGTATTAATGGTGGTAGTACACAGATTAAAGGTGTGACCCCCAACATTGCTTACCCAAGTGCGTTGGAGCCGGGCGAGTACGGTGAAGCTGAAGAGAAAAATGCTTTACCTTGGGATAAAGTGCCTATGGCGCAATATGGCACGCTTAATGATGTTACGCCTGAGTTAGTGACTAGCCTTGAATCTAAGCACCTTAACCGTATAAAAAACAGCGTAGAGTTTGCCTATATCAATCAAGATATTGCCGATTTTAAAAAGCATCACAAAGAGAAAACTGTGTCTCTGGTTGAAAGTGAGCGTATTGCTTCCCGTGAAGCCGATGAGAAAAAAGTCCTCGACAGAACAAACGAGCGTCGAGTCGCCAATGGTTTAGCACCGGTTAAATCAATGGAAGACATTAAAGACGACGCTGAATTGCCAGATGCATTTTTAGACGAAACCGCTTATATCACTTTAGATATGGCTGATGTGCAAAAAATGGCTAAAACTAGTGCTAAGTAGGCGCTAGTCGAGTCGATTTATCCGATATCAAAACGCGCTTATGGCGCGTTTTTTCTTATTTAGATCAGCGTTAAAGGGATCGAAATGACACAAGCTCAAGCAAAATACTTAAAAGATTATCAAGCGCCACTTTTTACGATAGAGACTATCGATTTAGCTTTTAATTTGGCTGGCAATGAAACCCAAGTGCAGGCGATCAGTCGTATAAAACGCACTTCAAAACATGCACAAGCCTTAGTGTTGGATGGCGAAGATTTGACCATTGTTTCACTGGCAGTTAATGGTGATGCTGTGCCTTACCATGTTAGTGCGGGTCAATTAGTTCTAGAAACTGAGCTTGATGAGTTTGAACTGAACATTACCACTAAGCTCGATCCTGAAGCTAATTCGAGCCTTGAAGGGCTCTATATGTCCGATGGTGCCTACTGCACGCAATGCGAAGCAGAGGGCTTTCGACGTATCACTTATTTCCTTGATCGCCCTGATGTATTAGCTAAATACACAGTTCGTATCGAAGCCGATAGCGCCGCATTCCCGTTTTTACTGAGTAACGGTAATTTGATTGATCAAGGTGAGTTAGATGGCGGACGCCATTATGTTTGCTGGCAAGATCCATTTCCAAAACCAGCGTATTTATTTGCCTTAGTCGCTGGCGATTTTGATCTATTGCAAGATGAGTTCATTACTCGCAGTCGTCGTAAAGTGATCCTGCAAGTGTTCGTTGATAAAGGTAATTTACATAAAGCACACCATGCGATGGCATCACTTAAGAAATCCATGGCATGGGATGAGAGCCGTTTTGATCTTGAGTATGATTTAGATATTTACATGATAGTGGCCGTCGACTTTTTCAATATGGGTGCGATGGAAAACAAAGGCTTAAATATCTTTAACACTAAATATGTGCTTGCAGATACCTTAACGGCCACCGACGAGGATTATCACGGCATTGAATCGGTTGTAGGCCATGAGTATTTCCATAATTGGACAGGAAACCGCATAACGTGCCGCGATTGGTTCCAGCTAAGTTTGAAAGAGGGATTAACGGTTTTTCGCGATCAAGAATTTAGCTCAGATTTAGGCTCTCGTGCTGTGAATAGAATTCACGCAATTAAAGTGATCAAGAATCAGCAATTTGCAGAAGATTCTGGCCCTATGTCCCATCCTATTCGTCCAGAATCAGTCATTGAGATGAATAATTTCTACACTGTGACTGTGTATAATAAGGGCGCTGAAGTCATCCGCATGATGCACACTTTGCTCGGCGAAGAAAAGTTTCAGGCGGGAATGAAACTGTATTTTAAACGCCACGACGGCCAAGCTGTCACCTGTGATGATTTTGTGGCGGCAATGGAAGATGCCAGCAGCGTGGATTTAACCCAATTCCGTTTATGGTATAGCCAAGCCGGTACGCCGATTGTGACTGCGATGGACAGTTTTGATGCGCAAATGGGTGTTTATCAATTGACCCTTAAACAAAGTCTAGCGAACTGTGCATCACCGCTGCATATTCCGTTTAGCTTAGAGCTCTTAGATGCGAAGGGCCATTCTTTAGTGAATGAGATCCTCGATTTTACTCAAGCTGAACAAGTGTTTAGCTTTGATAGACTCACTCATAAACCTGTCGCTTCGTTATTGCAAAACTTTTCCGCGCCCGTCAAATTACAATATCGATTCAATGTGGATCAACTCGTCCACTTGATGCGTTTTGCTAGCAGCGAAGTGGCGCGTTGGGAAGCCTCTGTGACCCTAGTGAGCCAAGCTATTTGGCAAAATGTGGCGAGTTTACAACAGCAACAAGCTATGGCTCTCGATCCCCGTGTGCGCGATAGTTTTAAAGGTGTGTTGTTAGACACTGAGCTTGATCCGGCATTGATCGCCGAAATATTAGCGATACCTACGGCTTCGGCTTTGATTGAGCAAACAGAGAGTGTTGATCTAGATGCGTTAGCTTTAGCACGTGAATTTGTACTAATAGAGCTCGCATCACATAGTGAAGATGAATTGATTGCGCTATATCGTTCTTTAGTCGCAGTAGAGAGTACGCAGGCAAGAGCCCTTAAAAATCAGTGTTTAACTTGGTTAGCTCGGGTGTCGGATGAGGCTGAGGGGTTAGTGATTTCTCAGTTCGATAACGCCAGTAATATGACGGATTCTCTTGGTGCGTTGACGGCAGCCAATGTTGGGAATTTACCTTGTCGTGATGAACTGATGACGACATTTGAGCTACGTTGGCAGGATACGCCATTGGTGATGGATAAATGGTTTATGTTGCAAGCGACCCGTGATGCAGATGATGTGATTGAGTGTTTGCGTCAGTTGCAGCAACACAAGTGTTTTAGTATGAGCAATCCAAACCGAGTGCGTGCTTTAGTGGGCAGTTTTGCTGCCGGTAATATTTATCAATTCCACCGTAGAGACGGTAAGGGTTATGCATTCTTAACCGAATGCTTAATGACCCTTAATAAGCTCAATCCGCAGGTTGCGGCCCGTATGGTGACGCCATTGATCCAGTATCATAAATTCGACTTAGACCGCCAAACCTTGATAAAAGCCTGTTTAGGACAACTTTTGGCTTTGCCTGACTTATCTAAGGATATGTACGAAAAAGTCTCTAAAGCATTGGCAAAATAGCAGTTTGTAGGAGGAGGAGGGCAGCAGTCTGTGCTGCCCTGATATTATGGAACTGTATTTCAAACTATCGATCAGCTATCGAGATTTCTTACCTTATTATCAAGGGCTTGCCGATAAAGTCGAGGTTCGTGAAACTCAAGGGCGGATTTTGTGGATTAATGGCCGTCATTTTAGGCGTTTTTTAACCGAAAATGGCATTCAAGGCTATTTCAAATTGGTTTTAGATGACAAGGGACAATTTGTTTCATTAAATCGAGTTTAGTCTTAATTTGTTTATCTTTACTTAGAGCAATTACTTTAAACGGTCGGCTGATTACTAAGCTCGCTTTGTGATATTTTATTTTTAAATATGTTAATGAATTATATGATTTTTTAATGTGTTTTTATGTTTCATTCCTATTCCGCTTTTCGCTAATTTAAATCTCTCCTTTTTAGTTAACGGTACTAATGTACCTACATGCTTAATTCTTTAGAAAATTTTCTCTAACTGCGCCTTGCTCAAGGGGATTAATTGCTGTAACAATGATGTTACCTGTGAGCTAACAAGATGTTGGTTGTAATTCCTAAAACAAAGAATCCAGCAGGGTACGGAGAGCTAAAATGAAAATTGTTAAAAATAGTTTTAACAAATCGGCGCTTGCTTTGGGGGTGGCGTCGGCATTGAGTTTGTTAATGATCCCAAGCGTTAATGCAGTATCTTTTAATTGGGGAGAGGTTGAGGGCACATTTGACTCAACTTGGACTGCTGGTGCGAGCTGGCGTGTAGGGGAGCGCGATTGGGAAGGTCAAATTGGTAAGGTTAATCAACCCCAATTCGATTGGTCTAATTACAGCGCATTTGGCAATACTAAATACACTTCTGCTGAGATTTGGGCCCAGCCCGGATCGTATTCAAGTAACAATGACTTAAGTAATTTACTTTATTCTCAAGGCGATACTACGTCCGAAATCGTTAAAGGTTTGCATGAATTGTCATTGAAATACAAAAACTACGGTTTATTTGCCCGTGGTATGTATTTCTATGATCGTAAACTCAATGACGGTAATTATGATTTTAATGATCCGATAACGGGCAAAGAGTTTGACCCTTGCGAAGATAACCGTGCTTCAGAAGTTCAATGTAAAGATATTCGCCTACTCGATGCGTTTGTGTATGGCAACTTTGATCTTAACGATGGTGCGAATCCATTATCTATTCGTGTAGGTAATCAAGTGGTGTCATGGGGTGAAAGTACACTGATTGCCCATGGGATCAGTGAAATCAACGCCGTTGATTTGAACATACTTAATGCGCCAGGTGCTGAACTCAAAGAAGCGTTCAGACCGCAAGGTATGGTGTGGGCTTCCCTTGGTTTGACTGATTCATTAACGGTAGAAGCATTCTATCAATATGATTGGCAACCTATTTGGGTACCGACACCGGGTTCTATTTTTGCGACTAACGATTTTGCGGGTTTCGGTGGTTACGCTCAAAACGCTCAGCTTGGGTTTAATGCTAACCCTGACATCAATTTAGACTTCGTAATGCAAGAATACGAGCGTTTAGCGGGCATGATTGCCAGCGGCCAATCTATTCCGACACAGCAATTGGTTTCTATGGCCTTAGCCTACCCAACAAAAGTGACGCTAGTGCAGGATGAGGCAGAGCCAAGCAATGATGGCCAATATGGTATTAAGCTGGGTTATTACGCGCCTTCACTGGGTGAAACCGAATTTGGTTTTTATTTCATGAATTACCATAGCCGTCGTCCTCTTATCAGTGGTACAGCCGCCGATTTTAGCACGGGTGCACTTTTGTCTGATCTGGCGACCATAGGTCAAAACTCGGGTAATATTGATCGTGAATTGCTGCTCAATTTGAAGAGTTTCTCTAAGGCGCAAATCGTTTATCCAGAAGATATCAAGCTTTACGGTTTCAGTTTCAATACCTTGGTTGGTGATACCTCTGTCGCGGCTGAAATTGCCCATCGTCAGGATGAACCACTGCAAATCGATGACGTAGAATTATTGTTTGCCGGTATGCCACAGCAGTTAGCTAACGCTGGTCTTCGTCCAGATCTCGATGGTATTTCACAGATTAAAGATGTTAAGCCGGGTGAAACCGTGGATGGCTTTATCCGTCTTGATACCACTCAGGCGCAGATGACTTTCACCCATTTATTTGGTCCAACGTTAGGTTTAGATAACTTGACCATGTTGGCCGAAGTGGGTGGCGTGTGGATCCATGATATGCCAGGTTTTGATGAGCTACGTCTCAATGGTCCTGGTACGTCACGTTCTGGCGGCAACCCAGATATGCCCGGCATCATTCAAGCCTTGCACAATGGTCCTGAAACTAACCCGTTCCCAACCGACTTTGCTTGGGGATATCGTTTAGTTGGAAAGGCGGATTTCAACAACGTATTTGCTGGGGTCAATATGTCTCCACGGGTGATTTTCTCCCATGACGTTGATGGTATTACACCTGATCCTATGTTCCTGTTCACGGAAGGACGTAAGTCTGTCGCGCTAGGCGTTAACTTCGACTATCAAAACCGTTGGGGTGCAGATATCTCCTATAACAATTTCTTTGGCGGTGTCGGTACGACGAATGCGATGGCAGATCGTGATTATGTTTCATTCAATATCAAGTATTCGATCTAAAAGGACTCAAACAATGAAGAAACTGACGATATTGGCGAGTGCAGTCATGCTGGCTTTCGCAGCGCCAGTCGCTATGGCTAAGATATCAGAAGCTGATGCGGCAAAACTTGGCAATGAACTTACCCCTTTAGGTGCTGAAAAAGCAGGTAATGCTGATGGTTCTATTCCTGCGTGGGATGGTGGTATCACTCAGCCTGTGGCGGGTTATACCAAAGGGATGCATCACCCAGATCCTTTCCCTGAGGATAAGATTGAATTTACTATTACCAATGCTAACAAAGCGCAATATAAAGATTTTTTAACGCCGGGTCAGATGAAGTTGTTCGAACTTTATCCTGATACCTACAAGATGAATGTTTACAAGACTCGCCGTAGCGCCTCTGTACCACAGTTCGTTTACGATGCGACTAAAGTTAACGCGACTCGTGCTGAACTGATTGCACAGGGCAATGGTATTTCTGGCGCGGCTATTGGTATTCCATTCCCGATCCCTGCAAATGGTTTAGAAGCAATTTGGAACCACATTTTGCGTTTTCGTGGTATAGATATCGAAACTTCCCGTAGCCAAGCTGCACCGACAGCCGATGGTAGCTATAGCTTAGTCGAAACGGCTGAGGAAATTCGCTTCGAATATTCTCGTCCAGAAATTACCTTAGATCAGCTTAAAGCCAGCAATACGCTGTTCTACTTTAAGCAAGTGGTGACTCAGCCTGCACGTTTAGCTGGTACAGCCTTATTGGTTAAAGAAACCATGGATCAAGAGGCGCTTCCCCGCCAAGCTTGGACCTATAACACAGGTCAACGTCGAGTACGTAAAGCGCCGAACGTGGCTTTTGATACACCGGGTACAGTGTCAGATGGTCTGCGTACGACAGATGATTTCGATATGTTTAACGGCTCTCCTGTGCGTTACAACTGGGAACTGGTTGGCAAAAAAGAAATTTATATCCCGTACAATGATTACAAACTGCATTCGGATAAGCTGAAATATGACCAAATATTGAAACCTGGTCATGTGAATCCTGAATACGTTCGTTGGGAAAAACACCGCGTATGGCAAGTGAGGGCGACGCTGAAAGACGGTATGCGCCACATTTATAAAGTGCGCGATATGTACCTTGATGAAGATTCATGGCAAGTGTCAATCGCCGATCTCTACGACAACCGTGATCAGTTGTATCGTGTGGCCGTTGCACATGGCTTGAATTACTACGAAGTGCCAGCACAGTGGGATACTTTAGAAGTCTTCCATGATTTGCAATCCCGTCGTTATCTCGCCATGGGCTTAGACAACCAAAGTGGCATGTATAACTTCGATGCCAAACTGACTGAAGCTAACTTTACCCCCGATGCATTGCGTCGTGAAGGTATCCGTTAATAGGCCACGTACAAAGGGGCGCTTAGCGCCCCTCATTAGTTTAAGGAAGTTTGTATGTCGTTTCGCATCCTTCAGTGTGTCGCTGTATTAAGTTTCGGTGGCGCTTTTTTTCCTTCTACGTTATCTGCAACGCCCTCTGATCCGATTTTTTCTCAAGTTCAACCTCTTGCTGTTTCATCTTTGATTTTAGATATTGCCAACGTAGGCGCAGGTTTAGTGGCTGTGGGTGAACGTGGTCATGCTCTGGTGTATGACGGCAGTTGGCATCAAGTGGTAACGCCCGTGAGTTCACAGCTGACCAAAGTCTTTTTCCTCAATGAAAAACGCGGTTGGGCTGTAGGTCATGATGCAACCATTTTACAGACTCAGGATGGCGGTCAAACTTGGCAGTTACAAATGCATTCGCCCGAGATTGAAAAGCCTTTCCTCGATGTGGTGTTTTTAGACGAAAACAATGGTATTGCCATTGGTGCTTACGGTTTGTTTTATCGCACTAATGATGGCGGTGCCCAATGGCGCGAGAAGTTCCATGAGGAGCTTTTAGCTGAAGAAGATGTGGCTTATTTGGCGGAGTTAAAAGGCAGCGATCAATCGGCCTATTTGAGTGCGCGCGCTTCATTATTGCCGCACTTTAATCGTATTTTAACCTTAACCGATGGACGTTTATTATTGGTTGGCGAGCTGGGCTTAGTCGCTGTTTCTGGCGATCAAGGTAAAACATTTACGCGTACCAATTTTGATTACGATGGTTCTATGTTTAACGCCGTAGAAACGAAAAATGCTGTGTATGTGATGGGCCTTCGCGGTCATATATTCAAAGCTGATGTGAGTTTAAGCCAATGGAATCAAATAGAATTGCCGGTGCAATCCTCAATCAACGGTGCCATGGTTGTTTCTGACGACGCGCTATATTTAGTGGGAAATGCGGGGATAGTGATCAAGCTAAATGAGGACGACAGTAGCAGTATCGTGACTCGTCGCCAAGGGGAAAACTTAGTGTCTATTGCGAAGGATAATCAAGGGAATGTGTGGTTATCCGGCAGCCAAGGGCTGTTTATTCTTAAGCCATAAAATTTTAAAACTACAATAAATAACAGGGCCGAGAAGATGTTAGAAAAACTGGTCAACGGATTTGAGTCATTTTTGTTTCGCAATCGCGCATGGGTCGTCGGCATTTTTGTGTTTTTGACGTTGTTTTTTGGCTATCAGGCCAGTCAACTCAAAATGGATGCGGCTTTTATCAAAAATATTCCACTGCAGCACAGTTATATGCAGACCTACCTGAAACACCAAAAAGATTTTGGTGGTGCCAACAGCATCATGGTGGCCGTTGAGGATACCAGCGGTAATATTTTTAATGCTAACTATTTTGATACCTTAAAAAACGTGCATGATCAGCTGTTTTTTATTCCAGGGGTTGACCGTGCGCAGGTGAAATCAATTTTTTCGCCTTCCACTCGTTTTACTGAAGTCGTTGAGGATGGTTTTGCTGGTGGGCCTGTTATTCCAGCGGATTTTTCAACTTCAGTGTCTGGGTTAGAAACGGTTCGCGATAATATTGAAAAAGCAGGGATTGTCGGCCGATTAATTGCCAACGATTACAGTGCGGCTATGGTGTCGGCTCAATTAATGGATTTTGATCCACAGACGGGTAAACCGCTTGATACCATTGCTTTTGCTGCACAATTAGAAAAAGAGCTTAGGGGCAAGTTCGAAACCGATAAGGTTAAAATTCACATCATAGGTTTCGCCAAAATGGCCGGAGATGTGGCTGATGGCGCTAAGGGCGTGTTGCTGTTCTTCGTGATCGCGATTTTGGTCACTGCCATTATGGTTTACCTCTTTTCTAAATCCATCATCTTGACCATGCTGCCACTGGTCTGCAGTTTAACGGCTGTGGTCTGGCAGCTTGGTTTATTGACTGTGATAGGTTTCGGTCTCGATCCTATGTCGATTCTGGTACCGTTTTTAGTCTTCGCCATCGGTGTGAGCCACGGGGTGCAGATCATCAATGCTGTACGGCGCCGAGTGCTCGACGGGCAAACGACAAAAGCGGCTTCGGCGTCGGCATTTCGTAGTTTATTAGTGCCGGGTGGTGTGGCATTACTGTCCGATACTGTTGGTTTTATTACCCTGTTATTTATCGATATTGGGATTATTCGCGAGTTGGCGATTTCTGCCTCGCTCGGTGTGGGCGTGATCATTTTCACTAACCTTATCCTGTTGCCTTTGGTGATTTCTTTTACTGAAATCAAAGTCAATAAACACGCAGAACCGACCGCTGAAGAAGTGCGAACTGAGGCTATTTGGCGCTTCATGGCGCGTTTTGCAACACCTAAATATGCTGTGGTAGTCATTATTGCCACTGTGGTGTTGTATTTTGTGGGTCTGCAACAAGCTAATCAGATGAAGATTGGTGACTTACAGGGCGGCGCGCCAGCGTTACATCAAGATTCGCGTTATAACCTCGATACCTTCTTCATCACAGATCATTTCTCTATCACCACAGATGTGATGACTGTGATTGTTGAGGCAGCACCTGAAGCCTGTACTTACCACGATGTGCTCACTCAAATTGATCAGTTTGAGTGGTTAGTACGCAATACCCCAGGGGTGGAGTCGACTGTGAGTCTGGCGTCAGTCGCTAAAAAAGTGAATGCAGGCTTCAACGAAGGCAATCCAAGATGGGAAGTGTTGCCGCGTACAACGGCGAGCTTAGTACAGGCCATTGGCCAAATTCCCACGACTTCAGGTTTATTAAATGGCGATTGTTCTGTCATGCCTGTGTATCTGTTTATGAAAGATCACAAGGCCGAAACCATAGAAACTGTGGTCGCTAAGGTTAAAGCCGTCGCCGCGAAAATGGACAACGAGAAGTTGCAGTTTAAACTGGCGTCGGGTCCTGTGGGTGTAATGGCAGCGACTAACGAAGCGGTGGCCGAAGCGCAGTTACCTATGATGATATACGTCTATGGTGCTGTGTTTGTACTCTGCTTAATCAGCTTTAAATCTTTTAAAGCCACTGTGGCGGTTATTATTCCGTTATATGTCGTGTCGACACTGGCACAGGCTTTGATGACTCAGCTCGATATTGGCTTAGCTGTTAGTACGTTACCTGTCATTGCGCTGGGGGTTGGTATTGGCGTGGACTATGGTATTTATATCCTCTCGACTATGTCGTCTAAGCTATCGAATGGTATGCCAGTACAGCAGGCTTACTATGAGGCGTTGGTCGAACGGGGTAGTGCGGTGATCTTTACTGGCCTTACATTGGCGATTGGTGTCAGTACTTGGTTCTTCTCGGCGCTTAAATTCCAAATGGACATGGGAATATTGTTAACATTCATGTTTGTGGTAAATATGCTCGGTGCCATAATTATCCTACCTGCATTGGCCGCCATTTTCTGGCGCCAGCCTAAGTAGAGTCTACAAATGGGGAGCTAAGCTCCCCATTTACTTTTGAATACTTAGTCTGCTTTATCGATTGTTTGGTCATTTGTCATTCCTTGTTTACGCCAATACTGGATTTCAAGAGGATGTACCACTAAAATTTTCCTCGAAATACAGCGGTTTTAGTAATAAACTTCGCGCGACGATCTAGATCACATTAATTTATCTGCGATTGTTAAGCCGAAGCATCCAAATAATGAAAAAAGCGCTGCCATAGACGCTTAAGGAAACAGCAACATGGCCTTGAAAGATGCAATGCCTTCAGTACTACTTGAAAATGTAGTCAGTTTAATTCACGCTAAAGTCCCTAATTCACAAGCCAAGCAAGTTGAACAGTTCGCCACCTGCCTTTATGCCCACATGTCGAAAGACGATCTCAATGCGCGTAATGACAGTGATTTATACGGTGCGGTTCTCAGTTTATGGAACGCCCTGAACAAAACGCCAAAAGGTAACACTCATCTAAGAGTGTTCAATCCTAGCCAAGCCAAACACGGCTGGCAATCGACTCACTCGATCATTGAAGTTATCCAACCTGACATGCCATTCTTGGTCGATTCAGTTGGTATGGCATTGAAGCGAATGGGTATTACTGCTCACATGATGTTGCACACTCCACTGGCGATTGAGCGTTCAGAAAGTGGTGTGACGAATGTCACTTATCTTAATCAGAGCCCTGAAAGCACTGAGCATGTCGCCGTATTTTTGATTGAAATTGACCGTCAAAGCAGCACGGTCGATATCAAAGCATTAGAGCGCGAAATTCAGTCTGTGCTTGCCGATGTCGCTTCATCAGTTAACGACTGGGAAGTCATGTCTGCCAAGTTGGCTGAGATGATCAAGGAATTGCCAAAACGTCCGTTCCCGGGCGATAAGCAAGAGTTAGAAGAAGCGATTAACTTCCTGACTTACTTGAATAATCATCACTTTACGCTATTAGGTTACCGTCAATACGATTTGAAACGTGTCGAAGGTGACGTTGAGTTAGTGCCTAATATCGCCTCTAGCTTAGGTTTGATGAACAAGCACACTAAAGCGCAACCTGAGCAAGGTTTGTTGTTATCTAGCTTCTCCGATAGTGCCCGCAAAGAAGCCTTAGACCACAGCTTACTGATCCTCACTAAGAGCAGTGCTAAGAGCCGCGTGCATCGCCCAGCTTATGTCGATTATATCGGTATTAAGCGTTTCGATAAGAAAGGCAATGTGATTGGCGAAGATAGATTTATCGGTTTATATGCGTCAAACCTGTATAACCGTAGCCCACGTGAAATCCCACTGCTGAATGAAAAAGTGCAGCGTGTGTTAGATCGTTCAGGCTTGACCCCACGTTCACACGACTATAAAGCCCTGCTAAACATCCTTGAGAATTTACCTCGTGACGAGCTAATTCAAGCCAATGTTGATGATTTATCGCACATGGCTCATGGCGTGTTAGAAATGCAAGACAGAGACAAGCTGAAACTCTTTGTACGCAAAGATGGCTTTGGCCGTTTCTTATCCTGTTTAGTGTACGTTTCTAAGGATCGTTACAACACTAAACTCCGCCAAGATACTCAACGTATTCTGGCCCAGCACTTTAACAGCAAAGAAGATGTAGAGTTTACGACTTATTTTTCCGAGTCGACGCTAGCCCGCACTCACTACATAGTCAAAGTTGATAACAATAATATGGATGTAGATGTGGCTGCCATAGAGAACAACTTAATAGAAGCGGCACGTTCGTGGGAAGATAAGTTAAGCACTGCGCTTAACAGTGCACTCGGCGAAGAAGCTGGCACTCATCTGACTAAGCGTTATTTCAATGCGTTTGAACAAAGCTATAAAGAAGACGTATTACCAAGTTCTGCCGTCGTTGACATGCAACAGCTCGAAGCACTGGATGATGAACACAAGCTCGGCATGTTGTTCTATCAACCGCAGGAAGCGGCGCTGAACGACAACAAAGTGCGTTTAAAACTATTCCATAAAGATGAGCCTATTCATCTATCTGACGTGTTGCCAATGCTCGAAAACTTTGGTCTGCGCGTGATCAACGAGCGTCCATATGAAGTCACGACTTCAGACGGTTCTACCTTCTGGATCTTAGACTTCTTGATGACAGTTAAAGTCGTCAACACAGATAACATCGCTGATAGCCAAGATAGATTCCAAACTGCACTGTCACAAGTGTGGCAAAAGAAGTTAGAAGATGACGGCTTCAACCGCATTATTCTGGCGTCAGGTTTAACCGGCCGTGAAGTCTCTGTATTGCGCGCGTATGCGAAATACATGCGTCAAATCGATGCAACTTTCAGTCAGTCATATATTGAAGAAACCTTCGGTCGTTACCCACAAATCGCTGATTTGTTGGTGAAGATGTTCATCCGTAAATTTAACCCTAAACTGAAAACCCGTACTCTGGGCAAGTTTTTGGAGCAGATCAATTTACGTTTAGACGAAGTGTCTAGCTTAGATGATGACCGTATTATTCGTCGTTATTTAGACTTGATTAACGCCACTCTGCGTACCAACTTCTACCAACTGGATGCCAAAGGCGAATCTAAGAGTTATATCTCGTTTAAATTCATGCCTTCACTGATCCCTGAAATGCCACGTCCACTGCCGAAATTCGAAATATTCGTTTATTCGCCACGGGTTGAAGGTGTGCATTTACGTTACGGTAAAGTGGCTCGTGGTGGTCTGCGTTGGTCAGATCGCCGTGAAGATTTCCGTACCGAAGTATTAGGTTTGGTAAAAGCACAGCAAGTGAAAAACACTGTGATTGTGCCTGTGGGTGCTAAAGGTGGCTTTGTTTGTAAACAATTGCCAACTGAAGGCGGCCGTGAAGCTTTCTTCACCGAAGGTCAAGAATGTTACCGCATCTTTATCCGTGCATTGCTCGATATTACCGATAACATTTTGAACGGTGAAATCGTCCATCCATTGGATGTGGTTCGTCACGATGAAGATGACCCATATTTAGTGGTAGCAGCCGATAAAGGCACAGCGACATTCTCTGATATCGCGAACTCGATTTCCCTCGAATACCGCTTTTGGCTCGGTGATGCATTCGCATCAGGTGGCAGTAACGGTTATGACCATAAGAAAATGGGTATCACGGCCAAAGGCGGCTGGGAATCTGTTAAGCGTCATTTCCGCGAAGTCGGTATTGATTGCCAAACCACAGACTTTACCTGTTTAGGTATAGGTGACATGGCGGGCGACGTATTCGGTAACGGTATGTTGTTGTCTAAGCACACTAAACTGGTTGCAGCCTTTAACCACATGCATATCTTTATCGATCCAAATCCGGATACGGCATTAAGTTATGATGAACGGGCGCGTTTATTCGCTCTGCCACGTTCAAGCTGGGAAGATTACAACAGCAAGTTGATTTCTAAAGGTGGCGGTATTTTCCTACGTTCATCTAAATCAATTCCATTATCGGCAGAAATTAAGCAAATGTTGGCCACAGAGAAAACCTCTATGACCCCAACTGAGCTGATGAAAGAACTGCTGAAAATGCCAGTTGATTTGATCTGGAACGGCGGTATCGGTACCTATGTGAAATCTGCACGCGAAACCCATGCTGAAGTCGGCGATCGTGCCAACGATGCTCTACGTGTCAACGGTGGCGAACTACGCGCTAAGATAGTCGGCGAGGGTGGTAACTTAGGTTGTACTCAGTTAGGTCGTATTGAATATGCGTCTAATGGCGGTCGCATCAACACTGACTTCGTGGATAACGTTGGTGGTGTGGACTGTTCAGACAACGAAGTGAACATCAAGATTTTGCTGAACGCTATGGTGACTGAAGGTGAGCTGACGCTTAAGCAGCGTAACCGTTTACTGGAAGAAATGACTGAAGAAGTCGGCCAAATCGTACTACAAGACTGTAAAGATCAAACTCGCACTATCTCCGTCACCCAAGTGCGTGGTGCTGAGCAGTTAAAAGAGCAGATCCGCTTTATCCAGTACCTGGAAAAAGAAGGCAAGTTAGACAGAGCGTTAGAGTTCTTACCGTCTGACGATGAGCTAGCTGAACGTTTAGCCAGTGGTCGTGCATTAACGCGTCCAGAGCTATCAGTACTGGTTGCCTATGCAAAAATGGTGCTGAAAGAGCAATTAGTGACGCCAGAAATCACTGAAGATACTTTGTTAAGCCAACTGCTTATCGCGTATTTCCCGAAAAAACTTCAGGAAAAATACAGCGACAAAATGGCAACCCATCCACTGCGTGGCGAAATCATTGCGACCTCACTCGCCAATGAACTCGTCAACGACATGGGTTTGAATTTTGTTCAACGTATGCAAGATGAGACTGGTGCCTCAGTTGCCGACGCGGCAATTTGTTACACTATGGCTCGCGAAGTATTTGGTTTAGCTGAATTAACTAAATCGATCACTGACTTAAACGGCATAGTTCCGGCTGTGGTTCAAGGTGAAATGCTGCATCAGTTACGCCGCAATATGCGTCGTGCTAGCCGCTGGTTCCTCCGTCACCGTAACCGCTCTTGGAGCATCGAACAAACCGTTGCCTTCTTCAAACCGGTATTTGAACAAATTAAAGATAATGTTCATTTATATCTGGTCGAAGAAGAAGCTAAAGGTATCCAATCTGAGATCAATGCCTTGGTCAAAGAAAACGTACCACAAGCTGTGGCAACGATTGTGGCTAACATGAGCACCTTGTTCTCTGCCTTAGACATTGCCCAAATTGCGCAAACAGAAGATAAGACAGTGGCATTAGTGGCTGAAACTTACTTCAAACTCGGCGCCCGCGTTGAGCTGCACTGGTTCTTAGAACAGATCAGCGCTCAACCTGTAGCGAACCATTGGCAAGCACTGGCTCGTGCCGCCTTTAGGGAAGAGTTAGATTGGCAACAACGTGCATTGAGTTCAGTGGTCTTAAGAACCTGCAGTGCAACCTGTGATGCCGAAAGTGTGATTTCTCAGTGGATTGAGATAAATCAAGGCTTATTGGAAAGATGGTTCCATATGCTAGCTGACTTTAAAACGTCGCAAATCCATGAGTTTGCTAAGTTCTCTGTCGCCCTACGTGAACTTAACCTTCTGATCCTTCATTGCGAAGGCCAAAAGTAAACTTATTATAACAATCAGAAGCCCTGGCGATCGCCGGGGCTTTTTTTAGGTCGAGGAAAGTACATGTTTTATAAAATCGCACAGAAAGTCATGTTTCAGATGGATCCTGAGCGAGCTCACCATCTTGCTATAGGCAGTTTAAAAGTGACCGCCAATAGCCCGTTAACATGTCTATATGGACAAACGATTGCACCCGCTCCTGTCAGCTTTATGGGGTTGACCTTTCCTAACCCAGTGGGACTCGCTGCCGGTATGGACAAGGACGGCGAATCGATTGATGCCTTTCATGCGATGGGATTTGGTCATATTGAAGTGGGTACAGTTACCCCAAGACCACAGCCTGGTAACGATTTACCCCGTCTATTTAGATTAAAGCCTGCCAAAGGCATCATTAATCGCATGGGGTTTAATAATAAGGGTGTCGATAATCTGGTCAAAAATTTGATCGCTAAAAAGACCAATATCATGGTTGGCGTCAATATTGGCAAAAATAAAGACACGCCAGTAGAACAAGGTAAAGACGATTATTTGATCTGCATGGATAAAGTTTATCTCCATGCGGCTTATATTGCGGTGAATATTTCATCACCCAATACCCCAGGATTACGATCGCTACAATATGGCGATCTATTAGATGAATTATTGAGCGCAATTAAAACCAAGCAACTTGAGCTGGCCGAAAAGCATAAAAAATACGTGCCCATCGCGCTTAAAATTGCTCCAGATTTAACCATCGAAGAAATTGAAAATATCGCGCAAGCTTTGATTAAAAACAAATTTGATGGCGCAATTGCGACCAATACTACTTTAACACGTGATGGTGTTAGCGGTCTTGCCAACGCCAATGAAAGCGGCGGCTTAAGTGGCAAACCCTTAACTGAGCTGTCTACTAAAGTGATTAAGCAATTGGCGATTTGTTTGAAAGGGCAGATCCCGATCATCGGTGTGGGCGGTATTAATAGCGCTGAAGATGCCTTAGCCAAATTTGATGCGGGCGCCACTATGATTCAGATTTATTCAGGTTTTATTTATCAAGGTCCGAAGTTAATTAAAGAAATAGTGAATGCATACCGCTTGAAATAATGATCTTAGGATTAATATAACGATCTAAAATAAGATCTTATTCTTTAACAGCGATCTAAAATGATCCATAGATCGCTGTTAAGATCTTACAATAGATCGACTAAGTAACTGTTAAATAATTTGTATTTTATTATTTTTATTTTGATATTGGATAAAATATCTACTATTATGTCCCAGTGTTCAAATATTGGGTCACCGTTATGTTATTAATGCCGCAAAAAGATTGGCAATGGAAATATAACGATTCGTATGGTGTATTAGGCGTATCGTTAGGTTCCGAGATAGAATTTCTGACGTCTTATAAAGCAAAATTACTCATTCCAGATGCCTTATCAAGCATGGAGTTTAATATTGCGCACGCCAAATTCTATATGAACTTACTCGATAGATTACCTAAAACCCTGTCTTTATCCGATGCCGCTATTGTTCAAATTGCCCTCAATGCCACCGCAGCCCATTTTATGCTGACACCGCAAATGCCTAAATCATGGTTTTTTGATACCAGTGATGTCTGTGTTTATAGCGATGTAGGTAAAGTCTTTGAGCTAAAATGCCAAAAGCAAAGAGTGCTCGCCCTCGTGGTTGAAAATACCCTACAGTCCGCGCTAGTGATGTTATTGTCACCCGAATGTGTTTTGTCTGGCGCGAAAACTATGGCGCAGTTTGAAACCATCAAAGTGATGCATAATCGCTTACACCCACTGCGTGCGCAGCGCCACGTGGTTGCGGCATAATGGGGTTGTAGATCAATAGTCATTGTTGATTTTTAATATTTACTATTAGGCATCAATTACTATTGTTTTTGATAGACACCACTAGCTGATTATTTGCTCAAATCCCTATGGCGCTGATGTGCTATCGATAGTATTTTTCCCAAGAAAATCTTTTTCTATCTCCATATTAATTTCCAACTCCTTGCTATTAAATGCCACTGAATGTTAACTCGTGATCCTTGCTACTCTTAATTCGGTTCAGCTTTTGCCACCAAGCTCACTACACAGTCTGGTTTGCCATGGCATTCACTCGACGACTCGCAGCCAGTCCGTCCTTGGATGCTCGACCGCCCCGTCCATGGGGCGGACGGCCGTCTCGCCAATCACCATGGCGCACCTTTTTGGCATTTGCGTAGTCTGGAGGTTCAAAAGATTAGATACTACGTTTAACGGTGATTTGCTTTGATTTTTTGGTGTCATTTGCGGAGTGCTAAAAGCAAAAATAGTTGTGGTTGTGTGGTCTTTTGGTTGTAAAGCGATTTGCCATGGCATTCACTCGTCGACTCGTGAGGGGTTCTAAGTTCATGAACGAGAGCCATGGAAGGCGAACTGGCAGTTAAGCATGGAGGTTGTTCAAGCCGTCCGTGGATGCTCGACCGTCCCGTCTTCCTTAACCTGTAAATATTAGATACGAACGACTTCTGGTTACTATCAACTAAAGGGGTCTACTCAGGGAAAACGTATTTGAGTATTATCAAAGAAGAATACTCGGGCTGTTAAAGTGTAATCTTTAGCGCATATTTGACGAATTTTGACAAATAACTGGACATAACCGTACCTTGGGTGTAATAGTCATCAGGTAAATGGATAATGAACAGGACAATTAAAATGTTAGTAAAATTCACTATTAAGAATTTTGCTTCTATTCGTTCAGCACAAACTCTTGATATGAGAGCAGAGGCCTATACTGATATGGCAGACTCTAATCTATTCGAGTGGAAAGCTGAGTTTGACTCGCAACGCCTTCTTAATACTGCTGCAATCTACGGTGCAAATGCTAGCGGAAAATCTAATATGATTTCTGGCTTGTCCACAATGATGACTATCATCACTAAATCTGCTCAATGGCAAGTAGATGAACATCTTCCATACAACCCGTATCGACTTTCCGCAGAAACTAAAAATGCTGAAACCGAGTTCGAGCTTGAGTTAATATGTAACAATATCAGATATTTATATGGTTTTAGTTATGTTGAAAACAGAATTGTTACAGAATGGCTATTTGCCTTCCCGAAGAAAAAACCTCAAAAATGGTTTCTAAGAGCTTGGGATGGCGAACAATATCAGTGGGACCTAGGGCGTAATCTTACAGGTGAAAAGCAAACGTGGGTAAACTCAACCAAGAAGAACTCATTATTTTTATCTACAGCAGTCCAACTTAATAGTGAACAACTGAAACCTATTTTTGAGTGGTTTAATTCAGAATTGGCAATTGCAGGAATTCATGGATGGGGAGTCGGTTTTTCAGCTTATCAGTGTGACAAACTTGATGAAAAAAATCATATCCTTAAGTTGTTGAGAGATGTTGATATTTCAATTGAAGACATTCTCATTGAAAAAGAGGAGTTTGATGAGAACAATCTCCCAAGCGATATGCCTAAAGAGTTAAAAAAGACAATTATCGAGAAGATGAAAGGTGAAACCTTATTCTCGACTAAGTTTTTACGCTTAGATGATGATGGCAAAACCGTTGAATTTGATCTCAATGAGGAATCAGACGGAACTCAACGTTTTTTCTCATTTGCAGGGCCTTGGCTTGATGCTTTAGCGTGCGGAAATGTTTTATTTGTTGATGAGTTGAACTCAAATTTACATCCGTTGCTAGTTAAACACATGGTTAAGCTTTTTCAGAACCCAAAAAACAATCCAAACAATGCTCAGTTAGTTTTCACTACTCACGAAACGTCAATTCTAAATCAGGATGTATTTAGAAGAGATCAAATTTGGTTCATGCAAAAAGATGGAAATCAGAGTGAGTTTTACTCATTAAGTAATTTTAATAAACCAAGGAAAGGTTATGAAAATCTCGAGGAACGCTATTTATCAGGTTCGTATGGGGCATTACCTTTCATTTCTTTGGGCATTTAGTTATGGGTTCAGATGACATTTTCCATAAGCTTAAGGCAAAGTCTAAAGCTCAAACGAAAAGAGCTTCTACACAAAAAGATTCATACAAGAAGTTTTTGATTGTTTGTGAAGATACGGTTTCTGGTTATCGCTATATAAAAGATGTAGTTAACCACTATAGGTTGTCAACCGCCAACGTCTCTATAGTTGGATTAGGACAATCTCCACTGAACATAGTAGAGCATGCCCAAAAGCGTTTTGATGAGGAAGAAGAGTCATGCAAACCCGATTTTGACCAAGTATTTTGTGTTTTCGATCGAGATGACCATGCAAGTTTTTTTAACGCGATAAAAAAAATTGACATGGTTAACAATAAATTAAAAAAGAAGGTTTTCATCGCAATACCTAGCGATCCTTGTTTTGAAATTTGGCTAATTCTTCATTTTAGATTCACTACTAAGTTGTACGAGAAGTCCGGCCGGAAGTCTGCTGCAAATTTGGTGGTTGATGATTTAAAGAAGTTATTGCCTGATTATGAGAAAAATGCACTCTCTGCTTTTCGTAATACTCCACAATCAATAAACAAGGCGTTAGATAATGCTAAGCGGTTGAGGATATATTGTGATGAAAATTATTCTTTTTCACCTAAGACTGATTTCGACAACCTTATAGATTTCATTATTGAGCAACATAAAAGTATGCATAAGAGATAACGGATTTTTGGGCTACATACTGTGTTTTATGAATATCATCAGGCATAGTTAAGAATCAGTAAATTCGAGAGGTTAACTCAACATGTGCCGTATTCACTATAATATCTTAACTTGCGAAGTTAAGAGTATGAATTATTTTTAAATTCAATTGGTTGTTTGCAGTGGGGGCGGATGTATGAGAATTGTGTTTATCACAAAGGATGAACGTACAATTTAGCTGATTTTATGGTTATTTTTAATGTCTCTATTGCTACTAGAGACCGTTAAATTTTAAGGATGTGATACGCTATGTTCAAATATAAGCAGGGAAATAACTTGGATTGGTGGGTTGCTGAGGAGCTATTAACAAAAGAGGAAGCTATCGTTTTTGAAAAGTTAGTTGTTACCTTACGTTCTGTTTTTCCTGATGTTGATGTCATTGTTACAAATTTGGAGAAACTATGGAGCAAAGAAAATCTGAGGATTCGACTTGGACGGAAATCTAAGACAGATGTTGGAAAGAACAGAGCTATGCTCTCGATTAATCCTCGTCAAAAAGGTGAAGATGCGACTGTAAAATATGGGACTGATAAGCGTAAAGCTAAAACTATGAGGGCACTCACGGAAAAAGATGTTATTTTTTCAGTTGATAAACTTGTAAGCCTTGCGAGCATAACAGACTCAGAAATAAATATATGGAAGCAATTCCTCATTGGTCAAAGAGACGAGGCTAAGTTTATTAAGATAGTGACTGGTACTGGTGCTAACGATATCGCGTTAACAGGTGCTGCTCTATCAAGCTCTAAAGCACATAATGGTGAAGAGCAGTCTCCTGATGCGGTGTGTGCGACAGGAAGTCAAGACCATATAAAATGGCTCAATGAAAAGTCTCAGCTACAAAAGCCATTAGTTAAATTTTTACAACAGAATCTTTCTAACTGCCAAATAGTTTCCGAGACATCTCTTGAAGAGCAACTTATAAGGCCAGACATTTTGATTAAAGAATCTGGTCATACAAGTGTAATTTTAGAGCTTAAATATTTATATCTTAACGACACCGCAGGTTCTCGCTCCAAAGCAAGATATGCATATGGTCAACTTCTAGACTATAGCTTTAACCATGGGATTGACTCTTTTGATTTATTAGAAAGGTGGTTTGTTGTTAATCAACTTCCTGATGATTTAAGAGTTTACCTTGAGAATATATGCCAGAAAGTTGATAAACAGTTTTCCGTTTGGGTTTTCGACGAAAAATCGGATAAGAAGTTTATCAAAGTTATTGGTAATAGCGAGTTTTTGTTCTCTGGACACATTCATGATTCTGTGTAACTTCATACTATAATTTAGATGTTTTATCAGGAGTCGACTTACCCGTCGTACTCCTTCGGTGTTTCAAGTGGTACAAAAAGCTGGTACAATCTGAAAAATTAAGGTGCATAACACTATGATTTTATAGGATTTGTTAGAATGAATTGTGAATCGAGGGTTCGACTCTCTCTCTCGCCAAATTAAAGCAAAGGGAATCAGTATCTTACTGATTCCCTTTGTTGATTTGGGGTAACAGGACGGCGAGTCACTGGAATGACAGTGCTTAACCAAACTCCATCAAACAATCTAAAATCTAGATCCTCGTTCAAAGGTATTGGCCAGCAAATCATTCCCTTTATCGACCACCAATGAAAACGCCTGCAATTGCAGGCGTTTTGTTTATGTTTATTCGTTTTGCTTTTACGCGCTAGAGCTTTAGAAAGCGGACTACTTTTTAGTCCATTTACCTTTGGCATCTTGCACATAGTTGCCTTTATCTGTGGCGGCTATGGCTTTTTCGCCAGCGAGTTTAGCAACGTCGGCTGGGGAGAGTTTGTTCTTCTTGGCGATGGTTTCGTAGTGGGCGCGGCGTTTGTTATTCACGTCGTCCATTACGGCTTTGGCTTCGGGATTGGCTTGCACTAATCCTAAGTAGCCGTTGGCTTGTTCGCCTAAATAGCCCTGTGACTTAGCTTCTTGAAGTGACATGGCAAAGGCACTTAGGCTTAAAAAGCTGAGGGTTAATAGCAATAATAACTTTGTTTTTAGTCGGATTGATTTCATGGTGATTCCTCAATTCTTATTTAATTAGAACAGCTTATCGTCTGACAGGAGTTGGTCTAATTCCTTATCTACTTTGATCCGTATCTCATGTTCAATTTTCACATTGAGATTGATAACGATAGGTTTATCCGGCGGTTCTATTTTGACTGTGGGCGTACAGCCCTGCAATGAGGCTAGGGCTACCAATGCGATAAGCGCGCTTCGGGTACCTATGCTAATTTGTTGTAATTGAATTATCTTCACTGAGGTTTCCTTGTTACTTCACTGATTTTTCGATTCTGTCCTGCAAGTCATTACCAATTTGCAGACTTCTAAATAATTGCAGCATGTTCTCTTCGTGGGAGTAATTCAAGTGGATAGGGCGTTCAATCCCTTCACCGCGGCCTTTTACTTCGACGAGCAGTTTAGCATCACCGGCTTGGTCCATATCAAAGCTGCTTGATAATTGGCTATATTGTAAGTGTTCTAACGTGGAAAAGACAAAGTCTAGATACGGTTGGGATTGGCGCATCTGCTCAACGGCGGGGTTGCCTGAGATAGCGATGAGGCCGCCGGGTGCGCGCGCGGCTAATTGCCCGCCAGTGATCGACACTTTGCCGTTGATTAAATCGACGGGCAATACGCCATCGAATATGCCGTCGGCATAGATGCCAATTTGTGGTTGAATGCGCAGGACCTCTTCCAGACTCATGGCCTGCAGCAGCAGATAGGCATGGGATTTATCCTGCAATTTAAGACTAAATTCTGGCAGCAGAAACTGTCCGCTGAGCACTTTGCCTTTGGCGGTCATGGAAACATCGGTGTCACTTAAGCCTGTGAGTTGTTGTATCCAATTGTCGGGCAATTTCTCGGCATCTTTGCCAAGGGCGATATCGGCTTCCACTTCGATATCGGTCAGTGGAAAGCCAGGATCAAATAAGTTAAAGGTCATCAGCGTCTGCGGGCAATTGAGCTTACTGAGGCTGCTAAAATAGCCTTTGTCCTGCGGCTTGTTATGAGACTCTTTTTTATAAGATTGCCCCCAAGTGAACTCACATTGCGCTTGCAGTTTTCCCCCTTCAAAAATGATGTCTTTATAAAAGCCTTCAAGTTCTGTCATCGATTGAGTTATTTGCATGGCAAATTGGGTCTGATCGCGTCTTTGCGTTAGGTTAAACTGCGCCTGTAATTGGTTATTACCTGTGACATTAAGCTCAGATGGTAAGGGTTGGGTTTGATTGAGCAAGGCTAGCGCCTCGGTCATGCTAGTGTCGACAACCCATTGCCCCGTCAGCACTAGAGGTTTGCTCGCGGTGGCAAGGTTCAGCTTGTGTTGGCTTTGCAGCTCAACCGTGCCCACTTGCCAGTGCTCATCACCAAAGAGCGTATTATTTTTCCAATCTAAGCTTTGTACCAGCGTTAACTTGTCCAGCTTGAGTACGGTTTCTTTGCGGCTGCGGCCTTTGCTGCTGAGCTGTTTTTCGATATTTAGCTGACTGGCTTGCCATGCGAGTTGATTACGCCAAGTGGTAGCGAGTAGTGAATCGAACAGCGCTTCGATATCGGGTTTAAGCTCAAATGACATGTTTTTTTGTAATGCAATCGAGAAACTGCCCGCATTC
The DNA here is from genome assembly GCF_025653705.1 of Shewanella sp. SM87. NCBI lineage: Bacteria > Pseudomonadati > Pseudomonadota > Gammaproteobacteria > Alteromonadales > Shewanellaceae > Shewanella > Shewanella sp. SM87. The sequence continues at coordinate 217,204 of NZ_JAKKSC010000005.1, forward strand.
ATATCGGTTTTCGTTATGATGCTAGTGCTAGCATTTTTATCAGCATTAGCCTCAGTGACTACATCATCTGTCACTAAAGTCTGTTTGGTCTGCGAAAAATACAGTTGCTCCAGTGCTAAGGTTAAAGGTGGTATGGCAAGGGTTAACCTGTTTGCGGTATCAGATGTGGGCACTGAGCTTTGCGCTGGACTGACTTTCTGAATGCTAGCGTTTTGAATACCAGAACTCTGAGTATGAGTGCTTTGCTGCGAGCTTATGTTCAGCGGCGCGAGGGCATTTATCGCGATACTACCAAGGCTAAACTCTGCATGTTTAGCCGCATTTTTATTTTGCATGCTAATACGCTTAAGCTCACCCACGGCGAACTGTAGCGTGTTGCCAGTATTTTGTTTTGTTGATTGAGTCAGTTCAGTCGACTCGGTAGTGGCAGTGATGAATTGCCAATCGGTTGAACTTGGCGTCTGAACTAAGTTAAATGTGCCTGCTGTCGTTAACTGACTATTATTCCAGCTAAAGTCATGCGGCGGATTTGCCCACAATTCAGATAATTGCATTGAGCCTGTTTGCCTCGTATTAAGGCGCCAATCTGTTTTGAAGGCCAGTGCTTTGGTTGATTTTGTTATTTCAACATTGGCCAAATCGACTTGGGTATCTAGCTTACTGCCTAAGGTCTTAAGCTTCACTCGAGGAAGTTTAATCGCAAGGGGATTAGCTAAGTGCACATCTTGCGGAATTTGAGTCAGCGGATAGTGCAGGGCTTCAGGCAATGTCAGTGCGATCCCCACAGGTGTATCTGTACTTTTGAGCCCCGATAGTAGCTTAGCGATTTGACTCGCTAGCGGATCAGGCACTTGCTCTGAAGCAGTCTTGGCTGCCGGATGGGTTAAAGATTGAGACGAAGGTTGAGTTAAAGGCTTAGCCAGCGACTTATCGAGTAGCTGCATCAATCGCTGTTGCTGCTCTGTATTTGGACTCAGCGCTAAGCTAAAGGGCTCTAGTTTTAGGTCAAGTTCAGCTAAATGTCCGGCAATTTTAAATGCTAACTCAGACTTAGGTGCAAGCTCGGGTTTAGGCGCAAGCTCTAGTGCAGCTAGTTGATTAAAGGTCAGCTTTGGATCGATTAATTGATGCTCACTGATAAGTTCGCCTGAGGTTAAAGTGATACTGCTGTTGGACACCAATTGACCTTGTAGATCAATCGCTAACGCTTGCCACTCTTTATCAAGCTCAGTTAACGGACTCAGTACACTGTCCTGCGCTTGCCTCAGGCTTATTTGATGCAAGCTCGCAAGCAGCGGCGCGAGTGCAATTTGACTTGCCAGTTGCCACTGTTGGGCTGCGAGTGTGGCTTTGAGCTTGGCGATGCTTTCACCTTCGTGGCTAAACTCGCTGTTGATTTCCCCTGCGCCGTTAAGGCTCAACTTACCCATTACCAAACGATAGGCGGGTAAATCATTATGGGTGTTGAGATGGTGGGAGTTGAGAATAAGACTGGTTTTTCCGATATCGATGAGTGGTAATGATTTGATATCTAAGGCCAATGCGGGGCCTTGTTCATCAATGGCATTTCGATTGGGTAAAAATAGTGATTGCCCTAACTCGACCTCAATATCACCTGTGGATATTTGGGTGATTTTTTGAGTGAGGTAAGAGGCTTGGCTGAACTGTTTAAGTTCGGCAAAACTCTGTGGCCAGTCAAGTTTTAGCTGAATATTCAAATCATTAAGTCTGATATGGCTATCATGTACCCTCAGATTGGCAGAGGTAATTCGCCAATGTTCTAACTGACTTTGCCCTAATTCAATGTTAATCAGTTCGCTGTCCATACCTGTGAGGGCAAAATTTGCCGCCTGCATAATCAGTTTTTCAGCCTGAGTATTCACAATCCAAACAGTTAACGCCACGCCCGCCAAGATGCCCGTTAAGCTGGTCGGCCATAAGGTTTTTTTTAGGGGGAATTTACGGCGATTTTGTGCAGCAACATGAGTATCCGTTCCAGAACCTAAAGCACCACTGCGAGGGCCAGCGGATATCTGCGTTGCCTCGTGTTGAGGTGCCTTGCTATCAGAGGCATTGCCACGGCTTGGCTTGTTGTGGATTGGCATTGGGTTTGATATTTATCCTTATTGACTGAGCCCTGATCAAACTCGTGCCTTAGCAGTGCAAAAATACACGAATGTGTATATTTCATTGGCACTTTTACTTTGTTCGGTTACTTCGGAGCGTTTGATTCGGGGCTGTTGCTCCGGAGTTATCGCATCGGAGCTCTTATATCGCGCACGAGCACTTGAGGCAGTTTAACACTCAAGGGCTTAGCTGACTAATGTGAAAGGATCATTGAATAGACAAGCGCCTGCTGTCAATAGTTGAGGTTTTACAGGCTCTTGTACTTCATCTTTTATTCGGGCTAGCTAACTTTTAGTTCACTCACTCTTGGTGAGTTAATTGCGGCTAGCTAAATATCTGGGCGGCGATCACCACAATTCCGCAAAGTGTGGCGAGCATTAAGGCTAACTTGCCGCCCGCAACTCGGTAACCTGTCGGCATATTGGCAGCGTCTCGCATCTGGCGTTGTGTCCACACCATGGCCACAGGTAAAAAGATGGCGAGGATCACCAGCGCAATCGCCGCGTAACCCAGCGCTGTGATAAAACCTTGAGGGTAGAAGAGGGCAAAACCTAAGGGCGGTAAAAAGGTGATAGCCGCGGTTAAGCTTCGACCTGTTGCATTATCTTCTTGCCTTAAGCTTGAGGCCATAAAATCGAACAAACCTAAACTCACCCCTAAAAACGAGGTCGCAAGGGCGAGATCGGCAAATAGACTAATAGCACTACTTAAGTATTCGCTGTGTAGTACGCTCGCCAGTTGATTGATAAAACTCGATAAACTCTGGTTTTCGAGCAATTGACTTTGGCTCAATACGCCTTGACTGCCCAGTTGCCACAAAAGGTAAATCACTAATGGCAAAGCCGAGCCAAACAACATGATCCTGCGCAGGGCTTTGACCTCAACGCCCAAGTAGCGCACCACTGAGGGAATCGAACCGTGGAAACCAAAGGAGGTAAATATTACCGGGATAGCCGTGATAATCAGCCCTTGGTTAAGTGGAAGCTCGAGTAAATGTGGGCTTTCAACCTGCGGCAGTAACAAGGCCAACATAAGCAATAATGCTAATAGCTTAAGGGCAAATAAACCGCGATTGATGAGATCCACACAGTGGGTTCCCATGCCCACAATGGCGCCAACCAGCAGGGTGAATAGGATGGCACCCGCCTGCGGTGGCAAATTTAGTCCTAGCCAAGTGCTCAGTTTTTGGTTCACTTGCTCGCCGCCGCCAGCAATGTAGGCGGCGCAGAGGGCGTACAGTAAAAACATCAGGGCGCTATTGGCGATCAACTGGCCCTTACGACCTAATAAGCGCTGCGCTAAGTGATTAAGGCTGGCATCGCTGGGGGCGAATTGATGGATTTCCACCATAAGCAGTGCCGTGTAGGCCATCAGCGCCCATAGGATGAGCATAATGGCGGATGACGTGCCAAAACCGAGTCCCGCCGAAGCGATAGGTAAAGCCAGCATACCCGCGCCGATTGTGGTGCCTGCGATAAGCAGTAAACTGCCGAAAATTTTATTCTGTGTCATAACATGATCTCAAAAGCGTGTTGCAAGAAAAAGAGATAAAGACTTGATCCTAAAGCAACTGCCTTAAAGTATTTTGATGCGATTCAATAATGAAATGATTCAAGCACAAAATAATTTAAGCAAATGAGACAGTGGCGCTCAGCGGATCCGAAAGGATATGGCCACAATGGAAGGTCAGGCAAGGTGCCTATTTTATACCCAAACAACCTGAAGATGCAGGATTCAGCGGGAGTTTAACGCACTTTAGGCAAGGCGGTTATTTGCAGACCTAGCGGGCTAAGTTAAAAATAACCAACACCGCATAAAGTGCGTTAAAACCCGCCGGGACGGAGCGTCTAGGGTACTCCACTCCCGTGTTGCATCAATTCAAAAGGTGGTCGACATTCTGTCATTGATGCGCCTTGAATTGAAGCCCCCTAGGCGCTCTGAAACTCGTATCTTCAGGTAGCTTGGGTATATCCATTGCGGCTACAGATAGGGATAATAAAAGGGTGTGAAACACATAAAACTTGCCTTAGCGTGTGTTGAGTAAAAACGGATAAGTGTTTTGATGCTTTGCCTTAATAACCTAACGGCAACGGAGGTAACCATAGGGAACTGAAATGTACTTGTCAACCATTACAACAGTATTTTGATTATTTTTTGTCACAGGATTAAGGCGCAAGATATTCATTGTTCACATTGCGGCAATGGCACTTGAGGGAATCGCGCAATAAAAAATGCCGCAGACTTGGCTCAAGTGTGCGGCATTTCTAGATGTCAGTGACTAGTGTGAAATCAGAATCAGTAAGCAGATTATGCTTTGTTCTGCAGCGCCTTTTCATGTCTTGCCAGCAAGTTTGCTGTGATGTCACTGAGGCTTAAGTTTTGATCTTCAAGCAATACCAGCAAGTGATAGATAAGATCTGAGGCTTCGTTAACCAGCTCTTCTTTATCGTGGGTCGCAGCGGCAAGGGCGGTTTCAAGACCTTCTTCCCCGACCTTTTGGGCGATACGTTTCGTGCCGCGCGCAAACAAAGACGCTGTATAGCTGGAATCGGCACTTTGCCCTTTGCGCGAGGTGATTAAGCTGGCGAGGTTGTTCAAAAATGGATGCGCATTGTCATCTAACCAGCAACTTTCGGTGCCTTTGTGGCAGGTTGGGCCGTTGGGGATCACTTGCACTAACAGGCTGTCGTTATCGCAGTCTTTATCGATGGCCACCAACTTTAAGGTATTGCCCGAGGTTTCACCCTTAGTCCACAAGCGCTGTTTTGAGCGGCTGAAAAAGGTCACATCACCTGTGCTTAAGGTTTTTTCCAGCGCGGCCTTATCCATATAACCGAGCATTAATACCTTGCCCGATAAGTGATTTTGGATCACGGCAGGAATAAGTCCATCCTGTTTGTCCCAATCCAGCTCGCTAAAATCTGACTTAGTGTTTGTTTGCGTTGACATAGTATTCACTCTTAATTTATTGATGCTTTTTAGCGGCATATTCGGGTTGCTTGCTCATGCTCTTACTGTAGCGGCAGGCGCATTAGCTCGCTATAAACGATTGACCGCGAGCGTCTAATTGCAATAGCTAGCGCCTAATCGCAATGCCTTCGGCCGCTAAATAGGCTTTTAACGCACCAATGTTGATAATCGCCTTGTGGAATACGCTCGCTGCCAGCGCCGCATCGACCTTGGCTTCAATAAATACATCGCGGAAATGTGCCATAGTCCCAGCGCCGCCCGAGGCAATTAAAGGCACGTCGCAGATGGCGCGAACAAGACTTAACTGCTTGATATCATAGCCGCCGCGCACGCCGTCTTGGTTCATCACATTGAGCACTATTTCACCACAACCTCTTTTTTGCACTTCTTCAACCCAGTCTTGGGTGAACCACGCCGTATCCTTAGTCGCCGCTTCATCGCCAGTAAATTGCTTTACCTTATAGCTGTTGCTGGTGTCATCGAAAAAGGAGTCGATGCCAATCACGATACACTGGCGGCCGAACTCGTCCTGCAGGCGTGAGATCAAACTCGGATCGGTTAAGGCGGGCGAGTTAATCGAAATCTTATCCGCCCCAAAGGCTAATAATTCACGGGCTTGGCTAATGGTTTTAATGCCACCTGCCACGCAGAAGGGAATATCAATCTGCTCCGCCACGCGGCTCACCCAAGATTTATCGACCACACGTTCGTGGGCGCTGGCGGTAATGTCATAAAACACCAGCTCATCGGCGCCTTCTTCGGCATAACGCGCGGCTAAGGGCACGATATCACCGACAATTTCGTGGTTACGAAACTGTACGCCTTTCACTACTTTACCGTCTTTCACATCTAAACAGGGGACTAGTCGTTTGGCCAGCATTGGATTGCCTCCACCATGTTAAACTGATTGATAAGCAAGGCTTTGCCTATAATGATGCCCGCAGCACCGCTATCACGCACGGCGGCAACATCATCAAGGGTCGCAATACCGCCGGAGGCTTGCCAATCGATATCGGGATAACTTGCAGCAATTTCTTGATAAAGCGCGGTATTTGCGCCCGTTAAGGTGCCGTCACGGCTAATGTCAGTCACTAGCGCGTGCTTTAAGCCGACAGCGCTAAAGGTTTCTACAAGGGATTCTAAACTCTTACCGCCGCCACTTTGCCAACCGGATACGGCGACCATTTTCTCACCGCTCTGGTTGATATTCACATCAAGAGCGAGGCAAATTGCCTCGCTGCCGTACTTGATAAACCATTGTTTAACTAACTCAGGTTCTTTCACCGCCAGCGAGCCAATCACCACACGTTTTACGCCGATAGCTAATAATTCAGTGACTTGCTCTTCTGTACGAATGCCGCCGCCCACTTGAATGTTAGCGTTTAGTCCCGCCACGAGTTCACTGATAAGGCGAGTTTGGCGTTTAGCGGGATCTTTCGCGCCTGTTAAATCAACGATATGCAACCAGTTAGCGCCTTGAGCCTCGTAGGATTGCAGCTGCGCCAAAGGACTTAAATCAAAGGTGGTCTGCTGGCCGTAATCGCCTTGATAAAGGCGGACGACATTGCCATCAATTAAATCAATCGCAGGAATAATCATAAGCTCAGATCCTTAATTGATTTATTTATAAGTAATTTATTAATAACTAGTTTTTTAATGAGTAATTTATTCATTGGTCAGCCTTCTTTAAACCCGCTTGGCCATTAGCAGAGCTGCCTTGCTGCGCTTCGTTCATCAGCGCTTCGTTCATTTGCAACTCGTCCATCAGTAAAAAGTTACACAGAATTTGCGCGCCCACGGCGGCACTTTTTTCGGGGTGGAACTGCACGCCCATAAAGTTGCCTTTGCCGATGGCGGCGCTAAAGCCTTCACCATAGGAACATTGGGCTAAGGTAAATTCACTCAACGGCGCGCGGTAACTGTGGACGAAATAAACATAACTGCCATCTTCAATGCCCGCAAACAGTGGGTGAACGCTAGGGCTGTTGGCGCCTTGTGAGTTTGTTGTTAGCTTAAGTTGGTTCCAGCCCATGTGCGGTAAAGGCAAGCCTTCAGCTTTGAGTAGTTCAGTATCCAGCTCGCAAATGTCGGTGGGGATTATGCCTAAGCACTCGCAATCTTGACCTTTTCCGCCGCGCTCCTTAGAAATCGCTGCCAACATTTGCATTCCAAGGCACACGCCCAGCAAAGGTTGAGTCAGGCCTTGAATGAGTTCGACCAAGCCTTTTTCATGCAAGGATGCCATGGCGGCACCCGCTGTGCCCACACCTGGCAGCACCACACGTTTTGCCGCTTTGATTTTGGCTTTATCGTCTGTGACCAACACCTTAGCGCCTAAACGCTCGAAGGCGAAACGTACTGAGTTTAAATTGGCACAGCCCGTATCTATGATGACGGTTTCAGCATCTGATGATTCATTTGCTGTTAATTGCTGGCCAGCTGTTAATAGAGTGTCTTGTTGCATCCTAACCTCTTAAACGATTTATGCTGATGCCTTAAAGCACGCCTTTGCTCGATGGCAGAATATCGCCTTCAACTTTAACTGCTTGGCGTAGCGCGCGGCCGAGCACTTTAAACAGGGCTTCAACCTTGTGGTGATCGTTATCGCCCTGCGTCGACACATGCAGCGTACAGCGCAGGCCATCGGCAAAGGAGCGGAAGAAGTGCGGCACCATTTCAGTGGCCATTTCGCCCACATGCTCGCGCTCAAAATCGGCCGAGAACTTGATAAAAGGGCGGCCAGAGATATCCAGCAGACACTCACCCTTAGCTTCGTCCATCGGCAGGCTAAAGCCGAAACGGGCAATGCCGCGTTTGTCACCGAGCGCTTGGCGCAGGGCATCACCTATGGCTAGTGCCGTGTCTTCGATGCTGTGGTGATCGTCGATTTCCAGATCGCCATCGACTTTCACATCCATTCTAAAATTACCGTGGGTAGCAATTTGATCGAGCATGTGGTCGAAAAAGCCAATGCCTGTGTCGATGTTGCCTTTAACGGGGCTGTCGAGATCAACAGTCACACGAATGTCGGTTTCTTTGGTGGTACGTACGACCGTGGCTGTGCGGCCTTTATTGAGCAGCGCATCAGCGATGGCATTCCAGCCCAAAGTTTCGCGTTGATATTTCAGGCTTTTAATGCCCATGGCATTGCCGAGTTCCACATCGGTTTCGCGATCACCAATTACAGCTGATTGGGTGAAATTGATGCAGCCTTGGGTGAGGTAGTCTTTTACTAGCCCAAGCTTAGGTTTACGGCAGCTGCAATTTTCATCGTTAAAGTGTGGGCAAATCACCACATCTTCGAAGTTCACCCCTTGGCTTTTGAGGATTTGCATCATCATATTGTGGGGCGCATCGAAATCTTCCTGCGGGAAAGACGGTGTGCCAAGGCCGTCTTGATTGCTGACCATGACTAAACGAAATCCTGCCTTTTGCAGACGTAGCAAAGCTGGGATCACCTGTGGCTCGAACACTAATTTCGCTAGACTATCGACCTGTTTGTCGGTGATGGGCTCTTCAATCAAGGTGCCATCGCGGTCGATAAACAGAATTTTTTGTGCAACGTTCGGGACAAATTGTGGGTTCATGGCTCTACCTTTAAATTCAATTCGTTTAGCTAATGCTTAAGCTGATTTAACTTTCAGCGTTGCATTCGCTTTTTATTGGTTTTATTAGTTTTTATGTTCAGTTACTTATTATTCGTTTCTGGTGACTGCTCAGTGTGTTGCGATTCAAATAAATTCACTAACACATCGGTATCCGCCTTTGAACTAAAGCTAAAGCGGATAGCCTTGGCAAGCCTTGGGTCTTTGTAGGCGCGGGCGACAACGCCGCTGCCTTGCAGTAACGCCGCGACCTTGGCGACATCATCAAATTCAGCCAGCACATAATTGCCGTTAGGCTTAAGCACGCGGGCGCGCGAATCTGAACTATTCGATTTTGAACAATAAGCGCTGATCGCCGCGGTGAGCCTGGCGCCTTGCTCATTTAATTGTGCAACTTGCACTTTCATCCGCGCAACGCCAGCGCTTGATAGCGCTTGGGTGGCGATTTCACTCACGGGTAGCGGCACAGGATAGGGCGCAATTACGCGTATAATGATGTCGACTACGGCCTCATTTGCCAGCATAAAACCACAGCGTGCTCCGGCGAGAGCAAAGGCTTTTGACAGGGTGCGCAGTACCACCAGATTCGGATAGCTTTCCAGCAAATCCGCCACACTGTATTCAGGGCAAAACTCAATATAGGCCTCATCGATCACTACAAGCGCGTCGGGCAGGGCTTTGATTGCTTGCTCGATAATGGCTTTGTCGATCACAGTCCCGGTCGGATTATTGGGATTGCAGATAAACACCAGTTTTGCGCCGCGAACGTCCTCGGCATAGCTTGTCGGCAAGCCATATTCCGCGCTGAGATTTAACGCTTTAACGCCTACATTAAAGGTGTTCGCGCTGATGGCATACATGCCGTACGTCGGGCCAAAGCAGGCAATGCTGTCGACGCCTGGTATACAAAAGGCGCGAATTAACAGTTCAATCGCTTCATCGGCGCCGCGGCTGGCGACTATCTTGCTGGTGCTCACGCCGCTGTATTCGCTGTAGGCATTGATAAGCTGCGGCGGTTGGCATTCTGGGTAACGATTCAATTTCGATAAATCGAGTGCTGCCGTATCGACATTATTGAAGGGGGATTCGTTGGCATTGATCCAAATATCACCACGACCGCCCAGTCTGCGGGCACTTTGGTAGGGCGTTAAATCCAGTAACTCAGGGCGCGCTAGGCGCTCGGCTAAATTTAGCGACGCCGATTGCGCTAACGTTGATGGTGCTAACTTTGATGCCGTTAATACTGTGGGTTCTGCTGTCTTTTCCATGCTGATCATTTGGCTCATTTTCTTCACTCAGCTCTATTTTTATAGACTTAAGGACTAATCACTTAAGAGTTGTTCACTTAAGGTTTAAGCGGATCATTTCTCTAGGCTAGCTAAACGTACTGCGACGGCATTTTTGTGCGCATCGAGCAATTCGTTACTGGCTAACTTCATGACCGCTTGCCCCAATCCGATTAAGCCCTTAGCACTGAGTTCCTGCACGGTAAAGCGGCGGCTAAAATCGGCTAATGACAGGCTCGACACGGCGCGGCTGTAACCGTAAGTCGGCAGCACGTGGTTGGTGCCACTGGCATAATCACCAACTGATTCAGGCGTATAGGCGCCTAAAAATACCGAGCCAGCGGCGCGAATGTTTTTCAGCAACTCACGGGGAAAGCGCGTTTGAATGATTAAGTGCTCAGGCCCATATTGATTAGAAACCTGCGCGGCTTGCAGCATATCGTCCACAACCAAAGTACGACTGCTCAATAGCGCCGTTGCCGCGATATCACAACGCGGCAGGACGGCGAGTTGTCTTGTCAGTGCGTCATTCACGCCGTCCGCGATAGCTTGCGAATCCGTCACTAAAATCACTTGTGAATCAGGGCCGTGCTCAGCTTGTGAAAGCAAATCGGCGGCGATAAATTCGCAATTCGCGTCGCTATCGGCAATCACCAACACCTCAGAAGGACCAGCCGGCATATCGATACACACAGTGCAGCGACCATCTTGTGACACTAAACGTTTAGCTTCAGTAACATAGCGATTACCTGGGCCAAAAATCTTATCGACCGCCGGAATCGTTTCTGTGCCAAAGGCCAGTGCCGCAATGGCTTGTGCGCCGCCCACTTGATAGATTTCAGTGATCCCGCAGGCATTGGCTGCATAGATAATGGCATCGTTGATCGGCGGTGGGCTGACCAATACTCTTTGTTCGCAGCCGGCGATCTTGGCGGGGAGGGCAAGCATCATCACGGTAGAAATTAATGGTGCGCTGCCACCGGGGATATATAAACCCACTTTTTCAATCGGTTCGCTACGTAGCTCGCAGCGTACTCCCGCCTCGGTCTCCATATCAATCGGGCGAAATTGCTGGGCGCTGTGAAACACATCTATATTCGCCATGGCTTTGGCTATCGCCGCTTTCAGCTCTGGTGATACTCGTGCGCTTGCTGCAGTAATCTCGGCTTCACCCATGCGCAGCTCACCACTTCCTTGTCCATTTAAATCTTTGGTCGCGCTATTGAAGCCATCAAACTTTTGATTAAATTCGGCAATGGCGGCATCACCCCGCGTCGCCACCGCATCGATAATGGCGCGAACGCTTTGCTCTAAGCCGCTGTCACCAATTAAAGGCGAGCGTTTCAGCGCCGTTTTTTGCTCGGCGGTTGATAAGGTGGACCAAGTTAGGATTTCCATAGATCACCCCATCATTTTTTCGATTGGCATCACCAGAATCGAGCTGGCACCGAGTGCGGTCAACTGTTCCATGGTATCCCAGAACAAATCTTCGGTACTGACGGCGTGGATAGCAACGCGGTTAGTATCATCATTTAATGGTAATACGGTTGGGTTTTCAGCGCCGGGCAGCAGGGCGACGATCTGATCTAAGGTTTCGGTTGGCGCGTGTAGCAGTATGTACTTGCTCTCACGGGCGCGGATAACGCCGTTGACGCGGGACAGAATTTTGTCGATGAGTGCTTGTTTAGTCGGCGATTGGGTTTGGGTCGATTGAATGATGCAGGCCATTGAGCGGTAAATCACTTCGGTTTCGTATAAGCCGTTGGCCTCTAAGGTAGCGCCTGTCGACACGAGATCACAAATCCCATCGGCAAGGCCAGCGCGTGGGGCGACTTCAACCGAACCTTTTAACATACAGTCGCGATAAGTTATGCCTTTTTGTTGCATAAAACGGCGCAGCAGGTTCGGGTAAGAAGTGGCAATGCGTAATCCTTCTAACGAGGAGGCATCGGCGTAACTGAATTCTGTCGGTACGGCTAACGAGAGGCGACATGATCCGAAATCTAACTGACGCAGTTTGAGACAATCTGCGGGTTTGTTCAGGGTTTGACGCTCGATTTGTTCTTCTTCGAGTACGTTTTCACCGATGATCCCCATATCAACCACGCCGTCCATCACCAATCCTGGGATATCGTCATCACGAACGCGCAGTAAATCGATAGGCATATTGTCGGCATGAGCGATAAGGCGTTGTTCATTAATGGAAAATTTAACACCACAGCTTTTTAGCAGTTGCTGAGAGTCAGTAGAAAGACGGCCAGATTTTTGGATGGCGATGCGTAAACGGTTCGATTCGGTCATAGTGTTATCTCGCTCAAAAGTATCAAAATTAAAAGATTCAAAAAGTGTTGTTCAATCGGTTTAATACGCCTTGCTATTCAACGGGTCCTAGCTAAGGAATCTAGCTAAGTGCTCTAGCTAACGTATTGATAATTTATTAAATATCTAAAGTTGCTTATGTAAATTAAAACCCAAATTAACGCCTAAATGCAAAAACCCCCGGAATTCCTTCCAGGGGTTTATGATCATCTTGAATCAGTCCGCCAGAAGGATATAGTCCTCCGGCAGTGAGCGTCCGAAGGCTACCGCATATGGTGGTGATGGTGGTGGATAGCGTTCAGTAGTGGGCTCATTTTACTCTCTCGGTATTTAACGTTATTGGCCCAACTGTTCGAAATAAAGTGCAGTCGAAATACAGTTAAGCCTTGAATGCGTTGTTACGGACGTCTATCCGTATTAGTGGATTTAAACTAACCGCTTTTATGAGCCTTTGCAACAGCCAATTTGAATTAAATGAGAATATTTATGCGTTTTTGTGAAAGGCAGAGGGTTATCGTTAAATAAAGTTATTGAGCATTTTTGTTGGTGGGATGTTGAAAGTGGATAAAAGTGTATTTGAAAATTACACAGGCTGACATTTTACTTCAACTATTGAGAGCTTATCACTTCAATTATTTGGATCTAGCGTTTGCTGATACGACTCACACATGCTTAGCATGATGGTATTTACTCTCCGATACGTTGAGTAGAAACCTAGGGTTTCTAAGTTTATGAACATGGCTAACTTCTTCAGGGCTCAAGCTTCATGACTGCATCTAATGTTTTGTCGTATACCTCTGGTGAAAAATGCGCGCGCCACTGTAACTCAGTAAATTGGCCGTAAAATCGTAAATTATCAAAGTATTGGATCTGATTTTTAAAGCTTATTTGCCGAATGTGTGGGATTTATATCGCGGTAGAGCCAATCCCGTTGCGGTAATATGGGGGTAAAGACAAAGACGCTGTGATTAGTGTAGAACGCTGCTAATCTAAACATGTCGGAGATCTTCTCTAAAAGCGTCATTGCTAGGAATAATCGATGGAAAAAGAATCTCTTGAGTCTGTTTACCCCTTTTTAACCGAAGCYTTACGGCTAAGCGAGAATGGCCTCGCTGTTTTGGACAAGCACAATCATTTTATCTTTTATAACCATACCTTTGCGAAAATGTTTGGTTTTGTTGATCAAGACATGGCTGGCCGGCATTTTGACGACATGATGCACTTTGCCTTTACCCATAAGCAAGGGCCTAAAATTGATCATGAAACCATAGAGGAATGGCTTGAACTTATTCATGCGAATCAACGTAAATCAGCTTTTCGACGTTTTGAAGTGGATCTGGTCGACGGTAGSTGGTTGCAACTTTCTGAGCAGGTTTATCACAATGGCGATATGGTCATTGTTTGCACCGATATTACCCAGTTAAAACAGGTCGAATTTGCCCTAAGGAATGCRCAGACTGAGTTGAATCGACTCGCACTCACCGATGAATTAACCGGTATTGCYAATCGACGGCATTTTTTCCAGCAGTTAGAGCATGAAATCAAACGCTTGAGTCGTCTACAGTTACCTTTGTGCCTTGTCATGATGGATATCGATTATTTTAAACTCGTTAATGATCGCTATGGGCATCAAGTGGGTGACAAGATAYTGCAGCATTTTACCCAATTTATCAGTGCTCGCACGCGCCCATACGATATCTTTGGTCGCTTCGGCGGTGAGGAATTTGCGCTATTACTGCCAGAAACGTCGGTCGATGTCGCGCAGAAAATTGTGACGCGTATGATGTTAGCGCTTGCGAATGAAGATATTTCAGCGATAGTCGCCGATTTTCACTATCAATTTTCGGCAGGAGTGAGTGCGTTAACAC